>JAUWTO010000214.1 GCA_030614685.1 Candidatus Aminicenantota bacterium
GAGTGCGGATTCATCGTGCCCGATCCCGTGGATCCCAACATCGTGTGGGGCGGGAGCTACAACGCCATGCTCCAGCGGGCCGACTACTCCACGGGCCACATCAACACCGTGCAGGTCTGGCCCGAGTCCCTGTACGGATCCCATGGGACCGCCCTCAAATACCGCTTCAACTGGACCTTTCCCATCCATATCTCACCGCACGACCACAACAAGGTATATGTGGGAAGCCAGCACGTGCATGTGACCACGGATGCCGGCCGCAGCTGGAAGGTCATAAGCCCCGATCTCACCACCAACGACCCGACCAAGCTGGGGCCCTCCGGGGGCATGACGCGGGACAACCTGGCCGTGGAGATGGGGTGTGTCGTCTTTGCTCTGGCCGAATCTCCCCTCGAGGAAGGCCTGATCTGGGCCGGCAGCAACGACGGCCTCGTTCATGTCACCCGCGACGGCGGCCAAAACTGGACCAATGTCACCGGAAACATCCCGAACCTTCCCGTGTGGGGGACCGTGAGCAACATCGAGCCCTCACGCTACGATGCCGGCACTGCCTACATGACGGTCGACTTCCACCAGATGAACGGCCGCGATCCCTACGTTTATAAGACCGCAGACTACGGCCGGACCTGGACGTCGCTGAGCGCGACCATCCCTCGGAGCGTGTTCAGCTACTGCCACTGGGTGCACGAAGATCCGGTGCGCAAGGGGCTGCTCTATCTGGGGACCGAGAACGCAATCTATGTCTCTTTCAACGATGGCAGGAAATGGCTGCCGCTGCAGAACAACCTGCCCCACGCCCCGGTCCATCACATGGTGGTACAGGAACACTTTAACGATCTGGTTCTAGGCACCTACGGCCGCGGATTCTGGATCATGGATGACATCACCCCACTCCAGCAGCTGACCGACGAGGTGCTGGCCTCGGACGCCCACCTTTTCGTGCCGCGCCCGACCTACCGCATGCACAGCATCGCGGGCGGGCCCCGCGCCATGGCCCGGGCCAATATCAACTACTACCTCAAAGAGGCCCCCAAAGGCCCGGTGAGCATCACCATCCGTGATGCCCAGGGGGAGGTGGTGAATATCGTACGTGGGACCCGGAACAAGGGCATCAACCGCGCCACCTGGAGCCTGCGCCATTACCCCGCCCGCCAGGCCAAGCTGCGCACCAAGCCTCCGGGCAATCCCACGGTCGTGGAAGAAAAACGCTTTCACTTCCAGTGGGAGCGCCAGGGCTGGTATCCCATCATAAGTTGGGGAACCTTCGGAGGCTTCTCGGGATTCACGGCTTCCCCAGGAGACTACACCGTGACCCTCAAAGTCGGGGACCGGGAATACACGCAGACCCTGGATGTCATCAAGGATCCGCGCTCAGTGGGCACCTTGACCGACATCAAGGCCACGGAACAGCTGCAGCTCGCCATCCGCAGCGACATCAACACCGCGTCCGACATGATCAGCCAGCTCGAGTGGATGCGCAAGCAGTGCTACGACCTGAAGGATGTCCTCGAAGAAGGAGGAGAGGCCCGCGACATGATCAACGCCATCGACGCCTTCGATAAGAAACTCCGGTCCGTGGAGGACGAGCTCTTCCAGCATACCATCGCCGAGGGAGACACCAAGTCCTTCCGCTATCCCCACAAGCTGTACAGCAAGCTGTCCGTCCTGGCCGGCAACGTGGGTGAGAACGTCGACTTCGCGCCCACGGCCCAGCAGCTCGAAGTGCATGCCCTGCTACACGAGCGGCTGGCCGAGCAGAACGCCCACTTCGCAGCGATTCTCGCGACCGATCTTCCCGCGTTCAACGCCATGCTCCGGCAGCAGAACCTGGGAGGCATCATCGTCCCCAAGATCAAGGATGAGATCCCGCAGATGACCTTCCGCTTCCGCTAAATCCAGGAGAGGGCGGTTCCGGCCTTGAGGCGCCGGTGCCGCCCTCCTTCCTGTTCTCCCGGTTCATCATTATCTTGCCCGTTTCTGTTCGTTTTCTCACGCAGGGCTCAACCTTTCCCGGGAATTTTTCGTCTACACTATTGAAACGGATGAACCCTATGAGGAGGACGTGATGAAACGGTTCAAATGGTTGAGCATCGTGCTCGTGGTGACTGTCAGCATCGCCTTTGTCTCTGCCGGCCAGCAGGTCAAGGAAAAAACCGATAAAAAAGAACAGAAGAAAGAGAGTTCCTGTATTGAGGCGCTAGCAGGCCTGAAGGCCCTCAAGGCTTTGGAGGCCCTGGAAGCCCTCAAGGACTTCGACATGGACATCAATATGCAGGGCATGGCCCTCGCCATGGACAGCCTGAAGATGCTCGAGGGTCTGGATCTTCATTTCGACTTCGATGATCTCAACTTTGACTGGGACGACTTTAACTTTGATTTTAACTTCGACTGGCTGAAGGATCTTGACTGGGAATGGGAAGACGAAGTCGACAGAACGCGCTCGATAAGCGCTTCCGGATTGACGACGTATCGACCCTGGGAGGTCCTGGTCTTTGTCTCTTTGATCAAGCGGTAGATATCCTCAATGGTCAGGCTGTTTTCTATGCTCCAGGCCAGGGCCGCCAGCCCGGCGAAATAGGGGATCGCCCAGGAAAATCCCCCGTCTCCCCAATAGACATAGGCTTGGTTGTCCCGGTTCTGGGCCGTTGTCCGAAAGTCTGCAGGGAGGATCATCTTCTCGCCATGCTCCTTGTCATTGTTCTTCGGCCACAGGGCGTAATCATAGTTCTCCGGATCATTGCGGTCACGGAAGGGCAGACACCCTCCCCAGGTGAAATTGGCGAAAGTGGTCTCCGCATCCGAGCAGATCACGGCCACTCCCGCTTCTTCGGCCTTCTGTAAGAGGCCCTGCCACCGCTCATAGATCTCGGTGTCCTTGCGGCTGATCCCGTCGGAGATGGAGACGGCTCTGATCTTTTCCCCGTCAGGAAGCTCTGCATTGACTCGCAGCAGCTCTTCCAGGGCCAGGCAGTAGTTGTAGCTGTTCCGGGCATCATCCGGGACGGCGAAATAATGGAGGGTCGCATCGGGTGCGACGCCCAATGTCTCTCCGCACAGGATCGAGGCACAGGCCATGCCATGAAAATGCAGGCGGTACTGGAAATCCTCGGCCAAGGGGGACCTTATCTTGTGGAACACGATCCGGTCCTCAAATTCCACATGATCCGGATTGATGTACTTGTCGAACACGGCCACGGCGACCTTTTTCCCAGTAATGCCCCTCCGGTGAAGCTCCGATACATTCAATCCGGGCCCTTTCCCGATCTCCAGCCATCTTTCCGGCTGGAAGTCTCTGGGAAGCCTGTCTTGTTCCGGCCAGAGCGTCCTTTGGTCAAATGCCTGGAGAGCCATGAATTCCCGGGATAGCCGGGTCATATCCTTGGAACTGAAATCCCAGTCAATGAATCCGAAGAGCTTCTCGAGGTTGTCCGCACCTTTGAAAAGGCCTTTCTCGAGGACCTCGGGGTATTTGTCCGGGTCGTAGCCGTATTTCCTTCTCTGGGCATCGGTAAATGTTACCAGTATCAGGGCCAGCCCGATCAGGAATAGTCTTTTTTTCATGGATTTGCCTCCACACCTAGCCTGAATAATTCATAAATAATGCCAATTTTTCCCTTTAAATCCCCGCCATAATCATCGGCATTATTTACCCAAAGGGCGAGCCGATCTTACGGCATCTGCCCCAACCTCGACTCGTGAATTATCCATGTTTCGCCTGAATAATTCATAAAAAAAAGGCCCGGCCACGCCCTTGGTCTACTTTATGTTAGAATAAATGTGTGAAAAGTAAAAGAAGATTTATATCTATTGGGGGTCAGGCTTTGATAAGTTTGATAATCTAGGCAGTTATTTATCCGCAGCTTCCATTTATCAAACTTATCAAAGCCTGACCCACACAGATTGCTATTCGAGGGATTATCTGGTATCTTGACCTTCCGGTTCTTGCCTAGCTACAAGGAGGTCACAATGATCAAGACTCTGATATCTGGCGCCACGGCACTCGCGCTGCTCCTGGCCCTCCCGTTGGCTGTATCCGCCCAAGGAAGCACCATCGAAGTTGTCATGAAAACCACCGAGGGCGACATGGTGATCGAACTCTACCCGGACAAGGCCCCCATCACGGTCAAGAACTTCCTCACCTATGTGGACGAGAAATTCTACGACGGCACCATCTTCCACCGGGTCA
>JAUWTO010000235.1 GCA_030614685.1 Candidatus Aminicenantota bacterium
GCCTGGCGCTGGGGCCCGGACGGGAAGCAGCAGATCATGCTGGACGGGGAAAGCAACATCCTCAAGACCTTCCATTCCGTATCCCGCGACCGCTTCTCGGTCTCGGCTCCGGACCAGAGCGGCCGGGAGGTCATGTTCAATTACGGGCGGCCCGCCTACTCACCGGGCCTCATGTACGCCCAGAACGCCGGGCTCACGGCGCTGGCCGTAAGCGACGCCTACCGCATACAGCTACTCGATGGCAAGGGGGATGTCAGCGCGGTCATCGAGCGGAGGGTAAAGCCTCAATAGCTCAGCCGCAACGAACGCCGCTTTTTTGAGGCGGAATTCACAGAATTCGGCAAAATGCGCGGCTGGCCCGAGAGTGTGGTGCGTGACATCATCAAAAAACTGCCCCGCACCAAGGTCTATTTCGACCGCATCCTGCTCTCCCCGGCACATGTATTCGTGTGCCGGATCCGTGACGACATCACCAAGGAGAGGGACGAATTCCCAGTGGACGTCTTCAACACCGCAGGAGAATTCCTGGGGACCGGCTCTCTTCCGGGAAGGCCGCTCTTCGTCTCCCGGACCCGCATGTACTTCGAGCGCAGCGACGCAGACGGCAATGTCTGGCTGTCCGTACGCGGCTATTCTTTCGGGGCGATCTCATGACAAAATTCTCCCAGACACTGAAGGTCCGGTCCTATGAGCTGGATGCCCAGGGCCACGTCAACTATGCCGTGTACCTGAGCTATCTCGAGTATGCCCGGGTGGCCACCATGGAGCAGCTGGGCATCCCCTTCCAGGACTATTTCCAAAAGGGAACGGGCATCGTGATCGTTGAGGCCCACATCAAATACCTGCACCCCGCGACCCTGGGGGATGAGCTGGAGATCACCCTGGAAGGCATGAACCCCGGCAAGACCAGCCTGACGTTCCGGCAGGACATTTTCAATGCCAAAACAGGAAAGAAACTCTTCGAGGGGGAGCTGGTGGCCGTGTTCTTGAACAAGGAGGGCAAACCGATCCCCATGGACGAGGACTTCCGGAAGGCTTTCCTCTGACCGGCGCCACCCCGGCTATATGAGCGTGATCCTGACCTCCACAGCCACGCCCCTGCTCCTGGGCACGCCATGGGCCTTCCTACCGGTAGCCGGTATCATCCTGGTGATCGGGATCCGGACGGCGCTGGAAGATCGTGTCCTCAGGCGGGAACTCGCAGGCTATCAGGAATACGCCCAGCGCGTGCGGTGGCGTCTTTTTCCCGGCATCTGGTAGCGCCTTCGTGCCGGGACGATACCGATAAGTTCTACCGCACGGTCATTCATACTTCAGGGCGTCTACCGGATTGGAAACAGCGGCCCGGACCGACTGGTAACTGACGGTCAGCAGGGCGATCACCAGCGCCAGGAGGGCAGACAAGCCGAACACCCACCAGGGTAGCGGGATCCGGTAGGCGAATCCCTGCAGCCATACGCGCATGGCATAGTAGGCGACCGGCCAGGCGATGAGGTTGGCCACCATCACCCATTTGGTGAAATCCCTGGACAACAGGAACACGATATGGGAGACCGTGGCGCCCAGGACCTTGCGGATGCCGATCTCCTTGGTGCGCTGTTCCGCAATGTACGAGGCCAGACCGAAAAGACCCAGGCAGGAGATGGAGACGGCCAGGAGGGTGAAGATCCGGAAGATGGTCCCCGTTCGCTGCTCCGCCCGGTAGAGCAGGTCCAGGGCTTCGTCCATGAAGCGGTAGCGGAAGTCGAATCCCGGGGAAAACGTGTTCCAGACCTCCTCGATATGGGCAAGGCTCTGAGGCATGTCTTCGCCTTTCAGGCGGACAAAGAGGACCCGGCTGCTCGGGGGAGAAAAGATCAGGATCAGGGGATCAATCTCCTGGCGCAGGGAGCGGAAATGATAATCCTTGACCAATCCCACGATCGTGGATTCGCGCTCACCCAGAGACAGCCTCCGGCCCACCGGATCCTCCATTCCCATGGCGCGGGCCGCTGCCTCGTTCACTGCCACGGCAGCGTCCTGATCCGTGGAGAATTCCCTGGAAAAATCCCGGCCGGCTAACAGCTCGATCCCCAGGGTTTCGAGGAAGTCAACATCCACGAAGCTGGCCCGCATCAGGATCTCCTCGTCCGGATCCTGCCCCTCCCAACGCCAGAGGCTGTTGGAGAAGCTGTACCCGTAGGTGGGAACATTGGCGCTGGCCGTCACGGCCAGGATGTTGGGGTGGCTCAGCAGTTCCTGTTTCACGGCATCGAACTGTTCACGCATCTGCCCCCGTATGCTCATATAGACCAGGTGCTCCTTGTCATAGCCGAGTTTTTTGTTTTGCATGTAATCCAGCTGACGGTACACGACCAGGGTGCAGATGAGGAGGAGGATGGTAAGCGAGAACTGGAAGACCACCAGGAACTTGCGGAAGGCCGAGGATTTAGCCCCGGGCTGCACGCTTCCCTTGAGCACGCGTACCGGCTGAAATCCGGAGAGGAAAAGGGCCGGATAGGTGCCGGAGATAAACCCTGTCAAGAGCGCAATCCCCAGGAACCCCAACCAGAGCCAGCCGTTGGAGGAGATGCCCAGGGTCAGCTCCTTGGCTGACAGGGTGTTGAATGCGCCGAGCAGCAGCCGTACCAATCCCAGCGCCAAGCAGAACGCCACACAGGCCAACAGCATGGACTCCCCGAAGAACTGCCGGATGAGGTCGGAGCGATAGGCGCCGGCCACCTTGCGCATGCCGACCTCGCGCGCACGGTTGGCGGAGCGGGCCGTGGTCAGGTTCATGAAGTTGATGCAGGCGATGAGCAGGATGAAGAAAGCCACCAGGGAGAAGATGGTCACATAGGTGATGTCTCCGGAGGCGAAGTCGAATTCATAGTGAGAGAACAGATGGATCCCGGTGAGGGGTTGCAGGTTGAGGGCAGCATCTTTCTCGATGGTGGGCTTGTCATCCAGGTAGCGTGCGATCTTGCTGATGACCTCGTTGGCCGGCAGGCCTCTCTGCAGCTGCACATAGGTGGTAAACTGGCTGTTTCCCCAGCGGTCCACGGTGTAGTTGAGTTCCCGGCCGAATATGAAGGGGACCAGGAAGTCGAACCGGATGTGGGAATTGCGCGGCACCTCTTTCAGGATGCCTGTTACCTTGAAATCGAACCGGCCATCTGCATTGAGGACCTTTCCCATGGGGTCTTGCTCCCCGAAATACTTCCGGGCCATCTCTTCCGTGATGACCAGGGAAAAGGGATCGACCAGGGCCGTGGCCGGGTCGCCTCGCAGCAGCGGGAATGTGAAGACCTCGAAGATCGATCCGTCTGCCATGCCCAGCACCTCGTCGAATATCTTGTCCTCATAGGTCAGGCGCATGCCGCGATTGGTGAATCGAACCATGTTGGCGATCTCGGGGAAATCATCTCTCAAGGCTGGCCCCAGGGGGCCCTGGGAGATGGCCCAGGTGGTGCTGTGATCCGCGAAGTTGATGTCCTGGACGACTCGATAGATGTCTCCGGCGTTCTCATGGAAGCGGTCGAAGCTCAGCTCGTCCTGGACCCAGAGCAGGATCAGGATGCAGCAGGCCATGCCGATGGCCAGTCCCGTGATGTTGATGAAGGAATAGCCTTTGTGACGCGCGATGTTCCTCAGGGCGACTTTGAGGTAACTTCTGATCATCTGATGACTCCAGTACACAAGATTCCTGAGAAGTGAGGGGAGCGATCACCCGTCACATGCAGCCAGGCCTGGCTCGATGGGAAAAGGGCCGCGATTCCACACATCCTCGCTCCTAAATACGCTTTACGGCCACAAAGGGTTGGCGGCTATTTTTCAATCCTGATCCAGAACCTTGACATGCATGGCGACCATGCTGATGACCTGATCGCGCACGCTGTCCAGGGTGGCGCCGTCTTTCTTGGGCATGCGCAGCGC
>JAUWTO010000278.1 GCA_030614685.1 Candidatus Aminicenantota bacterium
CTCCTCAAAGGTTTGCCTTCTCGATCGATCCGAAGGCTTCACCTCGATTATATACCGCCTTCATTCAATTGCAAACACAAAAGCCTCCCCGACTTGACAAAAAGAGCCGCATTGCATATATACATAATGGGTTTTTTGGACTGGCCCGCAATGGGCTGGAGGGAGAGTGACTGACGCTTTGAGACGCATCGATCTGCGGGGGCTATGTCTGCGGCGAACGGCCGCTTTCGCCTTTTTCGCCCTCCTGCTCTGGGGACTCTCACTCCCCTGCCTGGCCCAGGCCGAACCTCAGTCAACCAAACCCAACATCCTCCTCATCGCCGTCGATGACCTGAGGCCCGAGATGGGCTGCTACGGCGTGGATATGATCCAAACCCCCCACATCGACCGCCTCGCCGCCAGGAGCATGGTCTTCACACGGGCCTATGCCCAGATGGCGCTGTGCAATCCTTCGCGGGCCAGCATGATGACCGGGCTGAGACCCGACACGCTCAAAATCTGGGACCTGGAGACCCATTTCCGCCGGAACCGCCCCGATCTTGTCACTTTGCCCCAGCTCTTCATCGCTCACGGCTACACAACGGTGCGCGTGGGCAAGATCTACCACAACTCTCTCCCCGATCCCAGCTCCTGGAACATGCCCACGCCCGATATCCCCATAAAACATATCTATCTGGATCCAGAAACCCGGAGGCGCCACTGGGAACGCGCGGCAGCGGCCAGAAGGTTGGGAAAGGGCCAGCCCTGGATCGACGCCCTGCTGCGGGGACCGACCACCGAGTGCATGGAGGCCGCCGACAATCAGTATAGGGACGGATCTGCCACCGATGTCGCTATTGCGCTGCTGAAGCAGCTCAAGGAAAAGGGCCCCTTTTTCCTGGGCATGGGCTATATCAAGCCCCACCTGCCTTTTACAGCCCCGAAGAAATACTGGGACCTCTATGACAGGGCCCAGATCCCCATGGCTGAGAACAACTACCTCCCCAAAGACGCACCCCTCTGGGCCGTGAACACGCACTGGGAGCTGGCCTGTTATGAGGATTTTGCAGGGGTGCTCAGACCGACCGAGGGCGGCCTCACAGAAGACCAGGCCCGTCTGCTCAAGCACGGCTACTATGCCTGTGTCAGCTACATCGATGCCCAGATCGGTCGCCTCCTCGACTCGCTCCAGAAACTGGGCCTGACCGAGAACACCATCGTCGTCCTGGTGAGCGATCACGGATGGAAGCTGGGGGAGCACAACAGCTGGGGCAAACAGACCAATTACGAGGCAGATACCAGGTCTCCCATGATCATCCATGCTCCCGGAGTCGAGGGCAACGGAAAAACCTGCAGCGCCCTGGTGGAATACATGGACATCTACCCCACTCTTTGCGAGCTGGTCGGCTGGGAACCGCCCCATCAGCTCGAGGGGACAAGCATGGTCCCGCTGCTCAGAGACCCGGAGATTCCCTGGAAGTACGCAGCCTTCAGCCAGTTCCAGCGCGGATTCATGGGGCGCTACATGGGACGGGCCATCCGCACCGACCGGTACCGCTACGTGGAGTGGCGGGACTGGTTCGATAACAGACTCATCGACGCCGAGCTGTACGACCACCAGACCGACCCCCAGGAAAACCATAACATCGCACGCCTGTCTGAAAATCACGAGCTGCTGCAGAGCCTCTCCCGCCAGCTCTGGCAGGGTTGGTGGGCAGCACGCCCCCCGGTCCAGCGCTGACTCGTAGTACAGGCCGGCCTGCGATGTAACCAGAGAAATCTATATTGGATTCCTTGATGATATTGCGCAGGTTATCCAAAAGGAAAGGGATGGCGGAGAGGGTGGGATTCGAACCCACGGTACCGATTTTGTCGGCACAATCGCTTAGCAGGCGACCCTGTTAAGCCACTCCAGCACCTCTCCGTACGTGCTCTGAGGGCAGCGCCATTCTACTCTTTTTACAGACCTCAGTCAACACGCAGGGGGCGGCCGCAGGGCACAAGAAATGGCGGAGGGAGAGGGATTCGAACCCCCGTCACGATCACTCGTGATGCGGTTTTCAAGACCGCCGCCTTCAACCACTCGGCCATCCCTCCGCTGAGGAGGAAGTATTCTATCATCCACCCTTTAAAACCTCAAGATTAAGGCAGAAGATTTAAGAGCTGAGTGCAGCGACCGTCTCGGATATCTCCTCTTCTGCCCTGCAAATACTTGTGTTATAATCGACCCATGCTGGACCCCAAATTTATACTGGAAAATCCCGACCTGGTCATCGAGAAGACCGCTGCTCGCGGCATGAAGCTCGACCTCACGAAATTCCTGGACCTCTCTGCTCAGCGCAAGGCCGTACTGCAGGAGGTGGAAAAACTTCGCACCGAGCTGAACCGGACCTCCAAGCTCATCGGAACAATGAAAAAGGAGGGCCAGGACACGACCGAGACCATCAAAGAGATGAAACAGGTCTCGGATGCCATCAAAGCACAGGATGAAAAGCTGCGCGAGGCGGACGAAAAGCTCCGGGACATCCTGCTCAACATCCCCAACCTCGCCCACCAGACCGTGCCGGCCGGCCTCTCGGAGAAGGACAACCTGGAGGTTCGGACCTTCGGCCGGAAACCGGAGTTCGACTTTCCGGCCCGCCCCCACTGGGAGATCGGATCGAACCTGGGCATCCTGGATTTCGAACGCGCCTCCAAGATCACCGGCACACGCTTTGCCGTGTACCTGGGCGCGGGCGCGCTCATGGAGCGGGCACTCATCAACTTCATGCTGGATATCCACACCCGGGAGCGGGGCTACCAGGAGGTCATCCCTCCCTTTATCGCCAACGAGGACAGCCTGATCGGCACCGGTAACCTGCCCAAATTTGAGGAGGACCTCTTCACGCTGCGCGGCTATCCCTGGTACCTGATCCCCACGGCCGAGGTCCCCTTGACCAACTTCTACCGGGACGAGATCCTCGAAGGGACACTCCTGCCCCAGAGGTTCGTGGCCTACACGCCCTGCTTCCGCTCCGAGGCGGGATCCTACGGCAAGGATATCCGGGGGCTCGTGAGACAGCACCAGTTCAACAAGGTCGAGATGATGAGCTTTGTGCTGCCGGAAAATTCCTACGACGAGCTGGAGTTCATGACCCAGAACGCAGAGACCGTGCTCCAGCGCCTGGGACTCCACTACCGTGTGATGGCACTCAGCACCGGCGACCTGGGCTTTGCCGGGGCCAAGACCTACGACCTCGAACTCTGGATGCCCAACCGCAACGCCTTTCTGGAGATCTCGTCCTGCACCAACTGCGAGAGTTTTCAGGCCCGGCGGGCTAACATCCGCTTCAAGAGAGAGCCCAAGGCCAAACCCGAGTTCGTGCACACCC
>JAUWTO010000179.1 GCA_030614685.1 Candidatus Aminicenantota bacterium
GGCATCGGGAATAATCGAGCCTGGATGGGCCCTGGGGGGATTCAAGTACGCCCTTTATAACCTGGGGATCATCGCGGCTGTGCTGTTCTGCCTGAACCACATCGAAACCCGAAAAGAAGCCATCATCGCCGGGCTTTTGGGTGGGCCCATCGCCATCATCCCCGGCTTCCTCTTCTACATCTCCGTGATCGGGTTTTATCCGGAAGTGCTGTCCGTAGAGATCCCGGCTGTTTATATCCTGGAAAAGGCCGGCATCCCGGCCCTTTTGATCGTGTTTCAGGTCGTGCTCTTCGGCACTCTTTTCGAGACCGGGACCGGTTTCATCCACTCTGTCAACGAGAGGCTCCGTTCGTCCCTGCGTGCCCGCGGGAGGGACCTCAAGCAGTGGCATCGGCCCCTGGTCGCCATAGTCATCCTGCTTATCGCGTTCGGGCTCTCGTCCTTCGGGCTGATCGACCTCATTGCCAAGGGATACGGTACCATCAGCTGGGGGTTCTTTGTGGTGTTCATCATCCCGCTGGTAACGCTCGGGATCTACAAGATCATCAAGGCTGCAACGAAGTCGATGTGCTGAGATCGGCGTGTGAACAATTCAGGCTATATGTATTCGATAGTGGCCGGAGGCTTAGGAGTAATCTCGTAAGCCACACGCACGACTTCGGGAATCTCAGTCACGATGCGGTGGGCGATCTTCTGCAGGACCTCCCAGGGAACCTGACTGGCCTCGGCAGTCAGAGCGTCTTGGCTTTCAACGGAGCGCACGATCACGATGTCGCCGAACTTTCTCCGGCCTTCCTCCACTCCCGTCGCCTGATCGCTCAGCAGGACCGCAAAGGCCTGAAACGGCTTCAGATGCAAAATCTCTTGTTCCACGATGGTTGTGGCCCTGCGCACACGGGCGACTCGCTCAGGCGTTACTTCCCCCACCACGCGTGTGGCCAGTCCCGGACCCGGAAACGGCATCCTCTGGTGGATCTCCTCAGGCAAGTCCACAGCCGCCGCAACCTCGCGAACCCCGGGCTTGAACAGATCTTTAATGGGTTCCACAACCTTAAAACCATATCCGGCCTCAGGATCGATACCGATCTGCTCAAGGATGTTGTGCTGCGTCTTCACGCCACCCGTGGTCTCGAGGATATCCGCGGCGATGGTGCCCTGGATGAGGAAGCGCGCATCACTGTTCCGGACCTCGCGTCCGAACACCGAGTAAAACGTGTCGCGGAAAGCCTTGCGTTTCTCTTCAGGATCGATCTTTCCTGCGAGAGCGGCAAAAAACTCATCCGCGGCATCGACGATGTCGACCTTGATCCCCAGATCCGCAAAGATCTTCTGGACCTGCTGGGGTTCACCTTCGCGCATGAGCCCGTCATCGATGAAAATGGATTTCAGGTTGTCACCAATGGCCCTATGAGCCAGGACCGTACAGGCAGAACTGTCCACGCCACCTGAAAGAGCCGATACCGCCCTCTCCTCCCCTATGGTTTGTTTAAGGTCCCGGATCCTGTCCGGCACCGAGTTTTTAAAATCCATATGATCACTCCTCCTGTATATTTTCTGCATCATATCTCCCGCCAGCCAAAAACTCAAGGGAGAGCTGATTAATCCCTAGGGGTGAAGCAAGGCAAAAAATCTCATCCTTTCAACCACCCTGAAAGGCGATTGACGATTATTGGGCTAGATGAGATATTGGAGCCGGAACACTTACAATGGATATGACGAGGAGGGTCTCACCATCCAAGGCATAGCGACAAAAAGAGTAGGACGGGATTCCTCTCTAGCCCTCCTCGTTTTTTTATACCTTAAATAACTCCCGTTTTATTAAACAGTCTGCTTTTTCCCACCAAGAACACCCACAATATCTTGATGCACTCTTTTGTAAAGATACGATATCTAGTAAGCCTTGTCAAGTCTTTTTGATTTGTGATAATAAAGTGATAATAAATTGGAACCAGTGTTGGAAAAAAAACGAGACTTCCTGGAAAAGGCTGGCACACGCCCGGGCAAAACCATCCTGATCACAGGAGGGCATCTCAGCAATCTCGGTGTCCAGGCCTTGCTTTTCACTACCATCGAGCACTTGAGCCGGCGATTTCCGGACCGGGATGTATACCTCCTTTCTTATCGGGACCACCTCCGGCCTGAGGCGGAAAAGCAGGCCTTCACCTTTACAATTCTGCCCTGGGACCTTGAGATCAAAACAGAACTCCTCTGGAAAAGAGGCCGCTGGCTTCGCCCCCTCCGCGGCCGCAGATACACTTCGCAAGGCATTTCCCGCCTTCGTTCACTCCTCGAAAAGACCGCCTTCATCATCGATATCAGCGGATTTTCCTTATCATCGCAGTGGCCCTTCCGTGTATCCGTGCAGTATCTCCTCAACATTAAGATCGCCTCCAGGTTCCGTATTCCCTTCTACATCTTTCCGCAGTCTTTCGGGCCGTTCGATTATTCCTGGATTCAAAAGAAAATGATCTTCCCGTATCTGAGGAAACTGCTGCCCTATCCAGCGAAGATCTTCGCTCGTGAGGCCTCGAGCCTGGCAGCCTTGAAACAGTTCACTCAAGACAATGTATCTCCCCTCCCTTGTCTGGATATGGTCCTGTTGAACAGGGAATATGATCTAAATCGAATATTTATACACCCTCCCTCCCTTGATCCTCCTCGAATCGCATCCCCCGCAGCAGCGATCATCCCCAATCTCCGGGTCATGGAACGGACCCACAGGAACAGGATGTTTCACATTTATCAGGATATGATCGATGTTCTCCTCCAGCAAGGCAAAAAGGTCTATCTGTTCAGCCATACCGGAGAGATCGACGCTCCAATTGCTGAAAAAATCATGCGGGATGCCGAAGGCAAATCCGGAGTCTTTCTGATCGAGAAGGAACTCGATGCCGTGGAGATACGGGTGTTGATCAGAGGTTTTGAATTTATTGTGGCCGCACGCTACCATGCCGTCGTCCATGCGTATAAAAACGGGGTGCCTGCTCTGGTGTTCGGATGGTCATCAAAGTACAATGAACTGCTGAAAACATTCGATCAGTCTCAATATCTTACAGACATAAGAACCGGTCTGGACAGCGTAAGCGTCTTGGCCAAACTCGACGCCCTGCTTGGCAGGCTCCCCATCGAAGAACAAGTCATCCAGGCCAAAATGAAGGAGCTTGAATCCCTGGACAACGCCCCGGTGTATTCAGCGATCGAGGCACGATGATGAACAGAGAGCGATCCCGGCACCTCCGCAGGGGACTCCCCATGGTAGAGGTCCGGGATCCGGAAGCCCTCGCAGCAGAACGAGAACAACTCAGCGATATCGCTTCCCGGCCTCGCTTCTGGCAGCGCTGGAAGGGCTACTGGGGACTGTCCGGGCCGGGATGGATGCAGAGCGCCCTGACCCTGGGAGCAGGCTCTGCCAGCTCCGCCATCTTTGCGGGCTCTGTCTTCGGCTACCGGCTTCTCTGGGTGCCGCCTGTGGCCATGTTGCTGGGAGTCATAGTGTTCGCCGCCATCGGCCACCAGGTAATCTCGACACGAGCCCGACCCTATGATGTCTTCTGGAAAGAGCTGCACCCGGCAGTGGCCCTGCTCTGGGGCTTCAATGTGTTCCTGGCCTCAGTGGTCTGGCAGATCCCCCAGTACTCCCTGGGAACCGCCGTGTTCAAGGACATCTTCTCGGTGGCAGGCCTCAATGTCCCCCGGGGTGGAGTCGCATTGATACTGCTGGTCCTGGGGACTGCAGTCTGCTGGAGCTATGAAGGAGGCAGCCGGAGATCCATCCGCCGCTTCGAACGCATCCTCAAATATATGCTGATGCTGATGGTCCTGGCCTTTCTGCTGGTCGTGATCAAAACAGGGATCGACTGGGGGGAACTGTTCCGTGGATTTTTCACGTTCTACATCCCCAAAGATAAGGCTGGGATCACCATCGTCCTGGGTCAACTGGGGGCTGCCGTGGGCGTCAATATGACCTTCTTATACCCCTACACGCTGCTGGCCCGCGGGTGGGGCAAGCAGCACCGGGGCCTCAAGAACTTTGACCTCGGCACTTCCATGTTCCTGCCCTTTGTGCTGGCCACGAGTTTTGTGGCCATCGCCTTTGCCAACACGCTCCACACTCAGGGCATCCAGGTCAATTCGGCCGTGGATGCGGCCCATGCGCTGCAGCCCCTCATAGGACTCTCCCTCGGCCGGATCGTGTTCTCGTTCGGGATCCTGAGCATGTGCTTCACGACCCTTGTGATCGAGATGCTCCTGTGCGGGTACGTCCTGAGCGAGATGTTCCACTTCGAATTCAGCGGGTGGCGTTACCGGGCGAGCACCATGGTCGCCAACATAGGGATCCTGGGGGCATTCTACTCCCTCCCCTTCTGGCTGCCGGTAGTGGTCTCCTCCTTCAACCTGGTCATGATGCCCATAGCATACATCGGGTTTTTTATATTGCAGAACAAACGGAGCTTCCTGGGTAAGGACACGAATCAGGGGATTAAGGGAGCTCTGTGGAATGTCATACTGATGGTGGCCATCCTGGTGATGGCGGCCGGTGCCGTGATCAAGATCCTTTCGCTTTAGCTCAGGTCGAGCATGACCACTTCGAAGGATTCCCGGATGGGGGGAGCGGTGAAATACCCGAGAAATTTCGCGACCTGCTCCTGGAAAAAGCGGCTGCTTTCACTGTTATGCAGGTCCTCCTCACTCTCCCAGATGGTGATCAGCATGCTGGCACCTGTGTGGCGGTCGGCCAGATATTCCGCCCCGACAAATCCTTTCTGGTTTTTGCAGAGCGGGATGACGCTCTCCTCGAAGAGCATGGCCGCCGCATCGATCTGGTCGGGCGCTGTCTGTATCCTTAATGTGCGGGCAAACATAGACATCTCTCTCTACCCCCCATCGCACATAAGATAAGCAGATA
>JAUWTO010000011.1 GCA_030614685.1 Candidatus Aminicenantota bacterium
AACAGCGCGTTAGGAGTCCACTCTCATGGAATGGTACAACCTGGTGAGCCTGGCCGGCGTCTTCCTGCTGGTCGGTTTTGCCTGGCTCTGCTCGTCTAATCGCAGGGTTGTGAACTGGCGCGTGGTCTTATGGGGGATCTGTCTCCAGCTGTGTTTTGCCCTGTTCATCTTCCTGATACCGGCCGGGTCCCGGTTCTTCCTGTTTGTCAACTCGATGGTCGTGAAGGTGCTGGAGAGTGCAACGGCCGGGACAAGATTCGTGTTCGGCCGGCTGGCGCTCCCTCCGGGAGTCATCGGAGAGGGCGGCGAGACCTCCCTGGGCTACTTCCTGGGATTTCAGGGCCTGCCCACCATCATCTTCTTTGCCGGCCTGGTGGGAGCGCTGTATTACCTGAGGATCATGCCCCTTGTCATCCGGGGTTTTGCCTACATTTTCAGCAAGCTCATGCGCATCAGCGGCGCCGAATCGCTGAGTGCCTCGAGCAACATCTTCGTCGGGATCGAGTCCGCTCTGGTGATTCAGCCGTACCTCAAGAAGATGACGCGCTCGGAGCTGACCACGGTCCTGGCCGCCGGTATGGGGACCATCGCCTCCACGGTGCTGGCACTCTACGTGTTCTATCTGCAGGACCTTCTGCCCACTATCGCCGGGCACCTGGTCTCCGCCTCGTTCCTTTCTGCTCCGGCGGCCGTGGTGATGTCCAAGATGATCGTTCCCGAGACCGGCGAGCCGGTCACCCTGGGGATCAGCGTCAAACCCCATTATGAGCGGGAAGACAACATCATCATGGCCATTATCAATGGAGCCTGGAGCGGCCTGCGGCTGCTGGGCGGGATCTTCACCCTGCTCATCGCCTTCCTCGGCATCATGGCGCTGATCGACCTGGTCCTGGGTGGTGCGGGCGGATACGTCAATCAGTGGTTCGGGCTGAATCTCGATTGGTCTCTCTCAGGGCTGCTGGGCTACGTGTTCTATCCTTTTGCGCTCCTGCTGGGTGTCCCTCCCGCGGATGCCATGGAGGTCGCGCGCCTGCTCGGGCAGAGGCCCATTCTGACGGAACTCACGGCCTATAAGGAACTGGCCGTCCTTCTTGAGAACGGAGTCCTGATTTATCCGCGCTCGGCCATCATCGCCTCCTATGCACTGTGTGGCTTTGCCCACGTGGCTTCTCTGGCTATTTTTGTAGGGGGAGTGGGGGCGCTGGTCCCCGAACGTGTCAAGGATCTGTCCCGCCTGGGATTCCGGGCCCTGCTGGCCGCCACTCTGGCCTGCCTGATGACCGGGGCCGTGGCCGGCGTGTTTTATACCTCCGGCTCAATTCTGCTGGGGCGCTGAAATGCATTGCCTTTTCATTTTATCCTGATAAAATAACCATACCATTCAGCCCATGGAACATATTTGAGGAGATTACAATGCCGGATTTTTTAAAAAAGATCCTTTGGCCCACGGATTTTTCCGATGAGGCGCAGGAGGCGCTGACCCAGGCAGAACACCTGGCGAAGACCTTCGGTGCTGAGCTTGTGGCCCTGCATGTTGTGCCGGAATACCCGGTCTCGCTGTATAATTCGGTAATATCGGTCAAGGGGGAGCTTATCCGCCGGATCGATGTCATCAAGAACGATGCGATGGACCGCTTGATGCGGTTAAAGGAAGGGCGGGACGTTTCCTTCCGGCCCCTGATCAGAGAAGGAAGCGCCGCCAAGGAGATCATCGCAGCCGCGGAGGAGGAGGGTGTCGACCTGATCGTCATGGGGAAAAAGGGGCTCTCGGCCTTGGAGAAGATCTTCATAGGAAGTGTGGCCAATCAGGTATTGAGGCACTCTCAGGTTCCCCTCTTACTGACCAAGCAGAAGAGCGGCCCCCTGCAGTTCGACAAGATCCTGGTTCCCACAGATTTTTCCGAACACGAAGAGGTGGAGCGGGACTATGCCTGGAAGCTGGCCAAGGGGTTCGATGCCGAGCTCGTATTTCTGCATGTGCTGGAGCTGCACGACCATGAATTCCCCCCGCGGATGCTGGATGAGATGATGGACACGGTGACGAAGAAGCTTGCGGCGCGGAAAAAGGGGGAGAAGGAAGACGTCAAGATCACCGAAGACGTGATCCGGGCGCTCCATGCTGCCCTGGGGATCGTGGATTACGCCGAAACCCACAAATGCGACATGATCGTCATCTCGACCTGCGGCCCCGGAGCCATAGAGCGCTTTTTCCTGGGGAGCACCACGGAAAAGGTGATCTCCAACAGTTCCGTTCCGGTGTTTGCGCTCCCATCTCACTACTGCAAAGTGTGACTGTGCCGGAAAACCTGACCCGTTGGATCGGCATCAACCTGGTCTTTCACGAAAAACTGGCGTCCTTTCAGAAGGTCGTCCGGGCCTTTGACTCGATCGGAGACGTGTATCGTGCCGATGAGCGTGCCCTTACGGCCCTGGGAATTGAGAAGGATGCGGCCCGCGAGCTGCTCTCTCCGAGGACCTTGGCCCGTGCTCGCAAAGAGCTGGAGCGTTTGAATCGATCGGGATTCGAAGTAATGACCTGGGAGGATGAGGCCTATCCACAACGGCTGCGAGAGATCTATGATCCTCCAGCCGTCCTGTATTATGCGGGGAATATACGGCTCCTGGATGGTCCGGGAGTATCCATGGTCGGGGCCCGGACCCCCACTCCTTACGGGAGGGCGGTGGCCGAAAAACTGGCCTTCGACCTCACGGAGAGGGGTGTCGTGGTGATAAGCGGCCTTGCCCGGGGTGTCGATGCGACGGCCCATTGGGGCGCCCTGAGAGCTGGCCCGACGATCGCGGTCCTGGGTTCGGGGCTGGATGTCGTGTATCCCAGGGAGAACCGGAAGCTGTGGGACAGGATCGCGGAGCAGGGCGTCGTGATAACTGAATTCCCGCTGGGATCGAAGCCCCTGGGGCACCACTTCCCGCTGCGCAACCGTATCATCAGCGGCCTTGCCCTGGCTGTAGTAGTGGTGGAAGCCACACGCAAGAGCGGCTCGCTGATCACGGCCCGCCTGGCGCTCGAGCAAAACAGGGAGGTCCTGGCTGTTCCCGGGAACATCACCTCCGAGCTCAGCCAGGGCGCGAACTGGTTGATCAAGAGTGGGGCCCGGCTTGTGGAGAGCTGGGCGGACGTGATCGATGAACTCCCGGCCCCTTGGAATGAGGAGCTCAAGAACAAAGTCCCAGAGCCCTCTGAGCCGCCGCCGGATGTGACGGCGGCAGAGGCAAAGCTGCTGAACCTTCTCCGGCCCGATGAACTGAAAAATGTGGATAAACTGGTGGATGAGACAGGGCTGTCCGTATCGGAGGTCCTGACGCATCTGCTCAGCCTGGAACTCAAGGGTTGCGTATCCCCGCGTCCTGGGCAATACTATCAAAGGAAGATGTGATGGCAAAACAACTGGTGATCGTAGAATCTCCGGCCAAGGCCAAGACGATCAACCGCTATTTGGGGTCTGATTATGAGGTCAAGGCGACACTGGGGCATATCCGTGACCTGCCCAAGTCCAAGCTGGGCGTCGATGTCGACAAGGATTTTGAGCCTGAATACGGGGTGCTTCCCTCGCGGAAAAAGGTGGTGGACGAGCTGATCGAGGCCGCCGGCCGCTGTGATCGTGTACTGCTGGCCGCTGACCCGGACCGGGAAGGGGAGGCCATCTGCTGGCATCTCTACATGGTGCTCAAGGACAAGAATCCCCAGATCTATCGCATGTTGCTGCATGAGATAACGCCATCCGCCCTGAACGCGGGCCTGGAGAAGCTTCAGGAGCTCGATCAGGGCATGATCAATGCCCAACAGACGCGCCGCATCCTGGACAGGCTGGTGGGGTACGGGATCAGCCCCCTGCTGTGGAAAAAGATCGGTCGGGGCCTGAGCGCGGGACGGGTCCAGTCCATCGCCTTGCGGCTGATCTGTGAGCGGGAGAAGGAGATCAAGGCCTTTGTGCCGGAGGAATACTGGACCATAATGGCACATCTGGAGGCCCAGAACCCCCCGGAATTTAAGGCTCAGCTTGCCAAGATCGAGGAAGCGAAGGCCAAGATCGGAGAGGAGGTCCAGGCCACAGCGATCGTTGACGAACTCCGGGAACTCCCCTTCCGGCTCAAGGATGTGCAGATCAAGCAGAAGCAGCGCCACCCCGGCCCGCCTTACATCACCAGCACGCTTCAGCAGGAAAGCTTTCGGCTGCTCCGGTTTTCTGTCAAAAAGACCATGCTCGTGGCCCAGCGGCTCTACGAGGGGCTTGAGATCGGAGACCGGGGGTTGGTGGGCCTGATCACCTACATGCGCACCGATTCGGTGCGCATCGCAGACGAGGCGCTGCGTAAGAGCCGGGAGTTTATCGCTGCGAACTTCACATCGGAGTACCTGCCGCCCCAGCCCCGAGCCTATAAGAACAAGAAGAAGGCACAGGATGCGCATGAGGCCATCCGGCCCACATCCTTCGACCTCCCTCCAGAAAAAGTGGCGTCTTTCCTGGACAAGGATACGCTTCGCCTTTACACGCTGGTCTGGAACCGGTTTCTGGCCTCCCAAATGAATCCCGCACGCATCGAGGAGACGGAATTCGACATCCGGGCGGGGAAATATCAGTTCCGCACCAAGGGAGAGGTCATCCAGTTCGAGGGATTCCTGGCACTCTATCCCCAGCAGCAGAAGGACGACAAGGCCCTGCCCAAAGCTCAGCCCGGTGAGGACCTGAAGATGAGGGAGCTCGAACCCAAGCAGAACTTCACACAGCCGCCTTCCCGCTATACGGAGGGCAGTCTGGTCAAGGAACTGGAGGCCCGCGGCATCGGGCGTCCCAGCACCTATGCCCCGATCATCTCGACTCTGCTGGACCGTGACTATGTAGCCCGGGAAAAAGGGCGGTTCAATCCCCTGGAGCTTGGGATGTTCGTGAGCGATTACCTGATTGAGAAGTTCTCGGACCTGATGCAGTTCGAATTCACCGCTCAGCTGGAGGAGAAGCTGGATCTGGTGAGCGAGGGCAAGGAAGACGGGCTGGCCTATCTCAGGTCCTACTATGCCCTGCTGGAGAAAGACCTCAAGCAGGCGGAGCAGGATGAGGGATTCAAGGGCACGGGGATTCCCTCTGAGGAGGAGTGTCCGGAATGCGGCCGGAACCTCGTGATCAAGCAGGGCCGCTACGGCCGCTTCAAGGCCTGCTCGGGTTATCCTGACTGCACCTTCAAGCAGAGCATGGGCAAGAAGGAAGCGAAGGTGCTGGAGGAAGCCTGCCCGGAGTGCAGTTCGCCGCTCGTGCTGCGTCATGGCCGCTACGGCCCCTTTACGGCCTGCTCCAACTATCCCAAGTGCACCTATATCAAGACCGAGAAGAAGGACACCGGCATCGCCTGCCCGGAATGCGAGGGGGGAACTCTGATCCGCAGGAAAACTCGAAAGGGCAAGATCTTCTACGGATGCAGCGCATACCCCAAATGCAAATTCGCCACCTGGGACGAGCCGGTGGAGCGACCCTGCCCCGAGTGTGCCCGCACCTTCCTCCTGCGCAAGTCCCCCAAGCAGGGGACGCCATATCTGTACTGCAGCGACAAGGACTGCCCTTATCGTGAGGAGGCTGAGCCCGAATCCAACACAGCCTCTGAATGAGATGAGGCTGTTTGCTCGAAACGATGCAGAAGAAGATCGAGGCCTTTATCGACCACCTGCAGTACGAGCGCAACGCCTCTCCTCACACACTGGATGCCTACCGTCGAAACCTCCTCCAGTTCTATGCTCATATGCAGGAAACCGGGGTCTCGTTCTCCCGGATCGACAACATAGCCATCCGGTCTTTCATGGCCACCCTCTACAGGAAGCAGGAGAAAAAGTCCACCATTGCGCGTAAACTGGCCGCCCTCCGGTCGTTCTTTCAGTTCTGTGTGCAGAAAAAGTGGCTGAAGGATAACCCGGCCAAGATTGTGGCCACTCCCAGGCAGGACAAACACGTCCCCTCCTTCCTATCCGAAGAGGAGATGGCTACCCTGCTTGACGTGCCCGACACGCGCAGGCCCCTGGACCTGAGGGACAAGGCCCTGCTCGAGCTGCTCTACGCCACGGGCATCCGCGTCAGCGAGCTCGTGGGACTCGATTGGGAGGACATCAATTTCGAGGAACGGCTCCTGCGTGTCAGAGGCAAAGGCAAGAAGGAGCGCCTGGTGCCTTACGGACGGAGCGCGGAAGACAGCCTCCATGCTTATTTCCGCATCCGTCCAGCCCTCAGCCAGGATCGTGTCGACGAGACCGCCGTCTTCCTCAATTACCGGGGGCAGCGCCTGAGCGCCCGTTCGGTCCAGCGGATCGTGCGCTTTTACATCCAGCAGACGGCCCTTAAAAGAAAGATCAGCCCGCACAGCCTGCGGCATTCTTTTGCTTCGCATCTGTTGAGCCGGGGCGCTGACCTAAGGTCCATCCAGGAACTACTGGGGCACGCCAGCCTGGCCACGACCCAGAAATACACGCACCTTGACCTTAAACATCTCCTGGATGTCTACAGGAAAAGCCATCCCCGTTCGTGAGGGAGGGGGCGGGAGGGGGTCCCCCCGCCTCCTATGAGTTGCTGTTCCCAACGGTGACCTTGTCCTTCAATTGCAGGAAGGTCTTCTCACCGATCCCCTTGATCTTCATCAGATCTTCGATCCTTTTGAACTTGCCGTTCTTCTCCCTATACTCCAGGATGCGTCGGGCCACCTGTTCTCCTATGCGCGGCAGCTCCTGAAGCTCTAAGGCAGATGCGGTGTTGATGTTGACCTTGGACACCTGGGCTTTGTCCTGCGCCCAGGCATGAGCAGGAGCCAGCAGCACCAGTGTGAACGCCGCCAGGATTCCTACAACCGAAGCTTTTCTCTTCCAATCAAATAATTTCATGATGAATCTCCTTTCGGACGTAAATGCAAATTTTGGGCCAGGAAGCTGAGCTGTTATAAATGGTTGATAACAAAAGATATTAGCGGGGAGTAGGTTTGGTATTGTCGTATAGAAGGGTTGTCGTTTTGCTTCTCGCCGCGTCAACTGCCGGCGACGTCTGAAAGGAAATCGCGGAGCCGGCCCAGGGCCTGGCCGCGGTGACTTACTTGGTTTTTTGCTCGAGGCTCGAGCTCGGCGAAGGTCTTACTCAGCGGGGGGTAGTAGAAGATGGGATCGTACCCGAATCCCCCTGAGCCCCTTCTGTGCTCCAGTATTGTGCCCTCGGCCTGGGCCTGGATCTCCGTGATGACCCGCCCCTGCCGTGAAAGGGCCATGCAGGAGACGAAGCGCGCCGTCCTTTTCGCATCGGGGATCCCCATCAGAAGGTCCAGGACCTTCTGAATATTGGTCTCATCCGTTGCATTGGGGCCGGAGAAGCGGGCCGAAAAGACACCCGGCGCCCCTTTCAGATGGTCGATCTCCAGGCCCGAGTCTTCGCCCAGTGTCACACCGTCCCAGAGCCGGCTGTAGAAGAGGCTCTTGCCGCGTGCGTTTTCTGAAAATGTGCGGCCGTGCTCCGGGAAGGGCTCGAGGCTCCCCAAGGCGTCCAGAGCGAATATCTGCAGGGGAAGGCTTTCCAGAAAGGCCTGCATCTCCCTCGTCTTTCCGGGGTTGGTAGTGGCCAGGAGAAGTCGTTCAGTCAATCTTCAGTTCAGTGATGCCGTCCATGTCGCCGAGGCCCTGGTTGAACTTTTCTTCCCTGTCCTCCGGGGCCTGGAACGAGAAGGCGATGATGGTCACGCTCCCCTCTCTCTTATGGGAAAATTCCTTGAAGCGGATCCCTTCGTGCAGGGCCAGCTTTTTTACGCTTATCAGGGTTTCTTTGGCGGTCCGCGTCTTGAGGGTGTATCGGTAGATGGATTTGGAGAAATGGGTGTCTTCGAAGCGGTGGAATATGAAGAGTGTCAGGACGATGACGGTGGTGTAGATGACCGCCGGGAGGTAGTATCCGGCGCCGATCACCAGCCCCAATCCTCCCACGGCCCAGAGCGTGGCCGCCGTGGTGAGGCCGGTGACCATTCCCTTGGACTGGATGATGGTGCCCGCCCCCAGGAATCCGATGCCGGTCACCACGCCTGCCGCCAGTCGCGTAGCATCTCCTGCGGCCGCGTCTGCCTGACCGAGGATCAGGTCGGAGAGAATCATGATCATGGTCGCGCCCAGGCATATCAGGATGTTGGTACGGAAGCCGGCTGGTTTATGGCTGCTTTCCCGTTCGATTCCCACCAGCCCTCCCAGGGCGAGTGCAAGCAGCAGCTTGAGGGTGATCTCCAGGAGGTTGATATTCATTGGTGCTGTCCAAGATGGTATCGCTACTTTATCACATGTGGAAATGCAAAGACAAGCCGGGTCACAGGTATATGGTGTCCAGGAAAAACGCGACACAATAGGCCAGGATCATGAGCAGTGTGTAGGCGGCGAAGGCGGGATGCATGAGCAGCTGTTCGGGCTCCTCCATGACCTCCCGTTCCTTCAAGGTCTTGTGGAAGAAGATGTAGAAATAAATGAAGACCAGGGGGGACAGGAACAGGAACGATTGGAGTCGGGTGGAAATGGCGAATGCAAAATATGTGACAAAAAAGACCACGGCGCTTAATGCCAGCCCCACCAGAAGAGATCTCCGGGAATACCTTCCGAGAGAGCGCCGGTAGCTGCCGGCCTTGTCCTGCAGCAGGCGGAACTCGGAGAGACGTTTGGCCACCATCAGGAAGTTGCCGAAGGACCACCAGCAGAGCAGGAGCGACCAGGGCGGGAAGAGCCCGGGAGTGGCAAAGGCGAACCAGCCGATGAGAAAACGGATGGGATTGTTGGCGGATTCGGAGATGGAGTCCAGAAAGGGGATGTCCTTGGTACGCACCGGTCTGATGTTGTAGACAAAGCCGGCGATCCAGAGACCCAACAAGGCGAAGAAGAAGGGTTGCGAAAAATAACGCCAGGCGATGAGCAGGGCGGAGGTGGAGAGGACAAGCCCCATCAGCACGAACAGGCCCTTGTGGATCTCTCCCTTGACCAGGGGGCGGTTGCACTTGGTCGGGTGGTGGACGTCGTAGGGTGCGTCGGCGATCTCGTTGATGATGTAGTTGGCCGTGGAGATGGCCCAGGTGAGGAGGAACGAGGCCCCACAGCGCAGGAGGATCTCCAGTTGGGCCAGTTGGGAGAGTGCCTCGCGATGGAGGAAGAAATAGGCCGCGGTCCCCACGAAGATGGCCAGGCTTCGGGGCCAACGGCTCAGGCGCATGGCTTTCAAGTAAGCGGTCATGAAGTGTTTTTCCCGGCGTAGATCTCGAGGGAGTCGCCGAGAGCCAATTTTATAGGAACTCGGCGCCAAAAAGAAGCCAGACGCGGATTTTTAACCAGTAATCTCAGCAGGGAGACTCGTGTGAGCAGATAGTGGGCGCTGAAGGTCCAGGCGTAGCGCCGCGTCCTGAGGATCTTCAGCCCCGCCCGGTTCAGGGCTGTCCGCAGGCTCCCATGCGAGAAGTAGGCGAGGTGGGCGGGCCGGTAGTGCCACCACCGCGGTCCGGCCAGGCGTGCGGCCAGGCTGTTGATGTCGGGAGTCACCAGACACAAGACCCCGTCGCTGCGCAGGATCTCCCTGGCCTTGACCAGGGCGGCCCCAGGATCGGGAATGTGTTCGATGAAGTCGACCATGGTCACGGCTGCGAACCGGTCCTTCGCGATCTCACTCGTCTCGAAATCTCCGACCCGGATATGAAGGCCGTACCTGTCCCGCGCCGTCTCAACAGCCCAGGAGCTCGGCTCCACACCTTGCGGCTCCCAACCCCGTTCCCGGGCCATGTTCATGAGGATCCCGGTGGCCGCTCCCACGTCGAACAGAGGGCCCTGGTCCGGGCGCAGCTTTTCCAGGCGCGTGAGGATGCGCTCGAAGTTCTTTTGCCGGCCCTCGGCCTCCTCCTGATACAACGGGTCGATGATGTCGGCATACAGGGACTGGATGAATTCTCGTGTGGGCCGGGGATTGGCGAAGACATGGCTGCAGCCAGCACAGCGCTCCAGGCCCCAGATCTTCCCGTAGGCCTTGTCTGTGATCTTGACGTCTTCAGGAGTGAGTGCCTGGGCCTCGATGTTGGCACTGCGAAAGACGGACAGGGAGCGCCCGCCGCAGACCGGGCAGGCCTCGAGCCGCTGCATGGTATGGTCTCTCCGCTCTTCGTGTTCCGTCATGTTCTCGTCGCTTCCCGGGCAGCAGTCAGATCTCCACGTCCATCTTCAGGAGGAAGAGATCGGTACCCTGGAGTGTCTTGAGGTCTATGGACCCGCACGCGTCGCACACCGCCACCAGGTCGTCTTTGATCATCTGGGTCTGGCAGACGTTGCACTCCACCTTGAACGGGACCTCGATGATCTCCAGTTCCGCCTCAGCCGCGATCGTGTCTTTCTTGTAGATGTCGAAGGAGGTCTTCAGGAGCTCGGGGACCGCTCCGGACAGCAGGCCGACCTGGAGTTTGACCGACAGAATTCTTTTTGCCTCCTTTTCCGCGGCCTTCTCCTCCAGGATCTCGAACAGGTTGGCGATGAGGGACAATTCATGCATGGTCTTGGCGCAGCTTGTGGAGTGAGGCGATCAGATAGTCTGCAAACTCTCTCATCCCGGCCCCACTCACGGAGGATAACGCGAAGGTCTGCAGCCCCGGGTTGATCTCCAGGGCCTCGCTGCGGGCCAGTTCGATGTCGAAGGGCAGGGGCGGGACCAGATCGGTCTTGGTGAGGAGCAGGCAGTGGGAGGAGTTGAAGACCTGAGGGTATTTTTTGGGCTTGTCGTCTCCTTCCGGGGTGGAGAGCAGGACACAGCGGATGGTCTCTCCCAGGTCAAAGCTGGCCGGGCACACCAGATTGCCCACATTCTCGATGAACAGGAAATCCAGGCCTTCCGGTATCTCGGGGGAGAGCTTCCCGATCATCTTGGCTTCCAGATGACAGGCCCCTCCGGTCGTGATCTGCCACGCGGGGATGCCCTTGGCCCGGATGCGTTCCGCGTCCCGTTCGGTCTCGATGTCTCCCTCAATGACAGCCATGCTGAATTCCGGCCTCAGCAGGTCGGCCAGGGCCTCCAAGAGACTCGTCTTGCCCGCGCCGGGGGACGAGATGAGGTTGAGGACCAGTATACCCCGGGCGCTCAGCTGCTCCCGGATCTCCTTGGCCACGGCCTTGTTGGAGCCGAGCAGGTCTTTGAGGACCAGGACTTCCTTCTTGATCATCGGTCCTCCAGCAGTCCCTTGAGCGAGGCGATGATCTCGGGGATGGCGGCGGTCATCTCCGGTGTCAATCCCTCTCCCATCCGGTACAGGTCCTTGGCCTCCACGGCGATGACATCGATCCGCTCCGGCACATGCATACCGGAGTGGCGCCCGATGTCCAGGGCCTGGGGGATGGACACATAGTGGGGGGAAGGACCGGGGATGTGACGGAGCTCCTCACCCCGCAGATGTGAGACCCGCCCTGTGATCGGCTGGCTGCGCTTGATGGTGTCGATGAGGATGACGCGGTCGTAGCCTTCCATGACATCGAGGAGCTTCAGGCCCGTCAGCGAACACTCCAGCAGATCGATGCCTTTGAGGTAGGCCGTGCTGCTCTCCTCCTTTTCACGCTGCTGCTGGAGGAGGCGCACCACGTGGTTGCCGACGCCGTCGTCGCCGAAAAGGTCGTTTCCAAGTCCCAGGATGAGGGTCTTCATGTCGCTTTCCAGAATGCAGGTATATTATAAACTCTCCGGACATTTATGCAAGCCGTGCGGCCGCTCTGAAGGCGCGGTCAGCGGCCTGCGGCTGGAAGAGGGCCGGAGGCCCTACCGGAAGGGCCTCAACGGGGACAAAAGGAGTCGATCAGGCGGGCGGGGCCTTGGGGAGGCGCACCGTAAAGACGCTACCGGCCCCGGCCTCGCTGGACAGCTGGATCTGGCCGCCATGGGCTTCTACGATCTTTTTGGCGATGGTCAGCCCCAGGCCGGAGCCCCTGTCTCCGGAACGCTTGCTCCGGTTGATCTGGTAGAACTGATCGAAAACAAAGGGGAGGTGTTCCGGGGAGATCCCGACGCCCGTATCGGTCACATCCACGTTGATGTGTTCCGGTTCTTCCCGGATGGTGATGTCCACCGAGCCGCCCTCCTTGTTGTACTTGATGGCGTTGGTGATGAGATTGGTGAAGACCTGTTCTATAGACTCCGCGTCGGCCAGAGCCAGGTCGCTGCCTGTGCTGGGGGCCAGCCGCAGCGTTATGTTGTGTTCATCAGTGAGGCCCTGGAGGAAGTCGATCAGCTTGGCCAGGAGGGGTTCCAGGCGGGTCGGCTTGAGAAGGTTCACCAACTGCCCCCCGTTCATGCGGGCGATGCTCAGCCAGTCGTTGATCAGGTTGAGCAGCCCTTCCAGCCGGACCTTGGCCTTCTCGATCATGTCCTTCTGGCGGGCGGCGATCTCCCCCACATGGCCTCCCAGGATAACCTCGAAATACTGGGCAACGGCCACCAGGGGGCTGCGCAGCTGGTGAGAAACCATGGTGATGAAATTTTCCTCGATGAGTTTCTTCTCCCGGCGCAGGGATTCTGCCTCCTGCTGCAGACGCTTGCGTTCGATACCGCGGCGGACGATGAGGCGGAGCTCCTCTGGGGTAAAAGGCTTGGGCAGGAAGTCATAGGCCCCTCGCTTCATGGCCTCCACAGCAGAATCCACGGTGGCGTAGCCGGTGATGACGATGGGGATGATATCCGGGTTGATCTTTCTCACCTGGTCCAGGACCTCGAGCCCGCCGATCCCGGGCATCTTGAGATCGATGAGCACAAAATCCGGCTGGGATTCCTGAAGCTTCGCCAAGCCGACCGCGCCGTTTTCGGCCGAATCGGTCTCGAAGCCTTCTTTGGCCAGGATCAGGCAACAGGAGTCCCGCATCGACTCTTCATCATCGATTACCAATACACTGTACTTTTTCTCTTCCATCATCAATCCTTCTCGAGGCACTTCCTCCCGTTCTATCTCAATATGCAGTCGATCTCAGAGAAGATCTGCTCGTTATAGAAATGCGGGGAGTGGCCGCCGCCGACGAGCAGGGCGCCACACAGGTGCCTCATTTTTTCAGGAGCCCTTCGATCCGAGCGATGAGATCATCCGGCTTGACGGGCTTGTCGATGTAGTCGTCGGGTCCGCAGAGGCCTTGGTCTTCGCCCTTGAACTGGAACCGGGAGCCGGTCATCTCTTTGACAGCAGATACGAAGATGACAGGGGTGTCCGCCACATCCTTGAACTCTTTGGCGGTCTTGATGGCATGGCAGAGCGAAAATCCGTCGAACAGGCTGTCCATCATGATATCGAGCAGGATGAGATCGGGCTTTTCGGCCAGAATCTTTTCCTTGCCTTCCTTGGGGTTGCTTGCAGTCACGACCTGGTAGAGAGAGGACTGCAGGATCGGAGTGATGGCGTCTCTGAAGTCCGGATCATCGTCGATGATCATGATTTTGGCTTTTGCATTTTCCATTGAAAAACTCCTTTATTTATTGAAGGCGTTATGAATCGCCAGCTTAAGCTCGTCTTTGCTGAAGGATTTGATGAAATAGAAAAAGATATCCTGTTCCCGGACTTTGGCTTCCAGCTCTCTGGTGTTTGTCTTGGTGGTCATGATGATCTTGAGGGCGGGGTTGATGTTCTTCAGGATGGAAACGGCCTCGTAGCCCTTCATCTCCGGGAGATCTACGTCCAGGATCAAGCAGGAAACGGAGTCGCCGGAGAGCATCTTGATGGCATCCGCCAGGCTGCTGCCCGTGTCCACCGCATAATCCTCGCTGCGCAGGAAGGAGGCCATTACCGTACGTTCATCATGATTCGGATCGATGATGAGTATCTGTTTTTCCTTTTCAGTCATTGTATCATCCTCGGAAGGAGGTAAAATGCAAGTATTGTGCCAACCTGGGCTGACAGGGGGATTCTTGGGGGCCAGATGTAAGCCAATGAAAATAAAGCAATAACAGGCGATTCGTAAAAGGGCCCGGCAATGGGATCTGGTGGGAACCGCCCAGCCGGGGAAAAATTCCCCACGCCTGTTTCACTTCTCCTTAGGGAAGTTCACCCAAGGGACTCCCTGCTGTGCTGAGGAGGGGCGAGGAACCGGCCTGGAGGTAGGAACTCAAGAGGATCTCCTGCCGGGCCGAAACCGGGTGGATTATTGCTCAGAATCGCCCTTGGGGCATGCGGTCATTAGGGTGTCCCTTGGGGAACGTCCCCTAGGGGGTGAGAAGGGCCCGGTCCTAAGGAGGGGAGACCGGGCCCTAATATTAAGATGAAAAATCGTCCAGTGGGGTTATATATTGATGCAGGAAGAAAAAGGTGGGAAGGTTTGTTTTTTTAAACTGGACGATTTTATGCGTCATCGGTTTCTTTGTTTGCCTTCAGTTTGACAGCTGCCTCAGGACCCTTTCCATGGCCTGGAGGACAGAGGGGCTGATCCCTTCACCTTCAACCAGGGAGCCGGCCTGGATACCCAACAGATACGCGTTTTGCATCTGCCGGGGGTTGAGAACCTCAGAGACGATGGGCAGGATCTTGTGGCTCAGCGCGCTGTTCTGGAGCACGATCTGCATGGGCAGGAGGGTCACCTTTCCAGGGGTTTCCTGAAGATCAACGGCGTCGAGCAGGATGAACGGCTGTCCGTTGTCTTCCGTTCCCAGGCCGTCGTTCTCTTCGATCTCGGACTCGAGCCAGACGTTCTCCACTCCCTGCTGTTTCATGGCACGGGCCATCTCGATGCCGGCGGCATCGTCGCCCAGGGAGGGATTCCCGATCCCGATAAAGACGGGCGAGCCCTGATCCTTGACCTCGGCCAGCCGGAGCTGCCAGTCGTTCTCTGGCGCGTTCCGGATCTTGGCCATGTGAGCGGAACAGCTGATGCAGGGATCGTAGGCACGGACCACGATGTCCAGATGGCGGCGGATGTCTTCATCGCCCTTGCCCTGGTCCAGGAGAGCCTGGGCCGCGATGTGGCCGTAGCGCTCGATGTCTGCAGCATTCTGGGCCGTGGGCGTGATGATATCGGCGAAGGAGACCTTGCCGTCCGTGACCTCATGATGGTGAATGAGGAGCCCTCTCGGCGCCTCGACAAGCCCGGTCCCCTTTCCGTCTTTGGGGGTGTACTCTTTGCGGGGAGCCTCATCTTCGAGCTTCAGAAACTCGTCCACGAGCTCAGGTATGCGCTCGAAGGCGAACATGATCTCCAGAGCTCGGGAGGGATTGTGGTAGAAGGGATTGGTCTTCCAGCTGTCGTTGTAGTATTTCTGGAACATCTTGCCCGTCTCTCCCTGCAGCCTCTCACCCAGGTTCACGATCCGCGCCAGGGGGCCGACCGTGTAGGCGTTTCCGTTGTACAGGCTGTGTTTGGCAAAGGAGTGGGGCACCACAAATTCGTTGGTGACTTTGGTATAGTCATCCCGGAAGTATTTCTCTCCGGTAGAGATCAGGATCTCGTCTCCCCAGAATCCATACTTGTCGTCGCCGGGCTCACAGCACATGTACTGGGTTTCTGCCACGGGGACGCCCGGGTAGTCGATGCCGCAGAACAGGTCGACGGTCTTGAACACGAAAGGCATGAACTGAAGGGCCCTCTCTTTGATGAACAGCAGCTCTTCCTGTGTGGGCCATTTGCCGAATCCGCCCACCACAGCGTTCTCGCCGTGGATGAAGCGCCCGTTGGTGACCTTCATGATGTGGTTGCCGTAGTGCTTCATCTCCAGCGCGATCTTGACTTCGAACCCGTACTCGGAGGCCATGGCGATAGCGTTGGGGAATCCCAGAAAATCCGGGAGTGCCAGGTAAAAGGTGTGGAGCGAGTGGCTCTCGACGAACTCTCCCATGTGCATGATCTCACGCAGGAGATAGGCCTTGCGGGAGATCGTGATGTCCATGGCGTTTTCCAGCGCCCTGAGCACGGCGTTTTTATGCGAGCAGGTGCAGATGGCACAAATGCGCGGGGACATGCTGGCATCCTCTTCGGGTGTGCGCCCCAGCACCAGCTTCTCGATCAGGCGGGGTCCTTCGTTGATTGTGAACTTCACGTCGCTGACAACCTTGCCGTCGATGGTGGCGTGGATGCCGCCGTTGCCCTCGACTCTTGCCAGATGATCTATGCCTACGACTTTCATTTTGACTCCTTGTTTTTGAATTGCTCGAAGAACTCCTGGAATTTTGAACCGGAGTAGTTGGACATACGTTTTTTGATGGCCTCGATATCGAAGCCTTTCTCCTGCAGCAGGTGGTACTCGGAGGTCAAGTTGGCCCCTTCCGCCGGACCCCAGCAGCCATAACAGGGCACGTCGTGATTGGGGCACACGGAGCCGCAGCCATCGGCTGTGAGCGGTCCCAGGCAGGGGATGCCTTTATTCAGCAGGCAGTCATTCTCGTTGTACTTGCAGGTGACGCACACGGGCACCGGATAACTCTCGGGCGGTGCGCCCTGCACCACACGGGTGAAGAAGTTCAGAAACTGGTCCTTGCCCACCGGGCATCCGGGCAAATAGAAGTCCACATTGATGTAGGCATCAATGGGTTTGGAGTGTACGGCCTTCGTGTGCGTCATCTCGGTATCGCCGTAGACCTCTTTGAGGTTCTGGGTCCATTCCTCTTCACTGAAGCGGGCCTGGATGCCGCCGACAGTGGCGCACAGGCCGAAGGCCACAACGATACTGGACCTTTTCCGAATGTCCTTAAGCTCCTCGATCTCCCGCTCTGTGGAGACCGAGCCCTCGACCAGGGCTACGTCCAGGTCGCCGTCGATGTTGTCGCTCTTGGCCATGAGGAAAGACTGGATATCCACGGCATTGAAGATATCGAGCAGTTCCATCTCGCAGTCGAGGATGAGGAGCGCATCTCCTGCGCAGCCGGTCAACTCATAAATTCCAATTTTAAGTTTGTTGTTGTCGCTCATGGTCGTCCTTTTATATTAGCTCTCTCATATGGATGACGTCCCAGTAGGAAAAGACCGGGCCGTCCAGGCAGGTGTAGATGTAGTCGATGGCACAGTGACCGCATTTGCCCACGCCGCATTTCATGCGGCGCTCCAGCGTCATCAGGATCTGGTCTTTAGGGATGTCGAGCTTCAGGAATTCCTGAAGGACGAACTTATACATGATAGGCGGGCCGCAGACCAGGCCGAAGGTATTTTCCGGATCGATGCCTTCCAGCTTGGGGAAGAGCGTGGTCACGACCCCGGTTCCTTCGGTCCACTGTCCGGTGTCATCGGAGTCGACCGTGAGGTGGCATTCCAGGTCATCGCGTCCCTTGAGTTCCAACTGCTCCTCAAGGAACAGCATCTCTGCCGGCCTCTTGGCGCCGTGCAGCAGGATCACGCGTCCGAACTGGTCGCGGTTGTCAAGGCAGTAAAGCAGCACGGAGCGCAGGGGCGCCGCTCCCAGGCCTCCCATTACGATTATGATATCTTTACCCTGCATCTTGTCCACTGGGAAGCCGGTGCCGTAAGGGCCCCGAAGCCCCACCAGGTCGTTCTCCTTCAGGTTGAAGAGCGCGTTGGTGACCGTGCCGGCCTTGCGGATGCAGAATTCCAGCAGGCCGGGTCGGGAAGGTGTGGATGAGATGGAAAAAGGGGCCTCTCCGGCGCCCAGGACGGTCATCATAGCAAACTGTCCGGTCTGGTAGCTGAAGCCCAGGGCCTTTTCCATGTCGGCGATCCGGATCTGGAAGAAATTCACATCTTCGGTCAGGGGATAGGTCCTGACGATCCGGGCCGGTTCCGGGAGGAAGGGATTATCGGATTTGGTGGCTTTTTGTGTGCCGTTCATTTTGTCACCTCTTGACTGAGCCGATTCCAGAAGGCATCGGGGTTCGCGCCGTCCAGGGAGTCGGATACGGTCTTGATGTTGATATCGACCGGACATGTCGCGATGCAGCGGCCGCAGCCCACGCAGGCGGGCTTACCGTATTTGCTTATGTAGGCCTGCAGTTTGTGCGTGTACCAGAGTTTCAGTCTGTCCGCGCGCTTTTCACGGAAATTCTCGCCTCCGGCGACACCGGAGTAGTTCTCGAGTGTACAGGCATCCCAGCAGCGGCTGATATTGGAGTGCTCCGCTCCCAGGACGGGGCGGTCCTCCACGTTGTAGCAGTTGCAGGTGGGGCAGACATTGGTGCAGGATCCACACGCCAGGCAGGCTTCTCCGAGCTTCGCCCAAACGGGATCGTTGTAGCGGAGTTCCATGAGGTCTGCCATGGCGACGAAGTTGATCTCGCTGGAGTAAGCCTTGTCCCGGTCTTCCCTCCACTGCATGAAACGCTGGATGTCCTGGTCCGCGATCTCTCCCTCGAAGAGGTCGGGCACGAGACGGATCAGGTCGTCGCCCTGTGTGGAGCCGATCCACACCAGGTAAAAGTCCTTGAGGTCGGTGAAGAACAGGTCGTATCCCTCTTCCACGATGTGTGTGTTGGTGGATTTGCACAGGCAGTGTTCATCAGGCCAGCAGGAGTGGCCGAGGATCATCGCCTTCTTCCTGGATTCCAGGTAGTAGGGGTCTTCGATGGCATAGCTGTAGAACTTGTCCATGGTGAGCAGGCCGGAGATGTCACAGGGATGGATGCCGAATATGATCTTGTTCGAGACGTGGGAGAAATCAGGCGTGTACTCGGTCTTGGTGGCCTGGAACATGTTGAACCGGGACGGGACGAGTATCTTTCGAGGGGGGAGGATGGTGCGAGTGTAGTTCAAATCGATCTCGGAAAAGTCCTTCACGACCTGGAAGGCGTGTGTGTCGACTCCCTTTTTTACCGGGGCCCAGAGCTCGGCTTCCCTGGAGATTGCCTCCAGGAAGGAAGAGAGGTTTTCCCTTTTCATTTTTACGATCTTCATTCCATAATTCCTTTAGTAATATTTGTTGAAACGATGAATGATCTGTGCATGATGTATTCTGCCGGTTTCCTAGAAAGAAGTGAAGATGCAAAATCCATGCCGATTTCATTAGGAAGCCCAGATATTTTAGGCACGCCCCTAACTTATTGAAATCAATAAGTTTAGCCAGGTTGGCTTTTCAATGCCGCGGAGGGGGGCTTGTGACAAGGCAGAGACAGGGGCATTTTTCCCCACCTACTGTGGATTTATTTCCTTCTTTCATGTGCTAGGGGACGTCCCCCAGGTCAGGCGAGGTGATACTTCTTGATCTTCGCCAGGAGGGTTTTGCGGTCGATACCCAGTATCTGGGCGGTCTTGCTCCGGTTGCCGTTGTTGGCATGGAGGACGAGCTGGATGTATTCCTGTTCCATCTGTGCCATGCTCTTGTACTGTCCCCTGGTGGGGTTCAGGAAAGAGAGGTTCGATCCGATCCCATGATAGAGCAGGCCCGTCAGATCGATCTGGTCGGCCTCAGAGAGGACCACAGCCCGCTCGATCGTGTTTTCCAGCTCGCGGATGTTGCCGGGCCATTCATACTCCAGCAGGGCTTTCCGGGCTTCCGGAGAGATCTGACGGATGGTCTTCCTTGCCTTTTTGTTGGATTTGAGGATGAAGTGCTCCAGGAGATCCGGGATGTCCTCCCTTCTTTCGCGGAGTGGAGGGAGATGGATAGGGACGACGCTCAGGCGGTAGAAGAGGTCCTCGCGGAACTTGCCGGCCTGGACACATTCGGCCAGGTTCTCGTTGGTGGCGGCAATGATGCGCACGTCCACCTTGAGGGGCTGCGTGTTGCCGATCCGGGTGATCTCGCGTTCCTGGATGGCGCGCAGCAGCTTGGCCTGGATGTTGAGGCTGATGTTGCTGATCTCGTCCAGGAAGATGGTGCCGCCGTCTGCCACCTCGAAGCGGCCGTGTTTCGTCTCGTGGGCGCCGGTGAAGGAGCCCCTGACGTGACCGAACAGCTCGCTCTCGAACAAGGACTCGACCAGGGCCCCGCAGTCTACGACCACGAAAGGAGCGTTTCGCCGTAAGCTGAAGTTATGGATCTGAGCGGCCAGCAGCTCCTTGCCGGTGCCGCTCTCCCCGGTGATCAATACCGTGCTTTCTGTCACGCTCACGCGGCGCACGATATCCATGACCTTGACGATGGGGTCACTCTTGCCGATCACCATGCCGGACTGGGTCGTCTGATTGAACTCCTCCTGCATGGCGATGTTTCGTGTGTACAGCGTGCGGCTCTCCAAGGCCTTTTTCACAAGGACGCGCAGCTCCTCCGGGCTGAATGGCTTGGCGAGATAATCGAAAGCGCCACGTTTGATGGTGTCCACTGCGGATTCGATGGAGGCGAAACCGGTGATGATGATGACCGGGGTCTCGGGGGAGTCGGCCTTGATGCGGGAGAGGACCTTCTTGCCTTCCATCCCCGGCAGCTTGAGATCCAACAGCACAGCATAAAAAGAGCCCTGTTGAAAGAGCTTGAGGCCCTGGACGCCGTCTGCGGCAGTCTGAACATCGTACCCCTGCTTCCTCAGGACGATGCTGCAGGAGTCACGGATGGCTTCTTCGTCGTCGATGATCAGGATCCGGGCGTTGTCATTCTTCATCGTTCGCTCGTTCGACAGGCAGCTTGACGGCGAAAGAGGCGCCCTCCCCCGCCTGGCTGCTCACCTCTATCGTCCCCTGGTGTTTGCGGATGATGCTGTAGCTGATGGCGAGCCCGAGGCCTGTGCCCTTTCCCACTTCCTTGGTGGTGAAAAACGGCTCAAACAGCCTTTTAACATCCTCTTCCAGGATCCCATGGCCCGTGTCGGAGAACTGGATGTCGATCTGTCGGCTGTTGCTGCTCAGCCTCGTGCGGAGTGTGAGGGACCCCTTGTTGTCCATGGCTTCGGCCGCGTTGAGGATGATGTTCATGAAGACCTGCTGGAGCTGATGGCCGTCGCCCACGATCAGGGGGAGGTCCGTCGCCAGGTGTCTCTCGATGATGATGTTCTGGAACATAGCCTGGTCTTCGATGATGTACAGGGATTTTTCCACGATAGCGTTGATATCCAGGGGGGACATCTCCGGGTCCTTGGGCCGGGCGAATTCCAGCAGTCCCCTGACGATATCCTTGCAGCGCGAGGTCTCCTTGATGATCTTTTTCAGGTTGCTGCATTGAGGGCTGTCTTTGGGTGTATCTTCCAGCAGCAGGTGGCTGTAGATGAGGATGCCGCCGAGGGGATTGTTAATCTCATGCGCCACTCCGGCCGACAGCTTCCCCAGGGATGCCAGCTTCTCGGACTGTATGAGGGACGCCTGCATCTTGGTCAGCTCCTTGGTGCGCTGCGCCACTTTTTTCTCCAGGGTCGTACCCCAATTCACGAGCTCCATGTTGGCTGCCCTGAGATCCTCCGTCATCTTGTTGAAGGAGGCCGCCAGGTAGCCGACTTCGTCCTTGGAGGTAACCTCGACCGTGTGAGAGAGGTCTCCCTGGGAGATCTTCTGCGTGGCCTCCACCATCTTCAACAGCGGATTGATGATGCGACCGGTTGAGAAATAGAGAATGACGACCAGCAGTACAACGCACAGCAAGGCGATGCCCGCAAAGGTGGCCATGACCCGGCTGGCGACGTCGAGGAAGGGCTGCTCCAGGGTCCCCACATACAGGATGCCGATAATCGTATCCTCGATGTCCCGGATAGGCTCATAGGCGGTGATGTACCAGTCATTGACGACAAAGGCCCTGTCGTTCCAGGACTTCCCCTCCTTCAGGACCGCGGTATTGACCTCCTTGGACACGCGGGTCCCGATGGCCCGAGTCCCGTTTATGTTCCGGACATTGGTGGAGATCCGCAGGTCCTGTTGGAAGATAGTTGCGGTCCCGGTCTCAATTCCCTTGTATTTTTCTCCCTTGTAGACGGTCTCCTTGACCTGGTCCACGATGTCATAGTTGCGGTTCAGGAGGATGCCGCCGTAGAGAACCCCCAGCAGCGTATCCGAGGCGTCCACCACCGCGGCTGCGGCCTTGAGCATCATTCCGCTGGTCTCGCTGTCCTCGGGTCTCTCGGCGGCCTTGGGAGTGGGGATGAACTGGATGTAGGCCTTTTTGGCCAGGTCCTCTCCTTCTTTGAGCAGTTCTGCACGCGGGATGATCTGTGTGTGGGCCAGCTCGCCACCGGTCATGGCCCATTTGATGATCGCGTCCCCGGACTGGTCATCGCCCACGACCTCCGGGTTGCAGCAGCGCACGATCACGATCCCGCTCCGGTCGGTGAGGGTCAGGAACTCCAGGCCGTATTCCCTTCGTGCCCGGGTCAGGTCCTGGCATATGGTCTGCAGGTTCCCGCTCTTGATGTCGTCGTGCAGGCTTTCCCCGGCTGCAGTCAGGCTGATGATCGCCTTGATGTCGTTAAGCTTCTCGTTGTACACCATCCTAGCCGAGGCCAGGTCGTGATTCACCTTGGTCTGGGCCTGTGAGATCAGGGTGTTCTTTACGAGCTGCGAGCCGAAATAGTGGGCGAGCAGGCCTCCGATGAGGATGATGACCAGGAAGCTGAGGATGATCTTGGTGCGTAAGGAAAGGTTTGGAAACTTCATAGCCTGCGTGTGTTCGAACCCGGCTCCGGGTTAAGCTTCATTGTAGCCTATCTGCCCCACAATAAAAAGGCGGGAACCGATTCTTCGGTTCCCGCCCGGGTTTTGCGGTATGCCGCGTGGTTATTTGCGGTCTCGCTGGAGCTTTTTGACCAGCTCCCGGTTGTGGTCGTAGATGTTGAGTATGAGCGGCATTTCTCCCGGCAGGGCGTGGGTTCCGCAGGCATGGCAGGGATCGTAGGGCCGGAAGGCCATCTCCGCCATATTGAGCAGTCCCTCGGTCACCTTGCCGCCCTTGATGAAGGCCTTGGCGGCCTTCTCAATGGACATGGTGATGGCCGGGGCGTTGTGGATGGTGGCCACGATCAGGTTGGCCTCTTCCATGATCCCGCGATCGTCGGTCTTGTAGTGGTGGATCAGGGTGCCGCGAGGGGCTTCCACGATGCCCACGCCTTCGTTGGGGGTCTCAGTGGGGATCTGGCGGATGTCGGGATCTGTGATGGTCTTGTCCTCCAGAAGCATCTTCATGGCCTCTGCGGCCTGCAGGGCCTCGATCAGGCGGGCCCAGTGGAAGGCCAGAGTGTGGTGGGAGGGCTTGCCGCCCAGGACCTCGAACATCTGCTCGTAGTGCTCCTGGGCCAGGGGGGTTTGCATGCCGTCGGCGACGTTTAGCCGTGCCAGGGGTGCTACGCGGTAGAGGCTGGTGTCTTCGCCCTCGATAAAACCTTTCCAGCCCAGCTTCTTAAGGAAGGGGAACTTGATGTAGCTCCAGGGCTCCACGTGCTCTGCGATGTGATCAAGGTATTCATGCGGCTTGAACTTGCAGAATTCCTTGCCCTTGGTGTCGACCACGCGCACGTCTCCGTCGTAGAAGTCCAGCTTGTTGTTCTCGTCGACGATGCCCATGTAGTATGTCTCGAGCTGGTAGGCATCGCCCACCACAATGTCCACGTAGTCTTTGTTTTTGAGGACCACGTCGTTGAAGATCTGCAGGGCGAACTGGGCGAATTCCACGGTGAAATTGGCGGTCTCGAGGAACTGGACCCGGTGCTCTTCGTCCAGTCCCTTGGACACGCCGCCCGGCAGGCCGCAGACCGGGTGGATGACCTTGCCGCCCAGCCAGTTAATGATTTCGCGGGCTTCTCTGCGGGCGCGGATGACCTTGCCGCCGATCTCCAGGCCCACTTTTCCGATGACTCCCAGGATGTTCCTGTCAGCGGCCGGGGCGGTCGGTCCGACCACGAAGTCGGGTCCGCCCAGGAAGAAAAAGTGCAGGGTGTGATCTTCGAACTGGAATGCGTTGTAGATCAGCGCCCGGATCTTGCGTCCCGTGGGGGTGGGTTTGACGTTGAAGACCGCGTCCACGGCTTTGACCGAACACATGTGGTGCGTCGTGGGGCATACCCCGCAGATGCGCGGCGTGATGCGCGGCATCTCTTCAACGGGTCGGCCCACGGCGAACTGCTCGAATCCGCGCAGTTCCGGGACCTGCAGGTACGCACGTTCGACATCCCCCTTGTCATCCAGGAAGATCTCGATCTTGCCGTGGCCTTCCAGCCGGGTTATGGGATCGATGGTGATTCTTTCGCTCATTTGATGGCCTCCATTCTTCTTCTCCGCAGGATCGACGAGGGCAGGCTGAAACGGTAAAAGGTCCCGGCCGGGTCCACGATGGTGTCCACGATCTTTTCGATCTCTTTCTCGTCATTGGTCTCGATGATGGAACCCAGGGCCGCCAGGAACTTGGCACCCTGGTCGTAGACCTGGTCGGTGGGGCCGAAACATCCCCGACAGGGCATATTGGCGATGATGCAGCGCTCCCCGCACCCTGTCCGGGTGGCGGGCCCCATGCAGATGATGCCCTGGGCCAGGAAACAGATTTCCGGGTCAGCTAGAATTTCCCAAGGGCGTTTTATCTCGAGCATCTCGAGCTTTTCCGGTTTGGATTCGTTGCGGTCGCAGTCGTCGCACAGGGATTTGTTGGGCGACAGCACCGAGCCCTTGGGAGGCAGTTTCCCTTCCAGGATCGCCCCCAAAGCGTTCAGGATGAGGTCACGCGGAGGTGCGCAGCCCGGGAGGTAGTAGTCGACGTCGATGACCTGGTCGAGGGTCTTGACGGTATCCCAGAAAGCGGGCAGCGTCATTTCCTCTCCCTCGACGATCACGGATTCCAGTGGGACGGTCCCATCCGGGTTCTCGGTGGACGGGGTGGTGTGGTAGGAGCGGTTGAAGATGGTCTCCTTGTTCCAGAAGTTGCCCAGCCCCGGGATCCCGCCCAGATGGGAACAGGAGCCGTGGGCGACGATGAGGCCGGATTTCCTGCGCAGCATCTTGACCATCTCTGCCTGCTCGGACATACGGATGGCACCGTTGATGAATGTCACGGCGATGGAGCCGTCCGGCATGGCCTCGACATCCTTCTTTTTGATGTCGATGGCCACCGGCCAGAATACGATGTCCACGGCCTCGACCACCTTCAGGATGTCTTCCGCGAGGTCGATGATGGACTCTTCACAGCCCCCGCAGGAGGAACACCAGTAAAACGCGACCTTGGGTTTTTCGCTCATTGATTTCCTCCGTTCAGGTTGAGTGGACCGAGCTCCCGGACCTGGTCGGTGAATTCATTACAGATATGCTGGAACTTGGCGCCCTCAGCGGCTGATACCCATTCCAAGCGGAATCGGTCTTCTTCGATCCCGAACTGCTCGAGCACTTTGTTGAGCAGTTTATATCGTCTCAGGGTTTTGTAGTTGCCTTCTTGGTAGTGGCAATCTCCCGGGTGGCATCCTGAGATCAGGACCCCGTCGGCGCCTTCGCTGAAGGCCTTCAGCACGAACTGAGGGTCAACCCGGCCGCTGCACATCACACGGATGATGCGCACATTGGGCGCGTAGACCATTCGTGCGGTGCCGGCCAGATCGGCGCCGGTGTAGGAGCACCAGTTACACAAGAAGCCAACTATTTTAGGCTCGAATGACTCGTTGTTCATAGTTGGCCTCCTTTGCTAGATTTGTTTGGTATTGGTTTCAAAAAACGTGACATTGTACTTGATACCTGAATCATTTTCATTATGCCAATTAAAATTATTCTATTAACATCCCCTCGATCTCAGCGAAGATCTGCTCGTCGCGGTAGTGTTTCTGATGCGACGCGCTGCTGGGACAGGCGGCGACACAGGTCCCACACCCCTTGCAAAGGGCGTCGTTGATCTCCGAGATCCCCTTTTCTTTGTTGTAGGTGATGGCGGTAAACGGACACAGGTTCACACACATCTGGCATCCGGAGCAGAGGTCCTCGTCGATGACCGCGGTGATGGGCTCCAGTTCGAAGGTGCCCTTGTCGGCCAGGGCCAGTGCCTCGGCTGCGGCCGCACCGGCCTGCCCCACGGTATCGGGGATGTCTTTAGGTGACTGACAGCAACCTGCCAGGAAGATCCCGTCGGAAAAGGTCGATGCCGGAGCCAGCTTGGGGTGGCGTTCCAGGAAGAATGTGTCCTGCGTGCAGGAGATGTTGAAGGTCTTGGCGATCTTGTTGTGATCCACGCTGGGCTCCAGGCCCGTCGCCAGGATCACCATGTCCACCGGGATACGCCGCAGCGCGCCCAACAGGGTGTCCTCCACCCGGATGATGAGCCGGCCTTCTTCCTCCGGAGTCAAAGGCACTTCCGTGATCTCCGAGACACGGCCCCGGATGAACTTGGTCCCCTCCTCCAGCAGGCGGTGGTAGAACTCCTCGTACCCCTTCCCAAAGCAGCGCATGTCGATGTAGAAGTCGTAGACTACAGCGTCGGTCTTCTCATTGAGCAGGTGCGCGAACTTCAGGGAGTACATGCAGCAGACCCGGGAACAGTATTCGTTGTAGTTTTCGTCGCGCGAACCCACACAGTGTACGATCCCAACGGCTTTGGGCTCCTCTCCGTTGGCGCACTTGACCTTGCCGCCCGTGGGACCCGAGGCATTGACCAGGCGTTCGAACTCCAAGCCGTTGAGCACGTTGTCCAGGTGGCCGTATCCGTAGGGGGCGATGCGGCTGGCGTCGAACTGTTTGTATCCTGTGGCCAGGATGACCGAACCCACCTCCAGGTCCAGGATCTCGTCCTGCTGGTCATGATCCACGGCATCTTTGGGGCAGACCTGGGCGCAGATCTTGCACTCTCCTGTCTTAAAATGGATGCAGGTTTCCTCATCGATAAAGGGAACCATGGGAACGGCCTGGTGGATCGGCACACGGATGGCCGTCTCCGGGCCCAGGTGAAGCTCGCTGTGGATGACCTTGCGCCCCTTGATGTCCTCGTACGTGATGCAGTCAGTGGGGCAGAAGTAGGCGCAGGCCGTACAGCCGATGCAGGCCTCGGACGGTTCCCCGTAGGGCGGTGAGACGAAGCGGTTTTTGCCTCGCTCGACGAAGCTGATGGCCTCGGCCCCCACGACATCTTGGCATGCCCGCACGCACAGGCCGCACAGGATGCACTTCTCGTCGGGATCTTCGATCTCGAATCGTGTTTTTTCGATGCCCAGGTCTTTGGCGATTTCCTTGAGGGGTTCTGCCGCCGGGGCGCGCGCCATCAGCATCTCGACATTGAGCTTGCGCGCCCTGAGCGCACGTTCCGATGCAGTCTGGATCTCCATGCCCTCCTGGACCTTGTTATTGCAGGATGTGACGACATCGGTTTTACCCTTAACGAGCACCTCCACCACACACACGCGGCAGGCCGCATACGGCTCCAGCACGGGGTGGTAGCAGAGGCTGGGGATATTGATGTCCAACTGTTGAGCGGCCTGCAGGATGGTGGTACTTTCTTCTACCTCGAGCTTCTTTCCATCGATGACGATGTTCACCATCATGATACCTCCTTAGTCGACCTTCACGGCGCCAAACCTGCACACATCGTAGCAGACGCCGCATTTTATGCATTTATCTTGGATGACCGTATGCGCTTTGCCCTTTTCGCCCACGATGGCGTCGGACGCGCAGTTGCGCCGACACATGTCGCAGCCCTTGCCCACGTTGACGCAGGCCACCTCATCGATGGTGTATGTGTTCAGCTCTCGACAGACATGGGCGGGACATTTCTTGTCCTTGATATGGGCTTCGTATTCTTCCCGGAAGTACTTCAGGGTGGTGAGGACCGGGTTGGGAGCCGTGTTGCCCAGCCCGCACAGGGCCGAGTCCTTGATGGATTGGGCTAGCTCCAGGAGCAGTGTCAGGTCCTCTTCCGTGCCCTTGCCTTCCGTGATCTTGGTCAGGATGTTGAGCATCTCCTTGGTGCCTTCCCGGCAGGGAGTGCATTTCCCGCAGGATTCGTCCTGGGTGAAGGACAGGAAGTACCTGGCCACATCCACCATGCAGGTCTCCTCGTCCATGACCACCATGCCTCCCGAGCCCATCATGGAGCCGGCCTCGCTGAGGCTCTCGTAGTCAATGGGGAGGTCGATCTTCTCCTTGGGGATACATCCGCCGGAGGGGCCTCCCGTCTGCACAGCCTTGAATTCCTTGCCGCCGGGGATACCGCCCCCAATGTCATAGACGATTTCTTTCAGGGAGATGCCCATGGGCACCTCTACCAGGCCGGTGTTGTTGATCTTCCCGACCAGGGAGAACACTTTGGTACCCTTGCTGGTCTCGGTCCCGATAGAGTGGTACCAGTCGGCTCCGCGGTTGATGATGACCGGGATATTGGCCCAGGTCTCGACGTTGTTGACGCAGGTGGGCTGGCCCCAAAGGCCCTTCTCGGCCGGAAAAGGCGGCCGCGGGCGGGGTTCCCCCAGTCGGCCCTCGATGGACGCCAGCAGGGCGGTCTCTTCGCCGCACACAAATGCGCCGGCTCCTCTCGTCACCTTGATGTCGAAATCAAAACCCGAATCCAGAATATTTTCACCCAGAAGTCCATACTCACGCGCGGCGTCAAGTGCGATGTTCAGCCGCTTGAGGGCTAGGGGGTATTCGTTCCGCACATAAACGATTCCCTGCTGGGCCCCGATGGCCTTGGCGCCGATCACCATGCCTTCGATGACGGAATGTGGATCGGCCTCCAGGAGGCTGCGGTCCATGAACGCACCCGGGTCGCCCTCATCACCGTTGCACACGATGTATTTGATGCCGCCGTTGTTGGTGGATGCCCTGCGCACGAACTCCCACTTCAATCCTGTGGGAAATCCGCCGCCTCCGCGTCCCCTCAGGCCGGACTGCTTCACCTCTTCGAGGACCTCTTCTGCGGTCATTTCGGTGAGGGCCTTGGCCATGCCCGTGTAGCCGTCGCGGGCGATATACTCATCGATCTTTTCCGGGTCGATCAGGCCCCGGTTGCGCAGTGCGATCAGGACCTGGCCTTTGAAGAAGGCGATGTCGTTCAGCACCGGGATCGGGGTCTTGTCCTCAGGCGGGGAGTACATGAGCTTCTCGACCGGCCGCCCTTTGAGGAAGTGTTCCTCCACGAGATGGGGGATGTCTTTTATGGTCAGCTGCTGGTAGAAGATCTTGCCCGGCTCGACCACCAGGAGCGGGCCCCGTTCGCAGAACCCGTTGCATCCCGTGGTGACGACCAGGACCTCGTTTTCCAGCCCCTGTTTTTTGATCTCCTCCTTCAGGGCGTCCTTGACCGCGAAGGAGTTGTTGGACACACAGCCCGTCCCCGCGCACACCATGAGGTGGATCCTGTATGTCTTCTCGCTGGTTTGTTCTTCCATGGTCATGCTCCTTATGAAACGTCTGTTTTCTCGCTGCCGATGCCCAGGGCGTAGTCCTGGACGATCTGTCCGTTGAGAACGTGTTTATCGAAGATATCTTTGGCTTTTTCAGGAGTCAGCTCGATGTATTTGACCGGGGCTTGCCCTTGGAGCTCCACAGTGATCATGGGCTCCTTACTGCACAGACCCGCGCAGCCCGAGTTGGTGAGGAGTACGTCTCGGATGTCCTTTTCTTCGATCTCGGTCATGAACGTGTTCATGATCGTGCGGGCTCCGGCGGCGATCCCGCAGGTCCCCATGTGCACGGTCACTTTGGCACGAAAGTCACCGCCCTCGCGGAGGACGGTCGTCCGTCGTGCCTTTTCTCTCAGCTTTTTTAAGTCATCCAGAGTCAGTTTTGGCATCGTTTACCTCCTCATTTTTGGTATTTTTTCAAAACCCCGGGAATTTTTGTTTGCGTGAGTTTGCCGTGAAACTCGTCGCCCACCATGATAACGGGGGCCAGGCCGCAGCACCCGACACAGCGGACCTCATCCAGGCTGAAATCCCCGTCCTGCGTTGTGTCTCCGCTGGAGATGGAAAGTTCGCGCTCCAGCTTTTCCAGGATGAGCTGGGCCCCCCGGACATGGCAGGCGGTCCCCACGCAGACATTGATGGGATGCCTGCCCTTGGGCTCCATGCTGAACGCATTGAAAAACGTGGCCAGACTGAGGACCCGACTGAGGGGGATGTTCATTTCCTTGGAGACGGTGAGAATCGCGTCTTTGGGGAGGTATCCGAATTCTGCCTGAATGTCCTGAAGGACGGCGATGATGGCGCTCTGATCAGCTTCGTATTTCCCCAGGATTTCCGTCAATCTTTCTTCGTTCATGTTGGCCTCCTTAGGTTGTCTAAACCTTCTTTGATGTGATCCTTTATGAATCGAATGACCTCGGGAGAAGAGATGGATAACCCGTTGAGCTGAGACTTGATCTCATGGGTATCGATTGAATAGTGCGTACGGTCGACGTTATGAATATAATGGATGTCCACGTCCGGGTGTCCCATGATGAGGGTAACCACGGTCAGCGCGATATCTCCCAGAGGCTTCATATCTATGTGGCTGGCCTGGAAGGTGGCCTTGACATGCGTGCCCTTCCCCGGCCGGGATTCGATGGAAAAATCGCCGTTGGCGGCACTGGCGGCCTCTGCCAGCAGCGGCAGCCCCAGTCCGATACTTCGGACCTCCTTGGTGGAGAAGAAGGGGTCCAGGGCTTTTTTCACGGTTTCGGCGTCCATGCCCTGCCCGTCGTCGATGATCTCCAGGGAGAGGAGATCCGTGGCAGCATCATCGCTGATGCGGATCTCGATCCTGGCTGCCTTTGCCTTGATCGAGTTTTCCGCTACGTCGAGTAGGTGCAGTGATAGATCTTGCATGGTTCTGTCTTTTAATGTGAGATCTTTCTCCCGTCTTCCCCCCTGAGAGCCTTCTTGATCTCCCGG
>JAUWTO010000215.1 GCA_030614685.1 Candidatus Aminicenantota bacterium
GGCATCACGGGCCCAGGAGCCAACCACGAACTCCTCGTTTCCGAAGGTAGAACCATCGGCATACGCTGCACCCCACTGATTAATGGCCGCATCGCGGCAGTAGATCAGGTAGGGAGTGCCCCACTGGTCATTGACCGGAAGCACGCGCACATAGAAGGGGGACAGTTCACCATAGATCGTGTCCGTGTTGCTGTAGGCGCCGCCCCAGGCAGGCACAACACCGTGGTCGGTGATGTAGTCGGTCAGGGCCGTGGCCATGGTCATGATGTCCTTCATGCTCCCTTTCTGTTTGGCCTTCTGGATGGCGGTGATGGCGTTCGGAATCAGCAGCGCGGCCAAGATCCCGATGATTGCCACCACGATCAGCAGCTCGATGAGGGTAAATCCTTTTTGTTTTTTCATGCTTAAAGCCTCCTTTAATTTCCCGGTGTTGTCTCACCGTTGTTTTGCTTTCACCGGTTTATTTGCACCTTTCATGCCAAGCTGTAAAATATGTAAGTTACTGATTATATTCATTATAAACTTGGACAGCCCTGAATATATCCTGGTTATTGACACAAATTGCTTGAAGAAATGCCAATTTTTGTCACTGAGAGGGGAATCCTGTTTCCAGAGGGCATCGTTCATCGGATTTTTCTTAGGACTCCCGCATACTTCCGAGCTGGCGGTTCGCCTCATCCTGGCGGTTTTGCCCGTTTTTCTTGAAGTCCTTCAGGTCAAATTTATCGATCAAATAGCGGAGGGAACGGTAGTTGACACTTAGGAGAGCGGCGGTCTCCTTGAGTCGACTATCCGACATGATCAGCGCCTGCTTCACATAGGACTTGGCAATATCATCCAGGGTCATGTTGAGGTCGAATCCGGTCTCGATCTGCTGTCCGACTTCCGTGAACGCCTGGGGTGTGAGCATTTCATCCGGCAGGCTTTTGTTGGTGATGGTCTCGCGGTCTTCGATGGTCACGATGCGCTCCACCATGTTTTCCAGCTCGCGCACGTTCCCCGGCCAGGGATAGGCTTCGAAGACATTGATCACTTCCGGTGCGAAGCGTTTCTGCTTTTTTCCCTGTTTTGCGCAGAATTCAGCCAGGAAATGGTTGGCCAGGAGGGGAACGTCACCCTTCCTCAGCCTCAGGGGCGGCATGGTGAAGGAAATCACGTTAAGGCGATAGAACAGGTCCTCGCGGAGCCGGCCCTCCTCGATCCCTTTCTTCGGGTCCTGGTTGGTGGCAGCAATGATCCGCACGTCCACGGCGATCTCTTCGGTGCCGCCGACCCGGCGGATCCTGTGATCCTGAAGCGAGCGCAGAAGCTTCACCTGGGTCATGGGAGACATCTCACCAACCTCATCGAGGAACAGGGTCCCGTTCGCCGCCATTTCGAACATGCCCTTCTTATTGATGATGGCACCAGTGAATGATCCTTTCATGTGGCCGAAGAGCTCGCTCTCGAGGAGGCCCTCCGGAAGCGCTCCACAGTTGATGGAGACAAATGGCTTGTCCCTGCGGCGGCTGTGGACATGGATGGCCCGGGCGGCAACCTCCTTGCCGGTTCCACTCTCGCCCGTGATCAGGACTGTAGAATCCGAGGCCGAAACCTTTTCGATCAGTGTATAGATATCGCTGATACTCTTGCTCTTGCCCACCATGTTGGAAAAGGTATATTTTTCCTTGAATTCCCTCTTGAGGAGGGTGTTTTCCTGCTTGAGCTGTCTCTTCTCCAAGCCCTGTGCCACAATGAGCTTCAGTTCCCCCATGTCAAAGGGCTTGACCACATAATCGAAAGCCCCCTGCTTGAACGCCTGAACCGCCTGCTTGATGGTCCCATACGCCGTTATCATGATCACGGGGATGTCCGGCTGGCTTTCCTGGACGTGCCCTAGGATCTCCATGCCGCTCATTTGCGGCATCTTGATATCGGTCAGCACCAGGTCGAGATCTTCCTTGTCGATCAGTTCCAGGGCCTTCCCGGCGGAGATAGAGGTGAAGACCGTGTAGCCTTCCTTCTTGAATACAACGCTCAAGAGATCCAGGATGCTCTTCTCGTCATCTATGATCAGAATTTTTTCCATCACTGCTGTTCCTCATTGATATTCTCATCCGCAGGACCCGAGCAGGGCGGCAGGATGATGGTAATGCTCGTACCGCTTCCGGGGACCGAATCCACTTCGATCTGCCCGTTGTAATCGTCGACAATGCGCCGCACCACCGCCATTCCGATCCCCTGTCCTGAGGAAAACCCGGAGTAAAAAGGCTCGAATAACCGATCCTTTTCCTCGGCCTTCATTCCCAATCCCGTGTCCGAGAAACACAGGGCCGTCTGCTCTATTTCGTTCTTGGTGAAATCGACGGTGAGCGATCCTCCCTCCGGCATGGCCTTCATGCCGTTCTTGAGCAGGTTCCAGAAGATCTGCTTGAACTGGTTGCGGTTCCCGTAATAATCGATCCTGGCCGAGGCGTAGTTGCCCATCAGTTCCGTCCTCCCGTTGAGGACACCGCTGCTCTGGAGCAGCACCAGGGTCTCGTGCATGAGCGCAGACAGGTTGATCCAGGAGAAGGTCTGCTTCCCGGGAGAGGCAAGGCTCAGGAACTGCTCGATGGACTGGGAGATCCGTTTCGATTCATCTACCACGATGTCCATCAAACCCTTCTGCTCTCCCGTGAGCACGAGCTCATCCCGCAGCACCTGGACGGAACCGGAGATGGCGGCCAGGGGATTTCGGATCTCATGGGCCAGCTGGGCCGAAAATTCCCCGGCCACGGCCAGACGCTGCTTGAGCTCGAGCTCCTTGTTCGCCACATTCAACTGTTCCCTGGTCTTTTGGAGACTTCCTGTGAGGTGATTGATGAGATAGGCCACTAAGAAGAAAACTCCCCAGGCGATCAGGATGTGATTGATCACAAAGGCGAAAGACAGTTCAGCCGGCTGATTGGAGTCATAATACGGGATAAGCCCCAGGTACATCCCATCCACCAGGATCCCGAAGAAAATACTGGAAGCGGCGGCCGTGATATAGGCAGCCCGGCGCGAAATGACGATGCTGGCGGCAATGATCTCGAAGATGTAGAGGAAGTAGAATGACCCGCGCAGTCCTCCTGCCACATACACCAGGACCGTGATCAGGATCAGGTCAAAAAATATCTGCAGATCTGCCTGGAGGTCATGGCGCTTTCCCCAGAAATATAGCAGCAGGTAGATGATGGAGAGAACGTAGGCGGCAAAGATCAGCATATACAGGGGATTGATGAGGCTGGTCTCGGTGGAGAACTGGACGGTTACAGCGCTGAGCAGCAGCGAGGTAAAGAGGATGAGCCTCAGGATGATGAACCACAGGAGATTCTTATTGTGTGCCATCGAACACGTCGTCCTATTCTCTAAACCTCTCGCTTCCGGATAAATCCCCTTACAGCGTCCCCAGCAGCGTGAAGATGGGCAGATACATGGATACGATGATGACACCGACGAGGCCGCCCACAAAGATCAGCAGGATGGGCTCCAGGACCGACAGCAGGGCCGAGACCGAAGCATCCACCTCATCATCGTAGAAATCGGCCAGCTTGGCCAGCATCTCATCCAGCGTTCCAGTGGCTTCCCCCACACCGACCATCTGCACCAGCATGAACGGGAAGCGCCCGGTCGACTTCAGGGCGTCGGTCAAGCTGGTTCCTTCGGCCACCATGGAACGCGCCTGCATGATGCTGTTCTCGATGATCACGTTTCCGGAGGTGGACGAGGTGATCTTCATGCTCTCCAGCATGGGGACACCACCGGAAAGGAGAGTACTCAGGGTACGGGTCACGCGGGAGAATCCCACCTTTTCCAGGAGCGCGCCGAACATGGGCATCCGCAGAAGGAACATATCGGTAACTTTCCTCCCGCCCTCCGTCCTCCGGTACATGCGTATGCCGACTATGATCGCCACGATGCCCAGGAATATCAGGACGATGTAGTTCTGGACAAAATGACTCATCGCCAGCACAAAGGCCGTAAGGCTAGGGAGGGTCGCCCCCAGTTCGCTGTAAATGTTGGCGAATACAGGGATGACCTTCCACAGCATGAAGATCACGACAATGACCGCGAAGGTTACGATCGCAGAGGGATAGATCATGGCCTGGCGGACC
>JAUWTO010000279.1 GCA_030614685.1 Candidatus Aminicenantota bacterium
CCTTGGTCAACCGGGTGAGCATGGACGCCATCTTGATGTTGTCGAAGACGGGCCGCTTGGTCCTTTTGACCGGGTCCACGATCCAGAAGGTCTTGCCCTCGCTGGTCTCGTACATATACCAGAAGCGGTCGCTGTGCTTCAGCCAATGCGCATCCACCCGGGTGCTGAACACCAGTTTTTTCATCTTGTTGGGAGTGAAGCGTGCCGGTAGCTCGTAGTTGGCCTTTTTGATGGGGGTGTTCTGCGCCAGCAGGCCCACACCCGCAAAGACCAGGATCAAAGTGAAGATAAAGAAGCGATTTTGCCTGTGCATCCTCTTGCCCTCCTCAGAATTTTGCATTGAAGCCAAACATCTATGTCAAACCGTGTCCGGTGTATCTGCGCCGATTTGTGGGAGGTTTCTGCATCAGAGGATTTGCCATTATACTTCTGAATCTTCTGGAATACAACACCCGATGTGAATTCAAAGTTGCCGTCAAATGAATTCGAAATGGTCGTCAAATGAATTCGAAATTGCCGTCGGGTCGGAATATTTTCTGTCATCGCGAACACCCTTCGGGTGTGACGCGATCTCCTTTTCTTACCAGTCGATCCGGCCGGCACTCATCGATCCAGCCGAAGCAATCCGCTGCGAGTGATAGAAGCTGTGTCTCCGAGTCCGGGGGTTCCTCTAAAAACGGACTCGAGATGAAGGCGGAAATGCCGGCTACTGCAGAACGACCACCACAGCGCCCTTGATGTCGGGATTGTCGATATCACGGACCGCGATCAGGAATCGGTCACCCGGCTTGAATCCCGGATTTTTGATGTAGAGCTTGGTCTTTGTGATCACGGTTTCGGAGAGGCTGGCCCGGTCCGTGGACTTGCTCTGGCTGCGGAGGGGGAAGAAGTCGAAATCCCAGTTGATGGGATACCCGGAGAGCTGTGACTGGATCAGCTGGTCCTTGCCCATGCGGTCATAGACCCGCGCGTCCCGGTTTTCGCTGCGGTAGGCCTCACGGAATTCCGAGAGGATCGGCATCTTGATGGGCTCGTTGTTGTACATCATCCACACCGTGTCGCGGTTGATGTTGGCGTTGATATTAGGATCGGTCAACATGAAGAGCATGATCATGACATAGTCACTTTCCAGGTAAATCTCGACCAGGCCGGCATCGGCCAAGATGTTGATCTGGCCCTCCATATTCACGAAGACACCCCTCCCCATATCCGTGGTCTGGGTCATCAGGCCGGTGGAAACCAGGATGAATATGAAGAGTGCAGTCAGTGTTCTTTTCATGGATTTCTCCTTACTAAAAAACTCATAGGCTCTAATCTCAGCATAAGCCTGTCGTGCGGCTTTGTCTATTGGACCTTGGTCCCATATGAATTAGTCCGCTGGGACCGGCCTCTGGTCCGAAGTGCCGGCTTTCCGCCTACCGGTCGGTCAGCGTCTTCATGAACAGGACGATCAGGTCCTCTTCTTCCTCGGTCAGCCCCAGGTCTCCCAGCTCCTCGGTGTTGACATTGGCTTCGATCTCAGGCGGCGGCCAGTCTTCCTCTTCCAGGTCGCGGGTGTTGTAGAAGTGCACGACCTCTTTCAGGGTCTTGAAGATGCCGTTGTGCAGGAAGGCCTTGGCAAAATCCGGAGACGGCTGCTTGTCCACGTTGCGCAGGGTGGGGACCTTGTACTTCCCGATGTTCTCTGCGGCGTACTGCTGGTATTCAGGAATGCCCTCCAGAAATCCCCCCAGGCCCTTGTCCACCCATTTGTCGCCGTCCGGATTGAACTCCGCAGCCTGGACATAGAAGGGATTATCCGGATTGCGGGGCGCGCCCACGTTATCATAGGTGAAGTCGGTGAAGAGAGGAGGGTTCCCGTCCACGGGGGTCAGCATGTGGCAATCCGCGCACTCGCCCTTGGTCGCGAACAGCATGAGGCCTTCCACCTCATCGTCATCCAGCCCCATACCCTTGAACTGTTCCCAGTTGTTTTCATCCACGGCCTCCACATCCAGCCTGGCCTCTTGTGTCCTGCGCCAGAAATCGTCGAAGCGGGAGCTGAAGGGATTGACTTCATCTGTACGTTCGAAGGCGGCGATGGAGCGGGCGATGCGCTCGTAGGCGCCCTCGACGTCATCCAGAGACAGGGAATCCGGCCCCCAGACCGCGTGGAAAAGGTCGGCATACTCGGACTCCAGCACGATCTTGACCGCGCTGGCCTTGCCGGGGAGGTTTTGCTCCAGGGGATTGAGGAACGGCCCCATGGCCTGTTCGGCCAGGGGATCGCCCAAGTCCCACCCGGTGGCGCGGCCGTTCCAGAAGAGGCCGCCCACGAAGGTCCCCTCCTCGTCGATGTGGAGCTTGGGGCTTCCGCCGGCATAGGCGGCGGTGGGAGGCTTGGCGTTGCCGAACCTGGGGGCCAGGGCGCCCGGATACACGCCGTGCGCTGTGTTGACCGCCGAATCGCCCCCGCTGAAGCCGACCTCAGGTCCGTGGCAGAAGGCGCAGGACTGGCTGGCCGGTTCGGATAGCCGTGCGTCGAAGAACAGTTTTTTGCCCAGCTCTTCCTTTGGTGTCAGAGAGGAGGCTGTCACCATCTCCGCCTCGGCCGGCTCTTCGACCTGTCCGGCACAGAAGGCCAGGACCAGCACCGCCGCGATGGAAGCCAGAAGCTTATAGTGTCTCATGCCAATCCCCTCCAACATCTCGAGATTTTACAACCCATCATCTATCCTGAATAAGTCATAATAAATGTCAATATTCCACGTAATGAATATCGTGAATAATCCAGGTTATAGTATTTTCATCAATAGGTGTCAATCACAGAGCTTCTTGCGGAACATAATGTCCAGCGGTGCGTTCGCGTGTCATCACGAGCGCAGCGAAGTGATCTCAGGGATCTCCGTGCATTCGCGGTCACTCGCAAGGAGATCGCTTCGCACCCGGTGGGTGCTCGCGATGACCGTATGAATACCGGAATTCAAGCAGCATATCACGAAATGACTCCAACTTCTGTTCCAGCGTGCACCACTGTTTTCTAGCCTGCTCCGCTGGCTGGACCCGCTTGACTCAATTGGAGCTGTGAGCTATACATGAACCACGTATTTCTGTGATCAAATATGGTGTAGATATAGGAAAAAAACACTTGCTCCTACTCATCATAAGAGCCTGATATCCGATGAAACTGCCGCGTAAATTGCTCCGAATTCTAATATGGACACTCATAAGTCTGATTTTTTTGTTTATTATCCTGCACACACCACCGGTGAGGAGCATAGTCCGAGGAATTCTCATCCGTACGGCCGGAAATCAGATCAACGGCCAG
>JAUWTO010000374.1 GCA_030614685.1 Candidatus Aminicenantota bacterium
GACGATCAGGGCGAAGTCGACTTCAACCAGCCGCTCAAGTACGGCCCCACGGATGTCGGTTTCGATGAATTCTTCGGGATCGCGGGCTCTTTGGACATGATCCCGTATGTTTTCTATCACAACCGGAGGCCGAGCGATAGCGTGACGGAAACTCAGGAAGGGCTGTCCTTCCCCAAGTTTATCCGCGAAGGACCGAGAGCCCGGGATTTCGATCCCGAAACGGTCCTGGACCGTCTGACCGATCAGGCCGTCGATTTTATAGAGAGAAATGCCGGCAATGATGAACCCTTCTTCCTTTACTTTCCCATGACGGCTCCCCACAAACCGGTCTGGCCTGCGGCGCGCTTCAAAGACAAAACAAACCTGGGGCCCTATGGAGATTTTATCCATCAAACAGACGCAACCGTGGGCCGGATCCTGCAGGCGTTGGAGAGGATGGGTGTTGCGGATGACACACTGGTCGTATTCACCAGCGATAACGGCTCGTATATGTACCGGATCCCTGAGGCTGAGCCGGACCATATCCAGGACGCCCGTGTCCAGGGATACCATCCTGCTCGGCACACGTCCAATTTCATCTGGCGCGGCACCAAGGCGGATGTCTGGGAAGGAGGCCACCGCGTGCCCTTCATCGTACGCTGGCCTGGAAGGATAGAGCCTCAGACTCAGTGCAGTCAGACGATATGCCTGACGGATTTCATGGCCACCTGCGCTGAAATTACAGATTTTGCGTTGCCTGATGATTCTGCGGAGGACAGTTTCAGCCTGTTGTCTTTGCTGTACGAAAACGACTTGACGCACAAGCGAACTCCAGTGATCCATCATTCGAGCAATGGGACATTTTCCCTCCGCGATGAAAAATGGAAGATGGTGTTCGGCAGTGGATCCGGGGGGCGCCAGAAGCCGGTCGGGAAGCCCTTTGAGAAGCCCTATTTTCTGTTCGACTTGGAGGCCGATCCCTCGGAAACCACAAATGTGATAGCGCGGTTCCCGGAGATCGCAGAGCGCCTGACCGAAAAACTCGAGGCCATACGCCAAGACGGCCGGAGCCGCTAAACCGGGCCGGGCATGAATTTGATTGTATAGATCCTCGGAAGTGAGAAAGACATGAATTCAAGATTTCGAACCCTGCTGCTTTTAACCCCTTTGGCTGTGCTGCTGATTATGACCTGTACATCAGACAGAAGTGGCAAATCCGAGATAGATCCAGACCCAATGCGCCTCTGGTATGTGAGTCCTGCTGTGGAATGGACAGAGGCACTTCCCGTGGGCAACGGGAGGCTGGGAGGCATGGTTTTCGGCGGAGTGAACAAGGAACATATCCAATTCAACGAAGACTCCCTCTGGACGGGTATTCCACGCGACTATTCCAACCCGGAAGCTTATGAGTATCTACCGGAGATCCGGCGCCTGTTGTTGGAGGGTAAACAGCAAGAGGCTGAGAAATTATCCATGCAGAAATTCATGAGCATCCCTCTGCGTCAGGAGCGTTATCAGCCTTTCGGCGATATCTGGCTTGAATTCGAGGGGCCACAGGAATTCTCCAATTATCAGCGTGCGCTGAATCTGGACAGCGCTGTTGCCTCGGTGCAGTATACCAAGGACAATGTCAAATTTACGCGTTCGGTTTTTTCCAGCTTCCCGGATCAGGTCCTGGTGATCCGCCTGACCTCGGATGAACCCGGACAGTTGAATTTTACTGTATCCCTGACCACCCCCCATGAAGAATCTCAGATCGAAGCCCGAAACAATAGTATTTCCCTGCGTGGACGGATTTCGGGCTATGCACACAGGAGGGAAGACACGCTTCGGCCGAGCATCCTCCGGTTCGAGTCCAGGCTCATGGTGCATGAGCATGACGGCAGGGTGACAAAGGACAAAAATGCGCTGCGCGTCAGCGGCGCCAGTGCCGTAACCCTGGTCCTGGC
>JAUWTO010000243.1 GCA_030614685.1 Candidatus Aminicenantota bacterium
GCCCGCGAGGTGGGCCTGCGCAAGGTGGTGGGCGCATCCCGCTTCCAGGTCAGCATCCAACTCCTCTTCGAGACCGCCGCCGTAAACCTCATCGCCCTGGTCCTGGCCCTCGCCCTGGTCCAGGCCCTCCTCCCGGGTTTCAGCCGTCTGGCCGGCATCCCCCAGGGCCTCAGCCTCTGGAGCCGTGCCTGGTTCTGGGCAGCGGTCCCTCTCCTCTTTTTAGCAGGCATCTTCCTCTCGGGGTCCTACCCGGTAACGGCCATCTCCGCATTCCAACCCCTTAGGGTCATTCGCGGCATGCTGGGCAGCGTTCCAAGGGGAATCAATTTCCGAAAGGCCCTGGCCATCTTCCAGTTCGTCATCGCCCTGGTTCTCCTGACCTCCGCCTTTACCGTCTACAGGCAGATCCTCTTCATGAAAGGCCGGGATTCGGGCTTCGACATGGAGCAGATCCTGGTGGTCAAGGCCCCCCGAGTCAGGGACGAGGCCTTTGTTCAGAAATTCAGTGCCTTCAAGGAGGAACTCCTCAGGGAACCCGGAGTCCGGCAGATGTGCGTCGTCACTGAGGTCCCGGGCCGCCAGATTTTCTGGGATGCCGGCGCCATCCTGAAAGCCGGCGAGGATCAGGGAAAAGGCAAAAATTACATGATCGTCGGAGTCGATTATGAGTTTGTGGATGTCTTCAAACTCGATCTCCTGCATGGGCGGAATTTCTCACGCGAATTCCCTTCCGACGAAATGGCCCTCATCCTCAACGAGACCGCAGTCCGATGGATGGGCTTTGCCTCCAGCCATGAGGCGGTGGGCCAGCAGGTGGACTACTGGGGAGAGATCTACAACATCATTGGCGTCCTCTCAGACTACCACCAGCAGTCTCCCAAAGCCGCCTTCGAGCCCACTATCTACCGCCTGCTTCCCTACGGCAGGGGCGAGCGGGGCCAATTCGCCGTCAAGGTCGACGGGCCGGACACCAAGGCGATCATCGCCGCAGTCCAGGACCGGTATGCCGAGTTCTTCCCCGGCAATCCCTTCGAGTTCTTTTTCCTGGACGATTACTATGACCAGCAGTTCCGGGCCGATGAGCTGTTCGGCAAAGTCATGGGGATCTTTTCCCTCCTGGCCGTGTTCGTCACCGGCCTCGGGATCTTCGGTGTGTCCGCGTTCATGGCCCTGCAGCGCACCAAAGAGATCGGCATCCGCAAGGTGCTGGGTGCCACCACCTCTGAGATACTCACACTCCTCTTCAGGGATTTTTTCGTGGTGATCTTTATCGCCCTGATCGTGTCCTGGCCGCTCACCTACCTGGGGATCCTGCAGTGGCTCCAGGCCTTTGCCAATCGCATGCCTGTGAGCATTCTCCTCTTTCTCGCCCCCCTGGCCCTGGTAATTCTGGTAACCATGCTGACCATCAGCGCCAACATCCTGCGGGCAGCCACAGCAAATCCGGTCGACTCCATCAAACATGAGTGACCTTGCTCCAGGCCTCTCTCTGTTACGATCTGGGTTACTATCTGGTCATCCACTCGTTGATGCGGTCGATCGCTTCGATGACTTTTCCGAAGTATGTCTTGAGAAAGTTTTCATCGAACGGGTGATCCTCGGATATTGATCCGACGGCCTCCAGGGCCTCCTTGCCGTTAAAGTCCACATATGCCAGGCGTGCGGTCAGCTCTTCGGGAGACCGGCCAAAATCACTGCCCGGCAGAAAGGCCACCCCGGTGTCTTCCAGCAGGCGCCGGCTCATATCCGCGCTGGTCTTGATCCCCCGGGCCTCGAGTTTTCCCCTGAACGCGGAAAAATCCGGGAACAGGTAGAATCCGCCCTGGGGATAGCGGACGCGGGCCCCCGCCTCATCGAGCCTGCGGGCGATGGCATTTCCCAGGCCCTTAAGGACACGTCGGGATTTCTTTAGGTAGGCGTCGATCTCCGGTCCTTCCTGGAACGCCCGCACAGCCGCATACTGGATGGGCGCGCTGGTCGATGTAAAGGTCTCGGTACCTACGGCAGCCATAGCCTTGAGCAGCCACCGCAGCGACCGCGGGAACACGAACACGCCCAGCCTCCAGCCCCCGGCCCCGCACCACTTGCTCAGCCCGCCGCTGAAGATGGTCCCTTCAGGGTAGAAAGGAACGATGGATTGGTGTGCCCCATCGTGGTGGATCTTACCGTAGATCTCATCGGAGAGCAGCACCACGCGGTACCGGTCGGCCACCTGCGCCAGCTTTTCCAGGCGTGCTTTAGACATGGTGGTGCCGGTGGGGTTGAGGGGGTAGTTCAGGATCAGGAGGCGAGGGCGACCCGGGTCCAGGGTGCATCTCTCCTCCAGATCCTCCGGGGTCAGATGCCAGTCGTTCTCGAACTGGGTCGGGAGAAATTGGATGTGGCGCCCGATGATCTTGGCCTGGGGTGCGTAGGACACCCAGCTGGGTGCCGGGATCACCAGGTCGCCGAAATAGGTCAGCTGCAGCACGAACATGAGCTCCTTGGAGCCCGGGCCGATCAGGACGTCATCCGGGTCGGCATCGATGCCGAAGTTGCGGCGGTGGTGCTCGGCCACAGCCTCCTGCAGCTCTCGCAGCCCCTTGACCGGAAGGTAGTCTTTCTGGTGGGCATTCTCCCGCAGCGCTTCGACCACACACTCCGGGACCGGGAAGGGCGACTGGCCCAGCCCCATTTTGAAGATCTTTTTTCCATCCCGTTTGAGCTCATTGGAAAGGTCGTTTATGGCGACCGTAGCCGACGGCTTGAGCCCGCTCACGTTGGGATTGATGTGAACATCCAGGATATGATCTTTATGTTTATTCATGTGTTATCCCCTATGATCGATGTTTCAAACGATCACGTTCAATGATATATGAAATCTTATAGAAATACTAGGATATCCGGGCCCCTGGAAAAATTCGGAAAATTCGGGGACGGACCTTGGAAAGTTATTGATATAATTATAATTACATGTATAAAACGCTGGAAATATTCCCTTAAACGTATGTTTTTTGGGCCAAAAACAGCACTTTTAGAACAAAGATCGAATGAGTCATTTGATTTCCTTATGGATGTGTTTTTAGTGGTAGAACTAGGCAAATAAGCCCGTAAAATGGGCTGTTTAAGGTCTTAACTTTAATGTTTACAAACAGATTTCGAGGTCTGTCCCCAAAACGCGTCCCCAAAACGTTATCGGAGTATTATCTGATCAAAGATCGGAATCCTGATTCAGAGATCAGAAGAATGCGATATCGAGGTCAGCGGCGGTTTTGGCCAGGTGCCGGTCCTCTGTCCAGATCTCGATGCCTGACAGGAGCGCCGATGCCAGCAGGTGCACGTCGACTATTCCAAGGCCCTGCCGCATGAGCCGTCGGGATTCGATAAAGCCGAGGATCTCGTCGTGTTCGGCTGGCAGGGCCATGGGCAGATCCTGCATCAGAGCCAGGATCTCCTCCCGGTTCTTGAGATCCCCGCACGCCAGCTCCCCGATCACATAGGGATGGATCGCGACTGTCCCCTTGTCCAGCAGTTCTGTCAGGTCCTTATGGTCCCCCCTGAAATGAGAAAGCCATACGGATGTATCGACCAGCACCATGGTATTATGAGTAGATTCCTAAAAAAGCCTTCTTCGTGAGGCCCCCCGCAGGAATTTTTCCGATCCCTCGAGACGGGCGAGCCTTTTGCTGCTCTCCAGCATGATTAGCGCCTCGAGACCTTTCCTTACGAGTGCTGTTTTTTCTGAGACCCCCGTGAGTTTTGCGGCTTTGTTCAGAAGACTGTCATCAATGTTTAATGTCGTCCTCATATGCATATATATGTA
>JAUWTO010000061.1 GCA_030614685.1 Candidatus Aminicenantota bacterium
GAATCCGGCCCGGAGACTGACGGCGAACAGTATGAGCAGCATGAGGGGAATGACCCACTCGGTGTCAGCGGACCAGAACTTGAAGAACGCCGTCCAGAAACCTGAGGCATGGGATTGGATCCAGATCAGGATCTCTGTTTGAAACATCCGCTCACACTTGGGCCTTGCTCAGCAGGGCCGCCCCCGTCTCCCGGATGAGATCCCAGGCATTCCGGACATGCTGCTCATCCGTGGTGTGAGAATCGATGGCCATGCGGATCACATACTTTCCCTTGAGGATGGTCTGCGTCAGCAGGAGGCGTCCTGTCTGATTGAGCCGCGTGAGCAGTTCGCGGTTGATCCGGTCCAGCTCCTCCTCCGGGCGTCCGTCATTCAGCCGGAAGCAGACCAGGCTGAGGGGCACCGGCGCCATGACCTCGAATGACCCATGGGCCTCCACCCATTCCTTGAACAACTGTGCCAGGCGGATGTGCTCCCGGATCATGGCCTGTATCCCCTCCACTCCATAGGAGCGGAGCACGAACCAGAGTTTCAAGGCCCGGAAGCGCCGGCCCAGCTGGATTCCCCAGTCCCGGTAGTTCTTGACCACGGCATCCACTCCGGTCTTGAGGTATTCGGGATGGATCTCGAAGGTACGGATCAGGGCCCCCTCATCCTTGACATAATAGGCTGAGCAGTCGAAGTTGGTGAGCATCCATTTGTGGGGATTGAACACCAGCGAGTCCACGAATTCCGCGCCGTCGAAGATCCACCGCTTCTCCGGGAGGATGGCGGCGTTACCGGCATAGGCGGCATCCACATGCAGCCAGACCTTGTGCCGGCGGCAGATCCGGCCGATGGGCTTCAGTGGATCGATGGCCGAGGAGGACGTGGTCCCGAGCGTAGCCACCACACAGGCGGGCTGCAGCCCCCGGTCTTTATCCGAGACCAGGGCCCGCTCCAACTCCTCCGGGATCATGGCGAATGCCGCGTCCGTGGGGATCATACGGACGTTTTCCCTGCCGAAGCCGGCGATCTTGGCCCCCTTCTCCACGCTGGAGTGGGCCTCTTCCGAGACATAGACCAGAAGCGGCTCTTTGAGCCCCCGGCGGTTAGCTTCGAAGCCGGTGACCTGCTCCCGCGCGGTGAGCATCGCCACCAGGGAGGCCGTCGAAGCCGTGTCCTGTATGACACCGGACAATCCCTCAGGCAGACCCAGGAGCTTGCGCAGCCATTCCAGCACCACCTCTTCCAGCTCTGCGGCGGCCGGCGAAGTCTCCCAGATCATGCACTGGGCGCCCATACCGGCGGTGAGCAGCTCCGCCAGTACAGAGGGCGGGCTGTTGTTGGCGGAGAAATAGGCGAACCAGGACGGGTGCTGCCAGTGGGTCATACCGGGAACGATGATCTCCTGAAAATCGGCGAAAACGGCCTCCATGGGTTCGCCCTGAATGGGCGCCTCTTCGGGGAGCCGTTTCTTGATATCTCCGGGCTGGATGGCGGGACGCACCGGATATTGACCCACGTTTTCGAAATAATCCGCCACCCAGTCCACAAAGCGGTATCCCCACTGCCGGAACTCGTCTTTGTTCATTCCCGACTCCTGATCCTCTGAACTAGCCTGAATCATTCATAAAGAATGTCGACACTTATGACATGAAGAATTAAAATCCCCATATCAACATTCTTTACCCTTCTGGCAAGCCGATCTCAGCACACCGACTTCGTCGTGGCCCAATCAATGTAGATAACTCCACTTCATGAGACGCTTCCTTATCGCTGTACAAATCTCGGCCCGTGAAAAATCCAAGCGCCTGGACTATTCACCAGTGGATAGTTCAGGTTTGGTTTCATTCTAGAGAATTGTATCTCCGGAGTCAAAAAATGGCTCCCGACCACTAACTTGGACTATTCATAAAAAATGCCGATTTAAGAGGGATTATCCGCCCTTTCACATGGAAATTAGGTGATTTTAAGAAAAATAAAAAAAATGCTTGTAATCACGCAAAAATCTATGATATAATATTTGAAACGTTGCAGTTGGGGGACAGCAAGGACTCAAAAGAAAGCATAGTTTCTGTTTACTTCTATAGTTATCAATGAGTTACAATTCCTGTGGCACCGGTTTTCGGGCCCATTCGCCCCCGACCGCCTTCTCGCATTCTCCATCCTAAAAGGGCCCAAAACGGCCAAATTCCGTTTTTCAGGGGAAACCCGCCATTTCCATGCGGAATATGCACCAAACAAGCAACTCTTTGAACGATTTTAGCGTATATAGTAGTGGAATGGCTAAGAAAAGAGAGATAGAAACAAAAGGACCTACGCAAGTCCCTCCTTTTTACCCCTCCTTTTATCCAAGGATTGAGATAGATTCCCCTAATCTTTAATCCATCCCCATGGCAGCTGCCCGCTTCACCCCGAAGCGGGCAGCTCACCTCTTTCAGCCCCCAGAAATCACGCCTGCGGTTTAGCCATAAGATCCCTCTATCCTTTTAAGGCGGGAGGCTGGGGTGGACTGATGGCGGTGGGCGGGAACACAGGTGGGCGCGGCTCTCTTATATTTAGACGCTTAAACCGACAAAGGGATGAGTACTCAAATGGTGGAAGGGACTGGGAGGGGCGTTGACAAATCCTGCTGATTAAGGCAAGGTGATTTCGCTTCCATGAAACAGATCCAAAACCTGCCGCTGGCCTTGACCCTGGCCCTTGTTTTGCTGGGATCAGCCGTGGTCTATTTCCTGTATGATGGGGTGCAGGACGAAACGAGTGCACAGCGCCTCTCCCAAGGCGAAGCCCAGCCTGCCATCCACAGGATGATCTGCGCGTCTCCCAGCATCACCGAGATCGTCTTCAGCCTGGGAGCGGGCTCCCGCGTCGTGGGTGTGAGCGCTTTTTCTTTTTATCCCCCTGAGGCACAAGCCGTGACACAGATCGGAGGACAGATCAATCCCAACCGTGAGAGGATCCTCTCCCTGGAACCGGACCTGGTCATCATCCAGGGCCGGCATCAGATGCTTGACCGATTCTGCCGTGAGCAGGGGATACCGATCCTGTCCGTGGAAATCGACAGAATCGAGCACATCACGTCCGCTATCCAGAGGATCGGCGAGGTCCTGGATGCGGAAACGGCCGCAGAGCACCTGGCCACCGGAATCCGGCAGCAGTTGGCCGACCTGGCCCGGAAGACACAGTCTCGGCCGCCGAGGAGCGTCTTTCTGGGACTGGGGCACACTCCGGGTGACCTGACCGGCCTCATGACCACGGGCTCCGGCACCTTCCTCCATGAACTGATCGAGCTGGCGGGAGGTCGCAACATCTTCGCCGATGCCCCGGGAACGTATCCGCGTATCTCCAAAGAGGCCCTGGTGAGGCGCCGGCCGGATGTCATCATCGAGGTGCTGGCTGAAGGCATATCCCCCGACAATCAGGTCCTGTTGAAGGCCGACTGGGAACGGCTGGCCACTCTACCCGCGGTTCAGGCCGGCCGGATCCACTTCCTCACAGATGATTATCTGTTGATCCCGGGAGTACGGATCGCACAGACCGCAAAGAGGTTGGCTGCGGCTATCCACCCGGAGCTCTTCGAGGAAAGGCATGATTGAGCTGCGGGACATCACCCACCGCTTTCCCGGCATCGACTGGGAGCTCAGTGTTTCAGAGCTCATTCTCAGGGCCGGAGAGGTCCTGGGCATCATCGGCCCCAACGGCTCTGGGAAGACGACCCTCCTGCATATTGCGGCCGGACTGCTCGCTCCGCGGTCTGGGCAAGTTCAGCTTGAAGGCCGGGACCTGCAGGGTCTGAACAGGCGCTCGGCCGCTAGGGAACTGGGTTTCCTTCCCCAAGAGCTCAGCAGCGAGTACGACTTGACCGTGGAAGAACTGGTGGGGATGGGACGCTATCCGCATGTCGAGGGGTGGGGCCGACTGGGACCTGACGACAGGGCTGCCATCGACAGCAGCCTGCAGTTGACCGGCATGCTCCTCCTGCGCATGCGGAGGTTGTCACAGCTCTCCGGGGGAGAGAAAAAGCGCGCCTTCCTGGCTTCGGTGCTGGCGCAGCAGCCCCGCTTCCTCCTCCTGGATGAGCCGGCCGCGGCGCTCGACCTTCCCCATCAGATCCGCTTCTTCCAACTGCTGCACCGCTTGGCACGGGACGGGATGGGCATCGCTGTGGTCACCCATGACATCAACCTGGCCGCCCTCTACAGCGACCGACTTCTCCTGCTCTCCGCAGGTAAGATCCTCTCCCTGGGATCACCCCAGCAGGTGCTCACCAGGGACCGCGTGACCGAGGTGTATGGTGCGGATGTATTGATGGGAGAGCATCCAGAGACCGGGTGCCCCATTCTTATCGCCCGTGCCGCCCGGGAGGACACAGGATGAAGGCCAAGGCCCTGACCGGCTACGCCCTGCTGTTCCTGATGGTGGCACTGGTGAGCCCCTGGATCGGGCCCGGATCCATCTCCCCCGGGGAAGTGGCGAGCTATCTGCAGGGTGATCGCCAACCTGCCGGCGATATCTTCTGGCACCAGCGGGTGCCGCGGGTCCTGCTGGCCCTGCTGGCGGGGGGAGCGCTGGCTGTGGTCGGGGCCTCGTTCCAGGTCCTCTTCCGGAACCCCCTGGTGGAGCCCTTCACGCTCGGTATAAGCGGAGGGGCGGCGCTGGGAGCCTTCTTGACCATCTCGTTCCCCGCCCTCTGGGCGGTCTGGGGACCGTTCGGTTCGCTGCAGATCTTTGCCGTGCTGGGGGCCGCGGCCGCTCTGTTCCTGATCCAGCGCCTGGCCCGCAGCCCGAGGGGGATGTCTGTCTACACCCTCCTCCTGGCCGGTGTGACCATCAGCATCATCTGCGCCGGAGGCATCCTGCTCCTGACCTATTTGGCCGAGCCCAATTCCCTTGTCGTCTTCCAACGCTGGATGATGGGGGGTCTGGATATCCTGGGATATGGACAACTCCTTGGCATCCTGCCCCTCCTCCTCCCGGGCCTGGGCCTCCTGCTCTATCACGCCCGCGATCTCAACCACATCGCGCTCAGCGAAGACTTGGCCCTGGCCCAGGGCGTGGACGTGCAGCTTGTCCGGCGAAACGTCTTTGTCGGCGGAGGACTGGCCACAGCGGCCGTGGTTTCCTTGGTGGGGCCGATCGGGTTCGTAGGGCTGATCGTGCCCCACGCGGTCCGCAGGCTAAGCGGAGTGGATCTGCGGATGGTCCTCCCCGCCGCATTTCTCCTGGGGGGGGCTGCCCTGGCTGTCTGCGACACCGTGGCCCGCACCGTGCTGTCCCCCACGGAACTCCCGGTCGGAATCATCACGGCCCTCATCGGAGGGCCGCTGTTCATCCACCTCCTGATCTCGCAGCGCTGGCGCTGACATTTCCATACAAATCGGGAACGGGCATCATAGAAGACAGATAATGATGAGAGAAAGCCGCTACCGCCGCTTCAGCGAACACCTGAGGCAGAAATTTGAATGCCGGGTCTACAAGGTCGCCCTGGACGCAGGGCTGAGCTGCCCCAACCGAGACGGCACGGTGGGGGATGACGGATGCCTGTTCTGTGATCCGGCCGGAGGCTCCGGGCGTACAACCGGAGAGGTGCAGCCCACCGTCACCGAGCAGATGCGTTCGGGGATGGAGGGTCTCAGGAAGCGTTATCACGCCGAGAGATTCATCGCCTATTTCCAGTCATTCACCAACACATACGGCTCCTGCCGCCAACTCAAAACCCTTTACGACCAGGCTGTGGCCTTTGAGGAAGTCGTTGGGCTGTCCATCGCCACTCGCCCGGACTGCCTCTCAAGCAAGGTCCTGGACCTCATCCAGGGCTATACGAGAGGGCATTACACCTGGGTCGAGCTGGGCGTGCAGTCCATGCGGGAAGAGACGCTGCGTACCATAGAGCGAGGGCATGACGTCAAAGCCACGGCCCAAGCAGTCCGTGCACTCAGGCAGAGGGGCATCTTTGTGTGTGCGCATCTGATACTGGGCCTCCCTGGTGAAGACCTCCAAGATATGACCCAGACCGTGCATGAGGTCTCAGCCCTGGGCGTGGATGCCGTCAAGTTCCACATGCTTTATGTCACCCGCTTCTCCCGGCTCGCACAGGTTTTCAAGGAAGGCAATCTCCGCCTCCTGGAGCGGGAGGAATATATTACCACGGTCATCCATCTCCTGGAGCATCTGGCACCGGACATCCTGGTGCAGAGGCTGGTCAGCGAAGCTCACCGTGACATCCTGGTGGCGCCGGACTGGTTGAGAGACAAGTCCGCCATCATCCGGGAGATTGAGGATACGCTGAAGGCCCGGAACACCTGCCAAGGAGCCGCCTTGTAAAGGTCTTCAAAGGCAAAACGTCATCCCGGGCAAACAAATGTCATCACGAGCGAAGCGAAGTGATCTCTGAGATCGCTTCACACCCAGGGGTGCTCGCGATGACAGCGGGTATGCTTTCCCGTCAGACGTTTTAAATGCCCCTGTCGGTTGACAAAGGGGATAGGGCCTGTCACCATACCCTCTCGTTTATCGAGACAAAGGTTTGCGGAACAGGGAAGTCCGTGAGAATCGGGCACAGCCCCCGCTACTGTGATCGGGAAAGTGTCCCGGAGAAGGCCACTGTTCTCCAGAGAATGGGAAGGCCCGGGACGAGGAAAACCCGTCAGTCAGGAGACCTACCGCACACCCGCACAACCCATCTTCGGGCGGAAGGTAGGGTGGTTATTATTAGCCCCCACTTTCCTCCTCGTTGTATGGCTTCCTGCCTAAAAATCTAGGCCGGAAGCCTGGAAAGGAGGAAGCATGATGTGCAGAAAATCTCTGATCGGAGCATTGATCCTGGTGCTGTTATTTTTTTCCCTTTCTCTGCTTGCCCAGGACAATCCCAAGGCTGAACAGGAGAAGCCGCAGGAAAAACTGGAGTACGAGGTCACGGTCACGGCCAACCGGATGGAGACCTCCGTGAAGGAGACCGCCAGCTCGGTCACAGTCATCACGCGGCAGGACCTGGAGAAAACCAAAAAATTTACGGTGCTGGAAGCCCTGGCCGAGGTCATGGGACTTTCCTACACCCAGAACGGACCCCTGGGCTCCTCTTCTTCGGTTCAAATCCGGGGCGCCAATTCCGAGCACACAAAGGTCATGATCGACGGCATGGAGCTCAATGATCCCATGACACCAAGCCGCACCTTCGACATGGGGCTGCTGCTGGTAGAAAGCATCGACCGGGTCGAGATCGCGCGCGGCCCGCAGAGCACCCTCTACGGCTCGGACGCCATGGGCGGGGTCATCAACATCGTCACCCGTCAGGAACATGGCAAGCCCCGGATGCACTTCTCAGCCCAAGGAGGCAGCTACTCCACTCTGAACGGGAACGCAGAGGTCTCCGGACGGAGCGGTGAAGTCTCCTACTCCGCAGGAGCGTCTTACCTCGAATCCGGGGGGTTTTCGGCTGCCGGCAGCCAGTATGCGGGGAACATCGAGAACGACGGATACACGAACCTGACCCTGTCGGGCAAACTGGGCTATCATCCTCAGGAAAACCTGGACCTGGACCTGACCTTCCGGTCGATCGACAGCCGCCTGGACATCGACAACTACGGCGGCGACTACGGCGATGATCCCAACAACGTGCAGGACTACAACGCCGTACTCCTGGGCGGGAGTGCCCGCGGGCTCTTCGTGCACAACCGCTGGGAATCCAAGTTAAGCCTGTCCTATCTCCAGTATGAGCGCAGGCAGGACAATCCCCCGGACGAGACCCATCCCCAGGAAAGCGAGCGCTCCCACTTCAAGAGCGACCTCCTCAAGCTCGACTGGCAGAACAATATCTTCGCCCACGAGAACAACACCGTGACAGCCGGCCTGGCGTACTCCCGGGAACAGGGGGAATCCGAGTACTATTCGGAAAGCATCTGGGGCCCCTATGAGAGCCTGTTCCCCAAGCAGGCCTCCGACACCTTCGGGGCGTACATCCAGGACCGTGTCACCCTGTCCGGGAAATTCTTTGCCGCCCTCGGAGCCCGATACGACCATCACAGCCAGGCCGGGGGCGCCGTCACCTTTCGGATCGCACCCGGCGCATACTTTGACCGCACCGGCACACGCCTTAAAGCGTCTCTGGGCACGGGATTCAAGGCCCCCTCGCTCTATCAGCTCTATGCCCCTCCCACTTTGTACGGCCCGGTCGGCAATGAAAACCTGGAACCGGAAAGGACCCTCGGATGGGACCTGGGGGTGGAGCAGGAGTTCCTGCGGGGACGGCTCCGGCTAGGCGCACTCTATTTCTCGAATTCCTTCGAGAACCTGATCGATTTCACCTACACGGACGGATATCTCAACCTGAAAAAGGCCTCCACCAGAGGTGCGGAGCTGTTCCTGCGGACCAATCCCTGGAAGGATCTGTTTCTTTCGGCCGAATATACCCGGACAGAGGCCAAGGATGAGGAAAGCGGCGAATACCTGCTCCGCCGGCCCAAGCACAAGCTCGCCCTCAGGATCGGCACCGGATTTGCAGCCAAAGGACATGTGACGGCCGACCTCCTGTACGTGGGAGCGCGCGAGGACAATTTCTGGGTGGGCTACGAATCCACACGCGTCACCCTGGACAGCTACCTTCTGATCAACGCGGCGGCATCCTACGAGATCCTGCCTCTCCTGCAGGTCTTCGCTCGCCTGGACAATCTTCTGAACCAGGAATACGAGGTCGTGAAGGGCTACGGAAGCCCGGGTTTTTCAGCCTACGCCGGCCTGCGTCTGGGGAAATGAATCCGGTATCCTGGATAATTCATAAAAAATGTCGATCCTTTTTGTGTGCTCATCGAAAATCTCATGTAAATCCTTGATATTACATGTATTACTTGAAATATCGACATTTTTTATGAATTATTCAGGAGATTTTGTGTGCCCAATCTGTTAGAATAGTTCTACTTAGCAGGATTGGTAATGCTCCAGAAACACCGAATCAGCTTCAATATCAGCTTCCTTCTCGCCTTTTTCTTCCTCACGCTCTTCATCAATTTCCTCCATCAGGACACCAGCCTGCAGGGCGGAAACTCCTGCCCAGCCTGCCATTTCCTGAACTCCACGCTCACGACCACTCAGATCAACTTCTTCATTTCCCCTCAGCTGACCCTGCTGGACACCCTCATGACCTGTGAGAGCCTGCAGACTGACCAGGTCGTCCCGATCCTTCCCTCTTCGCGGTCTCCTCCCATCGTCTGACCCCCCCTATTCTACCGGACATGCAGCCTCCAAGCTGCCGTCCCCACACCACGTTCAAGGAGGTCAGATGAATACTGCCAAGAATTTGATTCTGTTGGGTCTCGCCGTCAGCCTGGTGCTTCCGCTCCAGGCCCAGGAAAGCGGCACTCAGGTCCTGAGCCTGGATGACTGCATCCTTACGGCCATCCAGCACAATCCCCTGATCCTTGGATCCATACAGCAGCACCAGGCATCCCTGGCTCGCATCAGCCAGGCCAAGGCCTTTGACCAGCCCTCCCTCAACTGGGATTCAGACCTGCAGGACCGCCTCTTCGATTTCAAGAATGCGGGCGAATGGTATTTCGGCATCAGCCAGCCGTTCGAATTCCCGGGAAAAAAGAGCATCAAGGGGAAGATCGCCGGTAAGGAATCGGAGGAGATCCTGCAGGATATCAACCTGCTCAAGCTGGACATCACGTTCCAGGTCAAGCAGGCGTTCTACGGGCTTCTGCTGGCCCAGGAAAAGTTAAAGTACGTCCAGCAGGACCTGGACCTGTCTCAGGATTTTCTGAACAAAGCCCAGGTCAAGTTCGAGGCTGGAGATGTGGCTCAGGTGGAGGTCCTCCGAGCCCAGGTCGAAGTCTCCAAAGCGCAGAACGAACTGCGGCGCGCCGCCAGCGACGAGCGCCTGACCCGCGCCTACCTGAACTACCTCATGGCCCGCCGGAAATACGAGCCGCTGCAGATTGTGGGAGAACTCAGATCCAAAACCATCGAACTCGACCTGGTGGAGCTGAAAAATCGGGCCCAGTCCTTTCGGCCCGAGATGAAAAAGATCAATTTCGCCCTGGAGCGGGAGGGACTGCAGAGAAAGTCGGCCCAGATGAGCTACCTCCCGGACTTCGAGCTGGGTGTCAACCGGCACAAAGTCGCGGGTGAGGGCCAGTGGTGGGATTTCACACTCTCTTTTTCCATCCCCCTCTATTTCTGGCAGCCTTCCAGGGGAGCGATCGCCGAGGCCCAGGCAAACATCAGCGCTTTGTACAAGGAAGCGGAGCACATCGAGAACACCATCTCCCTGGAAGTAGAAGATGCCTATCTGAATGCCGTGGCCTCCACCAATCAGATCAAACTGTTCGAGGAGGAGATCCTCACCCAGGCAGAAGAAGTGTACAACATGTTCCTGTTCAGCTATCAGGAAGGAGAAATCGGGGGCATCGAGCTCATCGCGGCCCGCCGCACCCTGATCGAATCCCGGACCACATATGCCGACGCCCTTTTCAACCACCGGGCCGCCCTCGCCGCCCTGGAGAAATCCATCGGCCAGCCACTGGAAGGAGTTTACCATGATTAAACCATACATGACCCTGATGCTTGCCGTCGCTGTCATGGCGGCAGGGATAAGCTGCGGCCATCGCCAGGAAGCAGCGGGGGAGCAGAACCTCGCCCAGTCCCAGGAGACCGCAGCCGGGCAGGATACAGAAAGACCCCAGGTCAAGCCATTGCGCAAGGGGGAAGGCCCTCGTGTCGGCGGAAGAGGCCTCGGCCGCACGGACGGCAGGGGCATGCGCCGCACAGACGGGATCATGCTATCGGATCAGGAAAAAGAGGCGGTCGAGATCCGGACGACTCAAGTTTCATACCAGCCTTTGAAATCCGGCCTGACCGCTATGGGCAAGGTCATCGCCCGTCAGAACAACAAGGCCATCGTCAGCTATGCCTTCCCCGCCCGCATCTCCCAGATCCACATCAAGATCGGCGATTGGGTCAAGAAGGGGCAGCGTCTGGTGACCCTGCAGAGTGAAGAGGTGGGGAACGCCAAATCCGATTTCTACAAGGCCCAGGCGGACCACGAGCTAGCCACGGTCAATTACGAACGCCAGCAGAGGCTGTTCGACCGGGGCGTCGGGGCCAAGAAAGATTCCCTTACAGCTGAGGCGGACCTCAAGGTGGCCCTGGCCAGCCTGGATGCGGCGGAAAAGAAGCTGCATGTCCTGGGTTTTTCCGAGCAGGAGATCGAGACCATCAACAAATCCCATCCGATCAATCCCATCATCTCTCTCTATGCGCCCATTGCCGGGAAGGTCATCCAGAACAACGCCGTCCTGGGCGGTATGATCGACCAGGAGACCGAGATCCTGGTCCTCCTGGACCCCACCATCCTCTGGACCGACGCTGAAATCTACGAAAAGGACATCGCCAAGATCCGCTTGGGAATGACCGTGAAGCTGAACGTGCCGGCCTATCCGGGAGAAACGTTTTCGGGCAAGATCATCTACATCAGCGATGTCCTCAAGGAGGACACCCGTACCATCGCCGTGCGCTCGGAAGTGGAAAACAGGGAATACAAGCTGAAGCCCGGCATGTTCGCCAGCATCCGGATAGACTTGAATCATCAAAGCCAGGCGCTGGTGGTTCCGCTGGAGGCCGTGCTCGACGACAAGGGCGACAAGAGCGCCTTCATCAAGCGCGGCGGGCAGTTCTTCCTGCAGGTGGTGCACACCGGGGCCAGGGAGAACGGATATATCGAGATCCTGCGGGGCCTTGCGGAAGGAGATGAAGTGGTCGTCACAGGCAGCTACCAGCTCAAATCCAAGCTCTATGAAGAGATCCTCAAATCAGGCCACATCCATTGATCGCCTTACAATGCCCACCCGGGAGACATCATCATGATCAATAAGCTCATCGATTTCGCGCTTGGACACCGTCTTCTGACCATCCTGCTGGTCGCACTGATCTCCATATGGGGAGTGATCGTATACACCCGCATGCCCAAAGATATTTATCCCGACCTCAATGCCCCCCTGGTCAACATCATCACCGAGAACGAGGGCATGGCGGCCGAGGATGTGGAACGGCTCATCACGTTTCCCCTGGAGAGCCTGCTCAACGGGGCCCCCTATGTCACGCGTGTCCGTTCGGAATC
>JAUWTO010000261.1 GCA_030614685.1 Candidatus Aminicenantota bacterium
CTCCGTGAAGAACAGCTCCTCATCCGGTGTAAAGCCGAAGGACACGCCTTCCTTGCGCTGGATCTCCCCGGGGCCCTGCCCTTCACCGCCGAACTTGTGCAGGTAGCGTCCCTCGGCAGAGTAGACCTTGATAAAGGCATCGGACTGGTCATAGACATAGATGCTCCCGTCCGGGCCCTCCGCGATATGGCGCGGGTAGATCAACTCGCCCTCTTCGCCGAGCGCACCGATCTGGAAGGATTCTTGTCCGAAAGAGAATATAACCAATCCCAGGATCCCCAATAACAGCACAAACCGTTGCGTCATCTTTGCCCCTCCAGTGAAAGAAGTGTAATCGTTTGTCATGGTCATTGCACTCTATAAGGACACATATTACCAAAAGAAGCTAAAAAATGTTACTGTCAAAGTTGATCCGGAGGGCTTGAATATATCTTTCTTTTCAGTGGTATTCTGAAATATGATGGCAGTCGACTATAAACAGAATAGGTAAGGCAGGAAAATGAACGTTATTGAGACACATAAACTCACGAAATACTACGGCAAGGATATGGGTATCCTTGACCTGGATCTCGAGATCCAGGAGGGCGAGATCTTTGGATTCATCGGTCCCAACGGCGCCGGCAAGTCCACCACCATACGCACATTGCTGGGCCTGATCTTCCCCACCAGCGGCAGCGGTACCATATTCGGCAAAGACATCGTGAAAGAAAGCAAGGAGATCAAACGCCACATCGGATTCATGCCCTCGGATGTGAACTACTACGAGAAGATGGATGTGATCGAGCTGCTGCGTTATTCCGCAGATTTCTATGGGGTGGACTGCGCAGCCCGGATCGAGGAGCTGGCCGAGGTCTTTGCCCTGGACCTGGACAGGAGCATCCTCGACCTCTCCCAGGGAAATAAGAAAAAGGTCTCGATCCTGCAGTGCCTTATACATCGGCCCCGTCTCCTGATCCTGGACGAGCCAACCAGCGGACTGGATCCGCTGATGCAGAACAAGTTCTTCGACATCCTGCGCCAGGAAAACCGGGATGGAACGACCGTGTTCTTCTCCTCCCACACGCTGAGCGAGGTCCAGAAGATGTGCCGGCGCGTTGGCATCATCAAGGAGGGGAGGATCATCGCGGTCGAGGACATCGAGACGCTGCGCAGGAAACAGCTGCGCAAGGTCGAGGTGGAGTTCGCCTCGCCGGATCTGCGTGATCGATTCGCGATCGAAGGCATGATTTTTCCCCGAAAACATAACCACGCCCTGAACTTCATGTATTCCGGCCGGATCGAGGAACTCATCCGGGTCCTGGCCGGGCAGGGGGTGGAGGACCTGCTCATCGAGGAGCCGACCCTCGAGGAGATCTTCATGCACTATTACGATGATGAAGAAACCCCTGACAGCGAAGAAAGGGGGGCGCTCCAATGATCAACCGCAACATCTTCCGCAGGGAGCTCACACGCTACCGAGGTTCCACTATAGCCTGGTGTATCTCGATATGTGCCCTGATCGTGATAGGGATGGCGTTCTTCCCGGTCATGATGGACGAGAACATCATGCAGCAGATGAGGGCCTTTTTCGAGAACAGCATGATGAAGAGCATGATGGCGGCTTTCGGCGCGAGCTTCGATAACCTGACCAATGTCCTGGGATTCTACACCACACGCAATTCGATGTTCATCATGCTCCTGGGGAGTTTCTTCTCGATAATGCTGGCCGGCAAGATCCTGGCCCGCGAAGAGCCCGACAAGACCGCCGAATTCCTGCTCTCGAAGCCGGTGACCCGAGCAGAGGTCTTCGGCAGCAAGCTGCTTGCCTATCTGTCCTACCTGCTGGTGCTGAATGCGGCGACCGTCCTGGTCGGCTTCCTGAGCATCGAACTTTTTCGAGGGGAGAGCGAATATCTGCTCTCGTCGTTCCTGTCCCATTCCCTGTACGCGTTTCTCGTGATGCTCAGCTTCGGGGCCATCGGGATGTTCCTCTCGCTCCTTATCAAGCGGGGACGCCCCAGCACCGGCATCTCCATCGGGATCGTTGTAGGCGCCTACTTCTTCGACTCCCTGTCCCGCATCACGCCGGCCGCGGATGTGTTTGGCTACATCAGCCCGTTCAAGTTCGTGGACAGCGGGGTCCTGCGCCCCGACTACGGACTCGAATGGTGGCGCGTCCTGTATTTTGTGGCCCTGTCCCTCCTGCTCTTTGGCCTGACCCTGTGGAAATACAGGAAGAAGGATATCCTGATCTAGTCTGCGATCATCAACCTAAGTGCTCTAGTTCGCAATTTAGGTGCCGTATTATGCCCACAATGACAATTAATATATCGCAATGACAATATATATGTAATAGTATTTGTGAAACAGTGTACTAAGGCATTGTGAGGAGGGATCATGGATAAAAAATTTTTAAATCTGTATGACGAGTATGCAAGGGGAGGTCTGGATCGCCGGGCATTCTTAAAGAGATTAGCAGCGCTTGCCGGCGGTGTGGCAGCGGCCTGCACCTTGCTTCCTCTGCTTGAAAACAGCCCTCTCCAGGCCCAGGTCGTGCCCAAAGACGATCCCCGCCTGCATGTTGAAGACATCGAGTATCCCGCGTCAACAGGCAAGATGATGGCCCACTTCGCGATGCCCAAGGGAGCCGCAAAGCTCCCGGCCGTGATCGTGATCCACGAGAACCGGGGCCTGAATCCCCACACCCGGGACGTGGCCCGGCGTGTAGCCCTGGAGGGATTTGTTGCCATCGCTCCGGATGCCTGCTCTCCTCTGGGCGGGACACCGGATGATGTGGATGAGGCGCGAGCCAGGATACGGGAACTGGATCGCGATACGACGGTAAAAAACTACGTGGCCGCGGTCCAGTACTTGAAGACACACCCCAAGTCAACGGGAAAAGTCGGCTGCATGGGCTTCTGTTGGGGTGGAGGCATGACCAACCAGGTCGCAGTCAATTCGGCGGACCTCACGGCGGCGGTCCCATTCTACGGCAGCCAGCCCGCGGTCGAGGACGTGCCCAAGATCAAGGCGTCCATGCTCTGCCATTACGGGGGAGAGGACAAGCGGATCAATGCCGGAATCCCCGCCTTTGAGAAGGCGCTCAAGGCCGCCGGTATCGAATACAAGAGCTTCATGTACGAAGGGGCCGGCCATGCCTTCTTCAATGACACCGGGTCACGCTTTCACAAGGAGGCGTCCGCGCTTGCCTGGGAGCGAACGATCGCGTTCTTCAAGGAGAAGCTGAAGACTTAATCGCGCCGGCGCCATTCCGCTCCGATTTCTATGACCCAGGGGAGGCAGTGATTGAAGAAGCGTCGGTAGCCTGCGCACAGATAATTCAGCCCGGGTTCGCCATCCGGGGTCTGGATGAAGCGGTTCTTTGGACACTCCCCGTTGCACATGTCCCTGACTTCGCAGGCACGGCAGTACTGCGGCAGGGCCTCCAGCTTGGCCTGCCCGAAGGCACGCTGCTCCGTGCTTTCGAGCAGCTCGACCAGCGGGGTCTCGCGGATGTTCCCCAACCGGTGTGCGGCATCGACAAAGTGGTCGCAGGAGTAGAAGTCTCCATTGTGTTCGATCACAGGGATGTCTCCGCAGACCGGCCGGAA
>JAUWTO010000022.1 GCA_030614685.1 Candidatus Aminicenantota bacterium
TCAGTCTCCTGGCCATGATCATCCAGCTATGCCTGGTTTCACGGATCTTCCGTTGGATCGGAATTCGAGGAGCCATCTTCATCCTGCCCTTCATCGCACTGGGAGGATACATGGCCATTGCCATCGGGGCCTCGCTCATGATGGTGTTCTGGGTTAAGGTCATGGAAAACGGCACGGACTATTCTCTGATGAACACCACTCGACATGCACTTTTCTTGATTCTTTCAAGAGAAGAAAAATACAAGGCCAAGGCTGCTATCGACACGTTCTTTCACCGTGGGGGAGACGTGCTGTCCGCGCTGCTTGTGTTTCTCGGCCTCAATTATCTGGCGTTCAAGACCGCAGGATTTGCGGCCTTCAATGTGGTGCTGTGTGTCCTGTTCATCGGATTCGGGATCCTGATCGCCAAGGAACACAAGCGGCTGACCAAGGAAACGAAGCCCGGTTCAACCGAGATTTGATTTTTTAGGAATCCGGATTTAATATATGAGACAGAGAAGGTTGGGGTAATGGGACGAACACGACAAACATGCTTGATCTTCCTGCTTCTCCCCGTCGTCCTGTTTTCTTTGTGTTATTCTGCCCGAGCCCAGTTCACGCAGGAAGAACTCGCACGCCGTCCGGAGATAGAAAAACAGCTCAAGACCGCAGAGATCATCCGGTCTAAGGAAATAGGGGAGGGAGTTACACGCCCCTACCGGCTTTTCCTGATGTGCGCTACCGGTGAGATCAGCGGATGCTGGAAAAACCCTAAAGGAATGAGCAAGGGATACCTGGAAGGATGGCAGTACGAGATCGCGGCCTATGAGATGGACAAACTCCTGGGCCTGAATATGATCCCACCCACGGTAGAACGGGAGTTTGGCGAACAAAAGGGATCGTTCCAGTTCTGGATCATCGGTGGGATGAGCGACCTGGATCGGTCTGATGCGGATATCGATATCCCCAAAAACAAGATACTCAATTGGAATAGACGGAAATACCTGGCGCGTGCCTTCGACAGTCTGATCGGAAACGAGGACCGTACCCAGCAGAACATCCGCTACACGGATGACTGGCGGATGATCCTGATCGATCACTCGCGGAGCTTTCGCAGTTCTCGTAAATATTCCAGAAATCTGTTGTACGGCACGGAAGGGATCAAGGAAAAAAAGCTGATCCGTATGCTGCCGCGAGCGTTTGTGGAGATCGTCAAGTCTTTGAACTACGAATCCATTAAGAATTCGGTCGGACCCTATCTGACAGAGAAGGAGATCGACTCGATCCTGAAACGCAAACATCTTCTGCTTGAAGAGATCCAGAAGATGATCGATTCGGTAGGAGAATCGAAGTTCCTGTATTAATAGAGATAAGACTCTTCCGAGGAGGAGAGGGATGAGAAAAGGACTTTTAGGAATGTTTCTGGTGTTGTTGATAGGAATCTGCCTGCCGGCGCTCGCACAGTTCACTCCTGAGGAACTGGAGAAGAGACCCGAGTGGGAGGGTTTCCTTGTCAAAGCTGATTCCATCGATCAAAGTCGGATGAACACCGGACAGGCCGTCACCAATCCCTGGGTATTGACGCTGAGCCACAACGGCGTCACGAACAAGGCCATTTGGAAGAATCCGTCAGGCCGTATGAAGGGCTATCTGGAGAACTGGAAGTGGGAGATTGCCGCCTACAAACTGGACAAGCTCCTGGGCCTCAACATGGTTCCGCCCACGGTGGAAAGGGAATTCGGGGGAGACCGGGGCTCGGCTCAGCTCTGGATCGAAGGCTGCTTCACACTGAAGGACAAGGTACAAAAGAAGATCAAGACACCGTCGTACAAGGTGTTCCACTTCAACCGGGCCTATTACCTGCAGCGCGCGTTCGATAACCTGATCGCGAATGAAGACCGGCACCAGAACCAGTATCTGATCACCGAGGATTTCCGGATGCTGCTGATCGACCACTCCCGCTCGTTCCGGACCTCCGGAAAGTTCACCAAAAGCCTCATCTTTTCCAAGAAGACTGGAAAAGAAATGAAACAGCTGCCGGCTGTGTTTGTTGAGAAACTGCGCGCTCTGGATTTTGCTATGATCAAGGAGGCCGTAGGCGAATATCTCAATGAGAAGGAGATCAACGCTGTCCTCAAGCGCAGGGATCTGATCCTCAAGGCAGTCGATAAACTGATCGAAGACCTCGGTGAGGAAAAGGTGCTGTATTAGGCGAACGTCAGGCTTTTCTCACAATATCCCGATCTTCCAGATACCGGATGACCTTGTCCACACTCTGCTCCAGGTCAAGTTCTCCGGTGTTCACCACGATCTCGGGGGATCGGGGCTCTTCGTAGGGAGCTGAAATTCCGGTGAATTCTTTGATCTCACCGGCCCTTGCCTTCTTATACAGGCCCTTGGGGTCTCGCTGCTCCGCTACTTCCAGGGGAACCTGGACGTAGATCTCGACGAAGCTGCCCTCTGCTAATAGGCTCCGGGCTTTATCTCTGTCTTGTCGGTAGGGCGAAATAAATGCTGTCATGGCGATCACTCCCGCATCGGAGAAGAGCTTGCCCACTTCACCGATCCGGCGGATGTTCTCTTCCCGGTCTTCGGGAGAGAATCCCAGATTCTTGTTAAGCCCGTGGCGGATGTTGTCGCCGTCCAACACAAAACAGAGGTGGCCCCGCTCAAAGAGCCTCTCTTCGACTGCCAGCGCCAGGGTCGATTTTCCAGACCCGGATAGCCCGGTAAACCATAGGACAGCGCCCTTTTGCTGCAGCAGGCGTTCCCGGTCCTCCCGGGTGATGTTGCCTTCGTGCCAGGTGATGTTGGTTGCTTTCTGTATAGTCATGCTCTTTGCTCCCGGTTCAGTTTTCAAAGGTTCTTGTAGTAGTCCATGAGGATCTGGGCCACTTCCGGACGGGAGAACTCTTTCGGGGGCATCTCACCGCCAGACAGCATGTCGCGCACCTTGGTGCCGCTGATGAGAACGCGGTCTTCCTTGCCGTGAGGGCAGGATTTCATGGATGCCATGCCATCGCATTTGTAGCACCAGAATGTCCAATCGATGTTCAGGGGATCGATGTGAAGCTCCCCTGAGGGGATATCTTCGAAGATCTTCTGGGCATCGAAGGGGCCGTAATAGTCTCCCACTCCAGCATGATCCCTTCCCACGATCAGGTGACTGCAGCCGTAATTCTGGCGGAATATAGCGTGCAGCACAGCCTCCCGGGGACCACCGTAGCGCATCTCCATGGGATAGACCTTCAGAACGACACGGTCCTTGGGATAATAATTTTCCAGCAGCACTTCATAGCACTTCATCCGGACATCGGCAGGAATATCACCGGCCTTGAGCTTGCCCACCAGGGGATGGATCAGGATTCCGTCCGAGACTTCGAGGGCGATCTTGGTACAGTATTCATGGCTGCGGTGGATCGGATTTCGTGTCTGGAAGGCCGCGATCGTATGCCATCCCAGTTCTTCGAAAATGGCACGGGTGTCGGCAGGACGGGCGTAATGCTCGCCATAGAGTTCGGGGTAGGGCCCCTCGCTCACGGCTTTGACAGGCCCGGCCAGCAGCATGTCTCCCTGGGCATAGACCTTGGCGACACCCGGATGGGCCTCGTCTTGGGTGCGAAAGACCATGAGGGCCTCCCGCTGCTTGTCGTAGGAGAATTTTTCCGTGACCGACAGCACTCCCATGAGTTCGCCGCTCTCATCATCGATGAGCGAGACTTCGGCTCCGATCTCGATCCCATCCGCCTGTTCGGAACGGACAGCGAGGGTGATGGGGATGGGCCACAGCGTTCCGTCCTTCAGATGCATGTTTTCAACCACGCCGGTGTAATCCGCCTCTCCCATAAAGCCGTCCAGAGGGCTGAAGGCGCCGATGGCCAGCATGATCAGGTCGGATGTCTCTCGGGAAGTAAGTCGGACGACAGGGAGGCCCTGTGCCCGTTGAACAAGCTCTTCTCGTTCCTTTCCCTCTAAGAGCAGGGGTTTGAGTTCCCCGCCGTGCGGGGGAACAAGTTTGGATGTCATGATCACTCCTTATACGTTATGATTTGTCTATGAAAGATAACCCAGCGACTTGAGGCGTTTGCGGATGGCCTCGATCTCCTCCCGGCTCAGTTTATCCTGATCCCCGTTCTCGAAAGCGTCCATTTGGGCCTTGCTGGAGGCCAGGTCGCGCATCACGTAGATGATAAAGTCCGTGACCGAGTTGAAGCCTGTCCCGGATACGATCTCGGAGAGACGATTGTACAGGGCCCTGGGTATCTTGATCGTGACCTTGGTGTCTTGGGTCTGATTAGCACTCATATGACACTCCTATAAGAGTGTTATTTTAGCGGTCTCGAGAAAAAAGTCAAGGATAAACTGGGATCAAGGGCTGAGGATTTTGTAGATAGTGAGGATGTTCTGTTTTTTTATTCTTTTATATTTAAAACCGTCCATCAGTTTTCGTGTGAGGAAGACTCCCAGTCCTCCTTTTCCGCCGGCTTTCATGATCTCGTCGATGTCCGGTTTCTTGGTATGGCGGGGGTCGAACGGGACGCCGTTGTCCCGGATCTCGAGGTAAACCCGATCGTTGTCCTGCCAGGTCTTAAGAAAGATCTCACCGTTCTCGTCATCGGGATAGGCATAACGGATGATATTGATGCAGATTTCGAGCAGCGAGAGCTCAATGATGTAGTAATCCTCTTCTGACAGGCGGAGGATCTGCATATTGCGCTTGAGGTAAGCACGGATCTTGTTGAGCTCGGACAGGTCGCTGCGGACGGATAGAGTGTTCATACGTCTTAGTTTTTGATTTTGTATCATGAATGGTATTTCAATTCAACTGAATTTATGAGGTATTGCAAATCACAGGTAAATATGCTACTTATGCAGGTTATATTTTCAATGAATGAGCCCTCAAGGAGATAGATTCATGAGCAAAAATGGAAAGCATCTCTTCACGTCTGAATCCGTGACAGAAGGACATCCCGATAAAGTCTGTGACCAGATATCCGATTCCATCCTGGATGATCTGCTTTCCCAGGATCCCAAGAGCCGAGTAGCCTGCGAGACACTGGTCACCACCGGCCTGGTCCTTATCGCTGGAGAGATCTCGAGCCTGGGATATACGGACCTGCAGAAGGTGGTGAGAAAGACGGTCATGGAGATTGGATATGTCAAGGCCGATTATGGTTTCGATTATAAGACCTGCAGCGTGCTGTCATCCATCCACGATCAGTCCTCGGATATTGCTATGGGCGTGGATGAACTCGAGGAGCAAGAACAGGGCGCAGGCGATCAGGGTCTGATGTTCGGTTTTGCCTGCAGAGAGACCAAAGAGCTCATGCCGCTTCCGATCATGATGGCGCACAAATTGTCCCGGCGATTGAGCGATGTCCGGAGACAGGGCATCCTGGATTACCTGCGCCCGGACGGCAAGTCTCAGGTCACCGTTGAGTACGAAGGCCATGAGCCCAAACGGGTTGATGCAGTCGTAATCGCCGCGCAGCACAATCCCGAGATCGATTTGGACGACCTCCGTTCGGATATCCGGAAATCGGTGATCGAGCAGGTCATCCCTCCGGACATGCTGGATAACAACACCAGCATCTTCATCAACCGGACTGGGCGCTTCGTCCAGGGCGGCCCCTTTGCCGACACCGGTGTCACAGGCCGCAAGATCATTGTCGATACCTACGGGGGCGTGGGGAGTCATGGCGGCGGATGTTTTTCGGGTAAGGACCCCTCCAAGGTCGACCGTTCCGGATCCTATATGGCCCGCTACATCGCCAAGAACCTCGTGGCCGCCGGGATCGCCGAGCGGATCGAGGTACAGATCGCATACGCCATCGGCGTAGCGGATCCCGTCTCCATCATGGTGGAATCCTATGGAACAGCCAAAGTCTCAGAAGACAGGATCAAGGAGCTGGTCCGCGGGCATTTCGCCCTCAAACCCAAAGAGATGATCGCGCAGCTGGATCTGCTTCGGCCCATCTATACGAAGTCCGCGGCCTTCGGTCATTTTGGACGTACAGAACCTGAATTTACCTGGGAATGGACTGATAAAGCCGAAGCGCTCAGGCAAGACGCCGGTCTGTGATCCGAGGGAGCTTGAGTCTCCCAGTGTGGTTGATAAGCGGTAGTCTCTACCGGATCTCTCGGTCGATCATCTCAAGATAGCGTATGATATTGACCTTCATCTCCGGGTCGAGCACCTGGGCCTGAAGCTTCGTGAACAGCTCCTTGGCCTTGACGTAGTTTTTATCCTTGAAGAAGGCCCCAGCCAGGTTATAGGTCAGGTTGATGTCCTCGGGGATGATGCGCATGGCATCCTGATAGCAGGTGATCGCATCCGGGTAGCTCTCCAGCCTTTCGAAGATGAGTCCCCTTAGGTTGTGAGCCATGGCCATCCGTCGGTCAATGCTGAGCGCATGGTCGGTATACTGCATAGCCTGCTCGTTCTTATCCTGGATGTAGTAGAGCCTGGCCAGGTTGTAGAGAGGGAGTTCCCGCGAGTGATAGGCCTCGTCGGCAACAGAGGCCAGAAACTGGTCCTCGGCCTCGGTCAGCATGCCGAGCTCCTGGTATACAGACCCGAGGTGATTGTGTGCATCTGTCAGGGTGGGATTGACGCTCAGGCACTGGTTATAGTACTTGATGGCCTCTTCGAAGTTTCCCTTCATGGTATGGGCCAGTCCCATGCCGTCCAATGCCAGATCGAACTCGGGCATCAAGGCCAGGGATTTTTTCAGGTATTTGATGGCCTCGTCCGGCTGTCCATTGTTCAGGTAGAAGATACCAAGGTTGTACTGGTATTGCGGGTTCTGCTCCCGTTCCTTCTCGACCTTTTGTTCCTTGGACGCGCAGGCACAGAGCAAAGCCGTCAGAAGAATAACGGCGGCTGTCTTGGCAATTTTCATGATACCCCCTCTTTGGAGACAAATTCATTTTTGAGTTTACGGGACATGAGATCCTGAAGAGCGATACGCGGGTTCTTATCTTTGTAGAGGATCTGATAAACCTGGTCCAGGATGGGCATGTCCACCTTCTCTTTTTGCGCCAGCTGATAGGCCGACAGCGTCGTGCCAATGCCCTCTGCCACCATTTTCATGCCTGAAACGATGTTTTTCAATGCCTTTCCCTTTCCCAGTTCGTAGCCCACATATCTATTCCTGCTGAGGCTGCCGGTGCAGGTCAGGACAAGATCCCCGATCCCGGCCAGGCCGGAAAAGGTCTCCTGTCTCGCTCCCAATTGTACGCCAAGTCGGGTGACCTCTGCAATTCCTCGCGTGATCAGGGCTGCCAAAGAATTTGAGCCGAACTCGAGCCCATCGGAGATCCCGGCCGCGATCGCGATCACGTTCTTCAGTGCCCCCGCTAGTTCAACCCCGATGATGTCTTCGGAGGCATAGGCCCGGAAATAAGAATGGGAGACCAGGTGCTGGGCCTCCTGGGCCAGCCCTTTCTCGTTCGAGGCGACCACCACGGCCGTGGGGTGCGATTCGGCGACCTCTCTGGCAAAGCTGGGACCGGAGAGGGTTGTCACCCTCGGCTTGAACCGGGCTGCAAAAACCTCTGCCATGAGCTCGCTCATTCTCTTAAGGGTGTCCTTTTCGATTCCTTTGGTAAGGCTGACAAGCAAAGCCTGCGGTTTCAGGATAGGCAGGAGACGCGCATACATCTCACGGCAGTATTCCGAAGGAATGGCAATAAAGACGAAATCCGCCCCGGTGGCTGCGCTTTCCAGTTCATGGTGGAAGGATACTGAGTCCGGAAAGACCGATCCGGGCAGGAATGTCCGGTTTTCCCGATACTTGAGGGTCTGCTGAAAGACATCCTCCTCGCGGATCCAGAGACGAACCGGGAGGTTCTTTCTTCCCAGGTGCAGGGCGAAGGCGCTGCCCCAACTGCCTCCTCCAATCACACATGCATTCATGCTGCTTTTTCTCCCAGTTTTTTTTCAGTGCCTCCGAAGAGGCGGGCTATGTTCGCCCGATGGCGTAGAGCGATCAAAACTAACGTGGCCGCTCCCAGTACGACGATCTCAATATCTGTCAGGAAGATCCAAACAAAGAAGGGGAGGCTGAAAAAAGCGGTCAGCGATCCCAATGATATAAAGCGGGTGAGGGCCACGACAAGCACAAAAACGGCAATGCTGCACAGCAGAGGGAGGGGGGCGAGCACAGCATAGATGCCGACGGCAGTGGCGACTCCTTTTCCCCCCTTGAATCGGATGTAAACGGGGTAACAATGCCCAATCAAAGCCAGTATGCCTGCCACGTAGGCCACCCAGGGTTCGGGGAACCAACGCAGCGCCAGATAGACAGGGATGGCTCCCTTCAGAATATCGATCAGCGCCACCGGAAGTGCCAGTTTCCATCCCGTGAGCCGCAGCACGTTGGTAGCGCCGATGTTCGTGCTCCCCAGGTCTCGGATATCTTTTTTTTCCTTGATCCGGTACAGGAGATATCCTGAGGGCACGGAGCCGAGGAGGTAGGCGAAAACAAGAAACAGGATTGTCATGATAGACTCGCGCCATGGATTCGAGAGTATTCCGCTCCCTCAGGTTTCAAAGTGCTCTTATAAAGATCGACCGAATGCACCGACATGCTCCCGAAGGCGGTTTGCTCTTGGCTGTACACGAACTTGAGGGCCGCCTCCAGATTACGCGGGGATTTAACCCTTCCCAGAGTCAAGTGTGGATGAAAGCGGCGCGTCTCACGTGGAATTCCGATTGCCTCCAGGCCCTTCTCCAGGTCAAGGTGGAGGGACTCCATTGGCCGGCTCTGAGCGATCCCGGACCAGATGACCCTGGGGCTTTGGGGCTTTGCCGGGAAGGTTCCGGTGCCCACGAATTCAAGGGAAAAAGGGGAGTGTCGTGCTGCGACATCATCCAGAGTCGAAGAGACTTCAGCCACTCGGGAGGGAGAGATCTCTCCTAGGAACTTGAGGGTCAGATGCATTCCCTCCGGCCTGACCCAGCGTACAGGAGCGTCGAGGAGTTTGACTTCCCGCAGGAAACTGAGTAATGCATTCCTTACGGCCTCGGACAGTTCAACGGCGATGAAGGCACGCATGACTCTCCTCTCAGGGAGTTTTTCCCCTTTGGGATCGCTGCAGGCGGCGGCGAAGCATATCCAGAGCACTCTGGCTGGCCCGCTGCTTAACGGAGATGCGGTCTCCCAGGAACAGGTTCTTCTCGGTTTGCGTTTCATCCGGGCTGGCGAGGGATACATATACAAGCCCGACCGGTTTTATTTTGCTGCCGCCGGTGGGACCCGCGATCCCTGTAATGCTCAGGCCGTAGGTCGCGCCGGAGCCGGCACGGATGTTATCAGCCATGGCTGCTGCAACCTCAGAACTCACGGCTCCGTGGTTTTCCAGGAGCGAGGGGGGCACGCCCAGGAGCCGGATCTTAGCCTCATTGGAATAGGACTGCACTCCTTCCAGAAAGTAGGCCGAGCTGCCCGGCACGTTCGTGATGCGGTGCCCCAGGAGGCCTCCGGTGCAGGACTCGGCGACCGCCAGGGTTGCGCCTTCCTTACTGAGGAGATCCCCGATAACATCTTCCAGCTCTTCATCCCGCACGGTGAAGACGTCTTCACCCAGGCGCTCGATCATGGCATCGAAGGGGCGCGTGAGTTTTTTTTCAGCATCGTCTTCACTCAGCTCCGAGAATGCAGTCAGGTGGATCTCGATCTGTCCCGGACTGGCGAGCACGGTCATCTCGAAGTCCTGACTATCGACAGGATACAGATCGGAGATTCGGTCCTCTATCTGCGATTCAGACACTCCGGCCAGTTTCAGCACCCTCCGGATCTGAAAGCCCTCTCGCATTCCCCGCAGCCGTGGGAGGACCCGGTTCAGGACCATAGGCTCAAGCTCCCGGGGGGGGCCGGGCAGGAGCACGATGGTCCGGCCCTCGGCCTCCAGCCACAATCCCGGCGCGGTTCCATTGGGATTTTCCAGGGAATCGGAGCCCTCGATGATGAAGGCCTGTTTCCGGTTCACATCGGATATGGAGATGCCGCGCCTCCGGAACCGATCCTGGATCTGTTCCCAGAGGTGTTGCTGGAATATGAGTCCTTTCTCAAGGGCTGAGGCTAGGGCTTCCCGGGTCCTGTCGTCCTGAGTAGGGCCGAGCCCGCCGATGAAGAAGATAACATCAGAGCGTTTCATGGCTGTCCGGATACAGGCTGCCAGGTCGTCCGGATCGTCTCCCACCACCGTCTTATATGAGACGCGGAAACCAAGTTGGTTGAGGTGACGGGTGAGAAAAAGCGAATCTGTGTCCAGATGATAGGGCGTGAGCATCTCAGAGCCAACGGCCAGAATCTCGATCTTTGTACGCCTGTGGTTAGTCATAGCTTCAGAAGCAAAATATTCAGGATGATGCTGGCATATATCCCCGCCAGGATATCATCCAGCATTATGCCCCATCCGCCTCGGAAAGATTCGGCTTTGTGGATAAACATGGGCTTGATGATGTCAAAGATTCGGAAAAGAAGGAAACTCGTCATAACCGCCCACCAGGTAGGGGGGACCAGCAGCAGTGCAATCCACTGTCCCACGACCTCGTCGATGACAACAGTCCTGGGGTCTTTCTTCTTGATCCGTGTGGCATAGGCCGAGGAGGCCCAGACCCCGATGAAATAAACTGCCAGCCCGATCGCCAGATAGAGCGGCCAGGAGATGCGGTGGAACCAGAATCGGTAGCCCAGCGCAATGAGCAGGCTGGCTAGCGTGCCCGGTGCAACGGGAAAATATCCGGTTCCGAAAAAAGTGGCTAAGCCAGTGGTCAGGATGCGTCTCATTTCAGTGTCCCGTATAGATCATATACATCGCTGCGTAGGATTTCAACTGATTGGATGACATCGGCCGGCCCGGGGCCTTCAGGAGGGGATATCAACACTACTCCGTCCACCTCCGGGGCCTGATTTTGGGTCCGACCGACGAGTATGCCCTGATCCCCCCGGAGCCTGCCATCCAGAAGAACGGGGATTCGGGTCCCTACGTAGCGCTTCAAACGTCGGGCCGAGATGCCGGCCTGTATCTCCATGATCTCCTGTCTCCGCTGCTCTTTTTCCCTGGCAGGGATCTCGTCTCCCCAAGCGAAGCTGGGGGCATCCTTTTCATGCGAATATGTGAATACTCCCAGGTGGTCAAAGTCTGCCTCGCGCACAAAGTCTTTGAGCTGCTCGAATTCTTCAGGGCCTTCACCCGGGAATCCCACGATCAACGATGTTCGGAGCGCGACATCAGGGAGCCGTCGGCGGATCTTTGAGATAAGCTTGAGAGCATGCGTGCCATCCAATCCGCGCCTCATCCTCCGGACCAGGGTCGGGGCCGCATGCTGGAACGGGCTGTCGATATAGGAGCAGATCTTGTCCGAACTCATGGTATCCAGCAGCCGGTCCGAGATCTCCTCCGGGTAGCTGTATAAGACACGGATCCAGCTGAGGTCCGGGATCTTTTCCAGTCCCTCCAGGAGCAAAGCCAGCCCCTCTTTTAAACTCAAGTCTCGGCCATAATAAGTGGAATCTTGAGAGATGAGGTTGATTTCTCTGATCCCTTGATCGGCCATCCTGCGTGCCTCCTGCACGATGGAATCGATGTTCCGTGACCTGTAGGGGCCCTTTATCCGGGGAATGGTGCAGAACGTACAGTGGTGGGAGCATCCTTCGGAGATCTTGACATAAGCCCAGGACGGTGGAGTGGACAGAAGCCGGGGGGAAGCATGATCGTAGAGGAAGCAGTGTTCCTCGGGATCGTATGGTCTGTCCTCGATGAGCTGTACAATGTGGTGGAAATCGTATACTCCCGTCCAGAGATCGATCTCAGGGTACTGCTGCTTCAATGAGATCAGGTCTTTCTGGACATAGCAGCCCGTAGCCACGATCATGAGATGGGGCTTTTCCCGTTTGAGTAAGAGGGCTTCCCGAAAATGCTGTTCGGCTTCATCCCGGGCAGGCTGGATGAAGCCACAGGTGTTGACGATGATGATGTCCGCCTGCGTCGGTTCGGTTTCTAGAATGTAGTTGCCGGACTGGAGCAGGTACCCCAGCATGACCTCGCTGTCCACGAGGTTCTTAGCGCAGCCGAGACTTACCAGCGCGATGTGTTTTTTGTTATCCCCCATGACACAACAGCCAGATTACGTCACTCCGGTCAGGGATAGAGGCGGTAGAGAAGGCGAGGGAAGGGGATGGCCTCGCGGATGTGCTTGATGCCGCACAGCCAGGAGAGCATACGTTCCACACCCATTCCGAATCCGGAATGAGGCACAGATCCGTATTTCCTGAGATCTATGTACCATTCATAGGCTTCGCGGGGGAGGTTATGCTCTTTGATCTTTTCTTCCAGGAGCGCAGGGTCATGGATCCTCTGCCCACCGCCTATGATCTCTCCATATCCTTCGGAAGCCAGAATATCCATGCCGAGGACGAGATCCGGCCTCGCTTCCGCGGGCTGCATGTAAAAGGCTTTGATCTTGGCGGGGAAATGTGTGACGCAAACAGGAGAAGCAAAGTGCTCACTGAGCGCTGTCTCCTCCGGGGCGCCGAAATCATCTCCGAAGGAGATCGAGTTGCCCTTCTCGTTCAATACCCGGATGGCGTCTTCATACGTGATCTGGGGGAAGGGCTTTTTGATATTTTCAAGGGGAGCCGTCTCCCTCTCCAGCACGTCGAGAGCTTCCTTCTGGTTCTCCAGCACGCGCTCGATGATGGATACAATGAGGTCTTCCCCCAGGACCTTGATGTCATCCAGAGTGGCAAAGGCGATCTCGGGTTCCACCATCCAGAATTCGATGAGGTGTTTGCGGGTCTTGGATTTTTCGGCCCGGAATGTGGGGCCGAAGCAGTAGACTTTCCCGAAGGCCATGGCTGTTGCTTCGTTGTACAGCTGGCCGCTCTGGCTGAGGTAGGCCTTCTGATCGAAGTATTCCGTTTCGAAGAGGGTCGTCGTACCTTCGCAGGCACTGGGCGTAAGAATGGGGGTGTCCATGTTCCGGAATCCGCGGCCATCGAAAAAATCGCGGATGGCCTTGATGAGCTCGGTCCTTACTTCCAGCACAGAGTGCTGCATCCGCGAACGCAGCCAAAGGTGACGGTGCTCCATGAGGAACGAGATGCCGTGCTCTTTTGGAGTTATCGGATACTCCTCTGCGATCTGTACGACCTCGATGTCCGATATACTCATCTCAAGGCCCCCCGGCGCGCGTTGGTCTTCCCGCACCTTGCCTCGGAGAATGAGGGAGGATTCCAGGGTCAGTTCATCGAATGTCCGGAAAAGCGGGTGGTCCTTATCTGGGCTGTATATCGTGCCCTGTAACACGCCGGTCCCGTCGCGGACCAGCAGAAAGCGGATCTTGCCGCTGGAGCGCTTATTGTACAGCCAGCCCCTGATCTCGATGTCTTCGTTGAGGCGGCCCTTGAGGTCTTCGATGTATACCCAGTCCATAGTGCCAGAAATTATAAACCTTTCGAGGACAGTTGACAATCCTGCTGGGTTCGATTTATATAGAGTTCGCCATGAATAAAGAACAACTACAAAAGATCGCTGTGTGTGTTGAACGAGGCAAAATTGATAAAAAATCGCCTCATCCTCCCGACCTGCAAGGACAGGACGGGGCCGACGAACTGACCGCTCTGGCACTGAAAGTCGGTATCTTGCCCAATGAGATCCTTTCCCACGCCCTCATCGAGGGCATGAAGGTCGTGGGTGAACGATTTCGCAATAACGAGATCTATCTGCCCGATGTCTTGATGTCGGCCCGCGCCATGAATGTCGCCATGGAGCATCTGAAGCCGTTCTTTACCTCTGGGAACATGCAATATAAAGGCCGGATCATCCTGGGGACCGTGGCCGGCGATCTGCATGATATAGGTAAGAAGATTGTCGGTATGTTTTTTGAGGGTGGCGGGTGGGAGGTCATCGACTGCGGCGTGGATGTATCTGCTCCTCAGTTTCTGCAGAGTATCGAAAAGCACGCGCCGGATGCGGTGGGCATGAGCGCCCTCCTGACGACCACCATGGTCAACATGCAGGACATCGTCAAGGGGATCAAGGATCAATACCCCGACATCAAGGTCATTGTCGGAGGTGCCCCGGTGACGGAAGATTTTGCTGGCAAGATCGGGGCGGATTTCTATTCTCCCGATCCACAGGGAGCCCTGGATCAGCTTACGGGCCCTCGCTCCTGAGAGAGAGATGACAGAGGCCAGTCCCTTTGTCCCGGTCAAGCTTATCTGTGGAGTGATCGCCGGAACAGAGGCCGTCTTCGCGACCGCTGAAGAGGAGCTTGTTACAGAGTTCGGCCCAGCGGATTTCTCCTCAGAAATGTTTCCTTTTGACGTGACCGAATACTACGCCAAGCAGATGGGGGGGGCGCTGCAGCGAAAATTCCACAGTTTTGAAAGGCTGATCCAGCCGGATGACCTGAGTGGAATCAAACTGCGGACAAACCGGATGGAGGACGAAGTGCGGGACCGGTTCGAAGCGGAGTACCGGATCATCAATCTGGATCCCGGCTGCTTGAGCGGTGCCTCGCTTGTGATGGGCACCGCAAAAAATTTCGCCCACCGCGTACCTCTGAGCTGCGGAATCTATGGCCATCTGGAGCTTCTTTTTGGGAAAGATGCTATCCAGACCCTCGAATGGACGTATCCGGATTTCAAATCGCCCCTATATCACCCATGGCTGTGTAAGGTGAGACTGCGCTATCTCGATCAGCTCAGGTCGATCAAAAGCTGAGCGCGGGACCCGTGTGTATCAATCGAGATCCGGATCAAAGGACGAGATCTCCCGCAGCTTCCGGACGATCTCAGGAAGTTCCTGGAGGACGATCTCTACATCCTCCTCTGTGTTGAAACGGCCCAGTGAAATGCGCAGCGTGGAGCGCGCGAACTGGGGAGCCATTCCGATGGCGCTGAGGACATGGGAAACCTCCTCAGAATCTTCGCTGCAGGCTGAACCCGTGGAAACATAAATATCTTTGGTGGCCAGGGCGAGGAGGATGGCCTCGGCTTCCAGGCCCAGGATCGAGTAATTGAGGGTCGATTTCACGCGATCGACCTCCGGGCCGCTGAACTTTGCCTTGGGAATGCTGGCTTCGATCCCCTGTTTCAACCGGGCTGCAAGTTTGCCGATCCGGATATTGTCTGTTTTGCTCTGCTCGCCCAGGATGCGCACCGCCTCGCCGAAGCCCACGATGCCGGCGGTGTTTTCCGTCCCTGACCTCAGCTGCCGCTCCTGATGACCGCCGAATATAAGGGGCTGGATCCTGGTCCCTTTGCGGATGTACAGGGCCCCCACTCCCTTCGGGCCATACACTTTATGAGCAGAGATGGTGAGCAGGTCCACACCGAGCTCATCGACATTCACAGGAATTTTCCCGAAACTCTGTACGGCATCCGTGTGGAGCAGCGTCCCGGTTTCCTTTGCGATACGGGAGATCTCGCCAATAGGCTGGATAGTCCCGATCTCATTGTTAGCATGCATGACAGAAATGAGCGCGGTTCGGGGAGATAGGGCCGACCTGAGAGCTGAGAGATCGATACGGCCGGCTGAATCCACCGGGACATATGTGACCTTTACCCCCTTTTTTTCCAAATAGCCGGCAGTTTCTATCACGGCCGGATGTTCTATGGACGAGGTGATGAGTTCGTCTTTGTCCGGGAACGCATCGAAAACGCCCCGTATGGCAAAATTGTCTGATTCCGTACCTGAGCCGGTGAAGATGATCTCCGAGCGGCTGGCCCCCAGCGCTGCGGCGATGATCTCGCGTGCCTCGGTGACGAGCTCCTTGGCATCTCTTCCTATGGGGTAAAGTGACGACGGGTTCCCGAAATGTTCCTTGAGAAACCAGGTCATTTTGTCGCAGACCCGGGGATCAAGGGGCGTCGTGGCGTTATTGTCCAGGTATATCATGGTGGTCGTGCGGCTTCCGGTGAACGATCAGAGATATTTGTCCTTCAGGATCTTGGCCACTTCCATCCCGGCCCGCTTCTGGCCTTCGCCCGCGGCAGCTCCAATATGGGGAGTGGCCAGGACATTGGGATGGTCGATAAGCGCGAAGTTTGTGGCAGGTTCCTCTTCATAGACATCGATGGCAGCCGCCCGGACCTTGCCGGATTCCAGGGCCTTGAGCAGGGCGTCTTCGTGCACAACACCGCCCCGGGATGCGTTGACGATGACGATCCCGTCTTTCATCTTATCGAACTGTGCGTTGCTTATCATGTGTCGGGTGGAAGCGGTGACGGGGAGGTGAAGCGAAATGATGTCAGCCACTTCCAGCAGTTCATCCAGCGGGACTTGCCGGACATCTAGGTCGGTGTTGATGTCTACGATGTCGAAAGCGACGGCGTTCATGCCGAAAGCCAGGCCCCGTTCCGCGACAGCCAGGCCGATCCGGCCGCTGCCAATGATCCCCAGGGTCTTTCCAAAGAGCTCGCTGCCCTTGAATTTTTTCTTCTCCCACTTATGGGCCTTCATGGACAGATTGGCCGGGCCGTGGTTGCGCACGGCAGCCAGCATCAATCCGAAGGTGTGCTCCGCGACCGTGATGGTAGTGGCGGAAGGTGTGTTGTTCACCTGTACTCCCTTATCCTTGGCCGCGGCTACATCCACATTATCGAGCCCGATCCCGGCCCGGACAATGATCTCCAGTTCGTCGGACGCGTCGATCACGTTTTTGGTGATCTTGGAGGCACTGCGCACAACGGCGGCGTGAAAGCCGGGGATGGTATCGATGAGAGCATTCTCATCCATGCCTGTTTTTAAGGTGACCTCAAAATCCTGTACCGCCTCCAGTTCGGCAAAAGCATCCGAGTCCAGAGCGTCACACACCAATATTTTTTTCATATCCAATTCTCCTTTATGATGGCTTGGGCGGCACTTAGCGAGCCTCCCTGTTCAAAATCAGTATATCCCATTTCACCCAGGGTCATCTCCAGGGCGGTCAGAGCGGTTATTATATCAAATCCACCGATGAAGCCAAGATGCCCAATGCGGAAAAATTCGCCCTTGTGGGGATCCTGAGCCCCGGCGATGTGGACCTTGAATCGGTCCTGCATGAGCTTGACGAGCCGGACTCCGTCCAGACCATGTGGTGTTTTGACTGCGGTGAGGATGTTACCCGGTATCTGAGAAAGGAGATCCAGGCCGAGGGCCTGCACACCGGCCCGGGTAGCTTCGGCCATGGCCCTGTGATGAGATATGAGCCCTTCTAATCCGATGCCGCGCATGATCTTGAGAGCTTCCCGAAGCTGACGGATGAGCGAAATGGCCGGAGTCCAGGCGGAGGTCTGTTTATGCAAGGCATTATGTGCTGCCTGTGCATCGAAGTAGAACCGGGGCAGGCTCGAGGTTTCGACGGATCGCCAGGCCTTGGGGCTGAAGGCGATGAAGGCTAGTCCGGGAGGTGTCATGAATGACTTCTGAGAACCTGAGATTAAAACGTCCACTCCCCAGTGGTCCATGGGGCAGGGCATGGCCCCCAGGCCGGATATCCCGTCGACCACCAGCAGGATCTCCGTGGCTGCCGTGATCCGTGCAAAGCCTTCGATATCATAGACGGTACCCGTCGATGTCTCGGAAAGGGTGCTGAAGACCGCTTGCACATCGGGGTGAGCATCGATCTGTTCGGCCAGCTCCGCTGCGGGGATGTCGGATCCCCAGGGAACTTTGATCTCCCGTACTGCGATGCCGTAGGTGCGGCAGATTTTGCTCCACCGGTCTCCAAACTTTCCCGCATTCAATACCAGAGCTTTATCTCCTGGATCGAGGATGTTCACAACCGCCGCCTCCATGGCACCCGAGCCGGAGGACGTCAGAGTATACACATCCTGTGTCGTCTGGAATACATACCTTAAGGCCTCAGTGACCTCCATGAAAATTTCTGAGAACTCGGAGGTGCGGTGATGGATGAGCGGCCGGGACCCGGCTTGGAGCACTTCGGGCGGGACGGGAGTGGGACCCGGAGACAGGAGGTACGGCTTCTTGATCATGCGGATTATGGCATCCTTGTTGAAAGAAACATTATAGTACGAAACGCGATTTCAAGAAAGAGGAAAGCCCCCTTTTGTTGTCCTTGTCGCTTTTTCTACAACTCGAGGAGGAGCCGCGCAAGCAGGGCTGTGCGCTCGATGAGCGAGGACAGCAGGATATGCTCGCTTTCCGCATGTATGCCTCCACCTTCAGGGCCGAGGCCGTCTATAGTGGGGATCCCTAGCTGAGCCGCGATCGAGGCATCTGAGCCGCCGCCCGTCTTCCCCCCGGGAAGCTCCAAACCCATGGACCGGGCGATCCTGCGGATGCGGGCCAAGAGGTTTGCCGAGCCCGGGGTGTGTTCCATAGGGGGCGTATGCCTCTCGATGGACCACGAGATGCTAGCCCCGGGGAGCAAGGGCCGTGCCTCCTGGATATGGTTCCTGACCCGGCGCTCCTGTTTCGGCGTCCAGAAGCGTATATCCAGGAGGGTCCAGGCATGCTCTGCTACGACGTTGGCTGCCTGCCCGCCCTGGATGAACCCGGTGTTCAGTGTGAGGCTCTGTGACCTCAAGCGGCGGATGGCCCTCAGCTGGGAGGTCAATTCATCGATCGCGCTGATGCCCAGTTCCGGATTTCCTGCGTGTGCGGCTTTCCCGGAGGCTTCCAGCCGGACGACCAGCCGGCCTTTGCGTCTCAGTTTCAGCCCCCCCCGGGTGAGAGCGGGTTCCAGGCACAAGACCCGACCGGAGTTGGCAGCCGCATCCCGGATCAAGCGGTCTGTGGCAGCGTTCCCCACCTCTTCATAGGAATTGAGAAAGACAGCGATGGGATGCCGGGGCATAAGATTTTGTTTGCGCAGGGCTTGCAGCGCAGCAATAATCATCACCAGCCCCGATTTCATATCCAAGACGCCAGGCCCGTTGACCGCATTTCCCTGGATGGAATACGGCATGTGCCGGATCGTACCGATGGGCCAGACCGTGTCCGTATGGGCCAGGAGCAGAGTCCGGTCTCCGGTGTCCTTGCCTCTTATTCCGGGAAACTCCGCAAGGGTGAGATCTCCGATCTCCTTCTGAGGAAGGCAGGTCACACGGGCCTCCAGATCTCTAAGCTGCTTCACCATGAACGCGGAGCAGGCATCTACGGCTTTTTTATCCGAGGACGGAGATTCCAGTTTAACAAGTTTTTGCAGCAAGGCGATCAGTTCAGTACGGCGGGATTGGAAGTAGGGGAGGAACTCCATCCCCACACTATAACGCCTTCCGACCGCCCCCACAAGTGTGTACCTTCTCTCCCTTTCCGCTCAATATGGACCGCAGCACAGTCGCCCCCACAAGTGTCCCTCCCACGCCATCTCGCACCCCAATCTCCCGCCATCTCTCCACCCCAACCACCCGCCTTGAAAGGATGCATGGGCAGAAACCATAGGGCTCCAGGCTCTATTCCCCCAGCGCCATGCCTTTCGGGAGACAACATCAAGATTGACAAAACACGGATGATATTGGATGATATCCAGGGTTAATTATGAGTTTTTTCGGCTTTCTTTTTCTGCTGATCATCGCATCCATCTCCGGAGCCCTGGGGGCACGGATCGCAGGCCGTAGAGGGATGGGCTGCCTGGCCTCCATCGTCCTGGGATTTATCGGCGCCTTGATCGGCACCTTCATCGCCCGTCAGCTGCAGCTTCCCCTGTTCCCCTGGATCCAGTTCGGGGACCATCCCTTCCCCGTGGTGTGGGCTGTTTTGGGAGCGGCCTTTTTCGTTGCACTCCTGAATCTTTTCTCCCGCCCCGGCAGATGACATGGCGGTGTGGTCCCTCCTTGGACTCATTGGCCTCTGCCTGGTGTTCCTGGCCTTCCTATTTTTCACTGCAGTCAGCCTGAGGGAGAAAGAAAGGCGAGCCGCGGCTCACAGCGGAATGATAGCGGCTTCACTGGGGACCGGGCTCCTGGTGCTCATCCTTCTCCCCACCCCCATCAGGGATGTTATTCTGATCATGTTCTTGATCGTTATCACCATGGCTGCGGCCTATGTCATGATCTCACACCGTCCTCGCAGCTCCCTGGTCGTGAGCGGCACTCCGGAGAGAATTGACGAACGGGACATCGTATTTGCGCGGTTCGACCTCCAGGAGGGGAGTCCTCAGTATGCCGCTTACTATGCCCGGATGCAGGAGTACCAGGCGGTCGATACCGAGATCCGGAAGCTCCCGGATATCCTCTCGTCCTCCCATCTGATCAAGGAACCTGCCCTGTTTTCCCTGGCAGATGCCGAATTCGAGCTGCTGGAGCACCTGTTGGTCACTGTGGACGGCCCGGTCAGACCCATCCGGGAGGAACGAAGTGCGGAAGAAAACACCCGGATGGTAAAAGAGGTCGTGCACTACTTGGGTGCCGACCTGTGCGGTGTGTGTGAACTGGATCCGGCATTCGTCTATTCCCATGTGGGACGCGGGCCCGAACCCTACGGCATGGAGATCGACCTCAACCACGCCTTTGCAGTGGTCTTTGCTGTGCACATGGATTTTTCCATGATCGCATCAGCTCCCAAAGCGCCTGTGATCGTGGAGACGGCCAAACAGTATCTGGCGGCGGCCCGTATAGCAACGGTCACTGCCGGCATGATACGCCGCCTGGGATTCCCAGCGCGCGCCCATATGGCAGGAAGCAACTATGCCGCTGTCGTCCCTCCTCTTGCATGGAAAGCGGGGTTGGGGGAGCTAGGCCGGATCGGCATCCTGCTCACCGAGAAATTTGGGCCGCGGGTACGGCTGGGGCTGGTGACTACGAACCTTCCCCTGAACGTGGATCAGCAGGTAGTTTTCGGAGTGCAGGATTTCTGTGAGCGCTGTAATAAATGTTCCGACAACTGCCCATCGAACGCCATACCGGAGGGAGAGCGGCAGCTGTACAACGGGACGGAGCGATGGGTGATCGACCGTGAGGCTTGCTACAGGTATTGGCGTAAGGCAGGCACGGATTGTGCGCGCTGCATCTTTGTCTGCCCTTACAGCAAACCCGACACGCTGCTCCATAATGCCGTCCGGTGGGCTGCGTCCCGCTCATCCCGGGCCCAAACCCTGGCAGTCAGAGCCGATGATTTTTTCTACGGGCGGCACCCCAAGCCGCACGCCCCGCCTTTCTCGAGATAGGTTTTCCGTTTCTCCTGGAATTGTGGTATTTTAGGGCACGGCACGATTTTCATACAAATTCAGAGTCGAGGAGAGAAAAATGGGGACGAGTCGCAGGGAATTTATGAAGGGACTGGGGCTGGGGATCTCTGGCCTGGGAGTTTTTGGAGTGTCCGGGAACCGGGCAGAGGCTGCGTTGCGTACCAAGCTGGATGGCATGAGCGGCGTGTCGCCTGCAGCCGCCGCCCAGGATGAGAGCTTCTGGTTTTATGTACAGCAGGCCTTCGGCATCGACAGGAGCGTCATAAACCTCAACAACGGAGGCGTTCATCCAGCGCCCAAGGTGGTCGTCGATGCTGTGAAACGGTACATGGATGCCTCCAATGGCGTACCCGTGTTGAATTCCTGGCGGTACCTGCGCCCCCGCAAGGAACTGATCCGAAAGAAGCTGGCGAATACGTTTGGATGTTCTCCGGATGAGATCGCCATCACACGCAATGTTACCGAATCCATGCAAATACCCCTACTGGGGCTCGACCTGAAACCCGGTGATGAGGTGCTGACGACCACCCATGATTACCCTTCGATGAAGAGTGCACTCTTTCAAAGGGAAGCACGGGAAGGGGTGAAGGTCAAGATGTTTTCCTTCCCCTATCCTCCCAAAAACCTCAAGGTCCTGGCCGATCTGTTCGAGAGGAATGTGACCTCCAGGACCAAAGTTATTCTCCTATGCCACATCACGAACCTGACTGGCCAGATCTTCCCTATCAGGGAGATCTGCAGGATGGCGCGGGAGCGTGGGATCGAAGTGGTTATCGATTGGGCACACGCTTTCGGGCATTTTGTTTTCGAGCAGAAAGACTTGGACTGTGATATCTATGGAGCCAACCTGCACAAGTGGATGATGGGCCCCATCGGGACGGGTTTTCTGTACGTGAAAAAGGAAAAGATCAAGAAGATCTGGCCCCTGTTTCCGGCCGCCGATCCTCAGGGAGACGATATACGCAAATTCGAGCATGTCGGGACCCAGCCCGAGGCTCTCAAACTCGCACTGGGGGAGGCCCTGGCCTTTCATCATGGGATCGGAGCGGAACGGAAGGAGGCGCGCCTGCGCTACATGAGGGATTACTGGGCCAAAGCCATAGCCAAGCTTCCTGGTGTTCGGATCCTGACGCCCTTCGATCCACGACAATCCTGCGGCATCGGCACTTTCACGGTAGACCAGATGGACATGGGCAAACTGAGCGCGGCGCTGTTCGATCAATACAAGATCGTAACCACTGGTGTGGGAATTCCCGCGCCGGATGGCTCGGAAAAAGGGAGAGTGAATGGCATCCGAGTCACCCCCAGCATTTACACGCTGCCGCGAGAGCTGGACATCTTCATCGAGGCGGTGACACGCTTCGTGACGGAAGGACTGCCAGGCTGATCCGTTCGCAGTTCCCTGCTGTTTCAGACTGTGGACAGAATCATGGTATCGGGAGAACATCTGAAATTTTGGACGGCATCAACCACGTCA
>JAUWTO010000264.1 GCA_030614685.1 Candidatus Aminicenantota bacterium
CCGATGGCCCAGATGGATGTGGTGAGATCCACATCGAAGATGGTCTTGAGGGCCAGTGCCCCGGAATAGAGCACCGAGGCGATGGTGACCCCCACGTAGATGACCATGGTGTAGAGGGCCATGATGGCGCGGGCGGTGGAATTGTAGCGGTGCTCGAGGAACTCGGGGATGGTGTAGATGCCGACACTGATAAACTTGGGCAGGAAGAAGAAGGCCACGAACACCAGGGTAATGGCGGCCAGCCACTCGTAGCTTGCGATGGCCAGGCCCACGGCGCCGGCTCCCTGGCCGGACATGCCCACGAAGTGCTCGCTCGAGATGTTGGCCGCGATGAGCGAGAGCCCGATGAAGGGCCAGAGGAGCCCCCGGCCGGCCAGGAAGTAGTCCTCGCCTGTTCGCTCTTTGCGGCTCTTGTACATGCTGACGAACAGAACCACGCCGAAGAAGGCAACAAAGATGGTGATGTCGAGGGAGCTGAATTTCATGGGGACAATGTATCTCAATTACTTTCTCGACGCAAGCCGAGCGAAACAGGGAGAGAGAAGGAGAGAAAAGGGGAGTGGTCCATTTAAGAGGCTTAAATGGACCACTCCCCTTTTCTCCACCCTCCCCCTTTGTTGACGTCTGTCGTTGGCCCGGATACACTGACTCTGTTGGAAAAAGGAATAGACATTCAAAGGACCGACCATGCAAAATGTTCCTGATAAAAACATCGCAGAGAAACTCCTTGCCGCGGCTGAGCAAGCGGGTGTTCCGGTGGGCAGCGGGAAGATCCGCCGGAGCTCGTCCCGCTTCTGCCTGGGCGTAGAGCACGGAGACTACAACGGTACCGAACTGTTCGGGGTGGGCACGGACAGGTTCATCTGGATGGCGTACACTCCATCCTCCTCGCCTCAGCTGCGGCTCCTCAGTCTTAACTACCCAGAGGCCGGTGTCGTCGAATTCGACCTGAAGGAGACGCCTCCTCCCCGTTCCCCGGAGTTTGCTGACTCATGGGCCCGTTTTCCCCTGGGAGTGGCACACATCCTGCGTAGAGAAGGTTTCGAGCTGGAACGCGGTTTGAATGCGGTTCTTTTTGGCAACATCCCTGGGGGAGGGATGTCGCGTTCGGCCTCGCTGACCCTCAACCTCATGCTCTCCCTCCTGGAAGTGAACGGCATCGAGGTCGAGGACAGATTCCGGATCGTGGACATGGCCCAGGCTGTAGAGACCGACTATATCGGTTCGCCCTGCGGTCAGCTGGACCAGATCATGATCCTGTTTGCCGAAGAGGGGCTGGGCACCTACTACCGTCCTCAGTCCCGCTCGGTGGAATATGTTCCCCTGGGAGAGGGGCCGGACTTCCGCCTCGTGAGCCTGGACACCGGAACCAAGCGGCCCGGGCTGGAAAAGTCCACCTACAAGGTCCGCCGAGCTGAGTGTGATGATCTGGTAGAGCTCCTGCAGCATGGGTATGGCGTGAATGCATTGGCTGACGTCCGAGATTCCGAAACCTATGTGCGGATCCTCAGGGAGTTTGGGAATAAACACCCGGACCTCTGCGCCCGGCTCAGGTACATTTTCTTCGCCCAACAGCGGTTCTATGAGATGCTGGGGGCCTGGAAAGCGGGGGATGTTGCCACCGTGGGACGGATTTTCCGGGAGGACGGGATCGGGCTCAGGGATGATTACAGGATCTCCGGGCCGGAGCTTGAGGCCATGTGTGACATCGCACGCATGGTTCCGGGTGTTTACGGCGAGCGCATGCTTGGTGGAGGCGACAAGGGAGCATCCGGTGCCATCGTAGCGGCCGAGGAGGTGAAGGCTCTGGCCAGAGCCGTGGACTCGATCTTTCCCAACAAATATCCGGATCTGAGCGACAAATATGCGGTGCATGCCCTGCAACTTGTGCAGGGAATCCGGGTACTGGAGAATTTGCTTTAGAGGCGGCTCAGCTTCAGCTTGAAGTCGAACTTAAAATCGATTATCTTGTAACGTTCATATGGTCATGGAATGACCGAGAAATATTCATAACGGCTCTAACTTTCATAGCAGAAAGGAGTATCCTGTGGGATTCAAAAATTTCATCATCAATCTGGCCCCAACCTCCCTGGTCCAGGTCTTTGCAAATCCTTATGTAGCCGGAGACAGTATAGAAAAAGCTATCAGTACTGCCAAAGGTTTCTGGGACAAGCGCAAGATCTGCTCCACCATCGACCTGTTGGGAGAAGAGATCGAGAACGACGAAGAAGTCGATTACACGGTGGGCGTGTATTCACGGCTGATCGATGCGCTGGGAGAACAGGAGTTTGCCACCATCTCGCTCAAGCCCACGCAGCTCGGCAGCCACCGCTCGACCGAGCACTGCCAGAATGTGATCGAGGGGATCGTCGCCCATGCCGAGAAATACGGCACCAAGGTCACCCTGGACATGGAGGATCACACCCTTACCGACATGACCCTGGAGATCTTTCGGAACATCAAGCAGGACCACCCCACCTTTGGGACGGTGATTCAATCGCGCCTATTCCGTACAGACGAGGACATCAAATCTTTGGCCGGACTCAATGCCCGTATCCGCCACTGCATCGGGATCTACAACGAGCCCAAAGACATAGCCATGCAGCACAAATCCGAGATGAAAAAGAAGCTGCTCGAGCAGGTCGAGGTGCTGTTCAAAGAGGGGCACTACCCAGAGATCGGCACTCATGACAAGGCTGTGCTGGACGAGGCCATCAACATCGCAGAGCGGTTGAATATGAAGAAGGACCAGTACGAGGTCCAGATGCTGATGGGCGTCCCCATGGGGGATTACCAGGACCAGTTGATCAAAAACGGCATCTGTGTGCGCCTCTACGTGCCCTTCGCGGAAAAGTGGGTGTATGCCACGGCCTATGCCAAGCGCCGGCTGGCCGCCAATCCCGCTATGGCGATCTACATCGCCAAGAACCTGGTGCAGAAGATCACCGGAAAAAAATAGGGGAAAACAAAGGAAAAACAAAGGGGAGTGGTCCATTTAGGGCCCCTCAATGGCCCACTCCCCTTTGTTTTTCACTCCCCTATTTTTTCTCCCCTTTGTTTGTTATTAGTCTTTCAGCTTGTGGCCGCAGTGCGGGCAAGCCTTCCAATCCTCTTCCGTGGGCTTGCTGCATCCTGGGCAGATACTGTGCATGGCGCCGCCGCAGTAGGGGCAGAAGGCAAATCCGGGTGAGACCGGCTTCTGACATTGCGGGCAGGGCTGGGCTGCCGTCCCTTCTTTGGGTGGGGCCTTCCCAGGATCGGAGCGTATGATCAGATAGATCAGGAGCCCGATCAGGTTCCCGATAAATACCAGCAGCGCCCACAATACTCCGTTCATGCCTCGGCTTTCCGCGTCCCTGTAGACCCAGATGACCACAGCGATCCAGACCAGGAACAGGACGAACGAGATGCCGGACATTCCCGGGAAACGGGAGAAGAAGGGATTGCTGGCGATCGCATCCAATCCCGGCATCTTGACCATGTGGGCCGCTCCCGTAAACATGCCCAAGGGGGCCAGGATCAGAGGTGTCATGCGTAGGCTGAGGAAAACGATC
>JAUWTO010000031.1 GCA_030614685.1 Candidatus Aminicenantota bacterium
ATCTTGATCAGGGATCAGACCCTGGATGACCTGGATATTTTGATGGATTTCTATCTGGCACTGCCGGATGAAGACCGCCGTTATCTGCGTGTGGATGTGACCGATCGGGATGTGGTCAAACAGCGGCTCGAACTCTCAAAAGGTGGATGCCTGTTCCGCAGAGGCGCCCTGGACAACGACAAGATCGTAGCCACCGGGGCCCTGGAGATCTTCCCGGACGCCTGGCGCAAACATCAGGGGGAGATCAGGGTCATCGTGGCCGAAGAGTTCCGGCGCAAGGGATTGGGAATGATCATGATGCGCGAGCTCTACCTCATGGCCCGGGAAAAGGAAGTCGAACTGCTGGTCACGCGCCAGCTGCGGCCTCAGATCTCGGCCCGAAACATCTGCCGCAAGCTGGGTTTCCGGGAAGAGCTGATGGTGCCGGATTATCTTCACGACCTCACCGGGGCCACCCAGGACATGGTCCTCATGGCCTGCGACATGAAAGACTTCTGGAAGGAGCTGGAACACGTTTATATGGATTCTGACTGGGTCAAGTATCGCTGATCGGTCGATTAGATATTGATTTGATTGCAGACGGGCCGTCGAGTTACCTGGGGCTTTCGATCTCCTCGAAATATTTATAGACCGGAAAGACCACCCGATCTTCTCCGGTATCGGGATTCATGAGGACATCGTTGAACAGGCCCCAGCCTGCCAGCCCGTCTCCGACCTCCGGCTCCAAGCAGTAGAAGGCCAGGTTGGCATGGGGTTGGGCCATGTCGATCATGTATGTCCCGGCCGGGAAAGTCTTGGATTCGAACTGGACGAACTCGCCTTTGATATCCGTCATGGCATAACCGCCGCGCTGAACAGAAATGATCTTGTCCACGGCATATTCCTCGCCTCTGACCGTGATGGGCCTCTCCAGGACCTTGACCGCGATGTTTTGGAGCCGGAGTTTATCAACAATGTGATCCAGCCCCGCCGGGATAAGGTAGCCTCGAGGTACGGTCGCCTCCCTGGTCCCCACGGGTTTTGTCAGGTGCTCTACGTCCTTGATGACCTGGGGGGAGCCCTCCAGTGTGCCGGGTTTCTTGCGCTGCACGCTCGTCCCGGGGATGTATTCATACTCATTCTCAGGATAGGCCAGCAGATCGATCGTGCCCCAGGATTCGTATTTGCCGGCCACATAATTTTTTAGCTCCCTGGAAGGAGCGTGTGTCTTGATCTTATCGACAACCTCCTGATCCGCTGCCAGGCAAACTTCCTGCATCTCACGGCCATGATGGTTGGTGTACTCCAGAAGCTCTGAGACCAGGGCATAATGGGCGTAGATCTTGCGTTCGAATACCGGATCCCCTGGCGTCTCCACCAGGATCGACATGCGGTTGCGCAGGCCGTAGGCGGCGGTGACGAACTTCCCCTCGGTCGTCCAGTAGGCCAGGTCGTGGCTCCAGACTTTGGGCGGCCATTGGTTGCGTGGGAACAGGCAGTGGCTGAAGGTCTCGATCCGGAAGTTCTCCCGGATGGCTTTGCGCATGGCCGGGAATAGTGTGTCCCAGACATATCCACGCGGGCCGGGATGGGCGGCTGGCACTGTGGATGTGGCATACACGATGGCATAGCCGTGCTGCACCCTCCCCATGGCATGGGCGTCGAAGACCAGGACCGGGTCCCAGCGGTTGAGCACTGTCCGGTAGAGCCCCTGCACATTGGTGGTCTCTAACTTGATGGCGTCACGGTTGAGGTCGTAACCTCTGGCATTCTGGCGTGTCCCGATGATGTGGGGAGTTCCATCCCTCAGTCCCCAGGTGTCGTTGCCGTCCACGTTGAAATTCGGGCAGCAGAGGATGATCTGGTTGTCGAGCAGGTGTTTTTTGTCTCCCAGGAGGATGTCCCGCATGACCATAAGCAAGGCTTCCTTACCTTCGGCTTCTGGAGGGTGGATGTTCCCCTGCAAATAGATCACGGGCTTGCCTGATTTCCTTGCCTCCTGGGGTGAGGTGATCCTGGGATTCGACATAACCACCACAGGACACTGCCGCTGCAGCTCGCTGATGAACATGGTGAAAACATGCAGGTTCTCGCTGTTCCACTTCAGCAAATCGATAAACTCCAGGACCTCATAACTCGAGGTTGTCTTCTTGAAATCCGTCTTTTCCGGAATGGTCTGGAATTTCTCCGGCCAGAGGCCGTTCCATTTTTCCGGGACCTCGTCTCCCCAATAGATCTTTTCCTGGGCCCCTGAGGAGAGGGGTGAAGCCAGGAAGAATAAAATCAGTATCATCCCAACACATCTGATGAGTCTCATGCCTGCCCTCCGGTATTGAAGTTCTGACGATTAAGATAGTCCGCAAGCTCTTTCTCAAGGTGAGCCGCCGGGATGGCTTTGCCGTGGGCCATGTAGATCGTCTCTATGCCTGTGTCGATGATTTTCTGCCAGCTTTCATATACCTGCTCCAGATCCTGGCCGACCACAGGGTGGTAGGATCCCTTGGATACCAGGGGAAGCTTCATGACGATGTCCCCGACGAATGCAGACTTCCCTTCGATGATCACAGAGAGGGCCCCGGCAGTGTGTCCCGGCGTGTGGATCACTTTCCCATCGATTCCGTACGATGTCAGGGGAAACTCGTTCTGGATCAGGATGTCGGGCTCCACCGGATTGACCTTGGTTTCCTTGACCATGGCCATGAGCTTTTTTAGGAGCCAGGTGTGCGTCACCACGCGAGAGTTGATTCCGCTCCTCAGGAACTCTGCCTCGTTTTCATGGCAGAGCACCTGGGCTCCGGTCCGCTGCTTGACGGTGCTCAGGCCGCCCGTGTGGTCCTGATGTGCATGGGTGATGATGATAAGCTTGATGCTTTCAGGGGCGATCGCCAGCCCCTCGAGCTGGTGCCAGAGCTTCTTCTCCTTCCCGGGCAGCCCGGTGTCGATCAGGATATTTGACTGATCGCCCTGGAGCAGGAAGCTGTTCACATATCCCAGAGAGAGGGTATGGATCGCAGCCATTTGGGATCACTTTTTGACTTCGTAGACCCGTTTTGTGCGCGGGGGCATGACATAGGCCGAGATCACGCTCTGATTGCCGGTCGTGTCAACCGCGCTCACTCCGAAAACATATTCGTCGATGGTGACGTTGGGAATGGTGTGCTCCGTGACATTGCCCACCTGGATCGTCTTCTCCCAGTGGGGAGACGTGGTCCGGCGCCAATGTACGATATAGCCGGCCAGGTCGTCGCAAACCACGGGATTCCATCTGAGGGCCGCATCATAGCCGCCCCCTCGCCCCAGCAGGGTACGTCCTCTGTCGCTTGTAACAGAAGGGGCAGGTGGTGCAGCCGCCAGGGAGGCCAGGACCGATCCCACGATGCGGATGTTGCGTGTGCAGTAGTCGAGGTCCATGTTGGCAAAGGTGTCGTTGACCGTGTGTTGGCGGGAGTAGTTTTCATTGGCCTCCATCATGCGGATGCCGGCCCAGCCTTCGAGGACGAACGGCGTGTGGTCGCCGCCGCGGCCGAAGCGGTCGGCACGGTAGATGAGATCGATCTCGGCGGACGGCAGGTAGTGCTCGCCCACGCGTTTGGCATAGCGCGCCAAGCTGCGGGAAGGGGAGTCCATGGGGCCGGCTGAGAACACGCGCATCCGGCGGTTGTCGAAAACCCCGTTGCCGCCTTCGATGTTGCCGATCATATCGAGGCCGATGTTGCCGCTGATATTCTTGCCTTCTTCTTTGAGGCGGGCAGCCATGAGCGTGCTGCCCACGAGTCCCACCTCTTCGCCGGCAAAGGCCACGAAGATGACTGTGGCGTCGAACTCGTGGTCACTGAACACACGAGCTAGTTCGAGCAGGGCGGCTACTCCAGAGCTGTCGTCGTTGACCCCGGGGGCGAGGTTGTCGAAGTTGTCACGCGGCCAGTCTTTATCCACGGGCCGGGCATAGGAGTCGTAGTGGGCATGGAGCATGAAGATCCGCTCCTGCTCTCCGGTGTGGCGGCCGGGCAGGGTAGCGACCACATTGCGCATGGTCATGGGCTGTCGCATACGCCTCCCCTGAGGAGGAAGCTCGTAGGTGTCCATTTCGACCTGCAAGCGCGTGCCGAGGCCTTTGAATTCGGCCAGGAGCCACTCTGCAGATGCCTTGATGCCGATATTTTCCTGGTCAGAAGACATCGTGTGGCGCGTATGGAAGGATTCCATTTTTTTGAGGATTTTTTCAACGTTCTCTTTGGAGACCTCACTGAGCAGGGTTGAGATGTCCGGGTCTGTGGATGCGGCGATGGCGTGTGTGCCGGTCAGTCCACAGAGGACTGCAGCGGCGAGGGCCAGAATCAGGGTTTTTTTCTTCATGTGAGTCTCCTCTCTTTAAAACCAAAACCTATTATCTCAAAAAAAGGGATTTTCTCAAGCTCTAAGAGAGTTGGCCCCTGAGCATGGGCAGCGCTAAAACCTTTAGCCTTGGGATTCGTTTAATCCCTTGAGCCCTATTATCTGCTAATTCTACAGCCATCCGGGGAAATACCGATCGGCAAAGGAGGCGCCATGAGACGTCCCAAACTTTATCCACGATTTGTTTTCGCTTCTGTGGTGTGCCTGATCCTGTGCATTATATGTGCCGCCCGACCAGTTCGGCACCCTGCTCCAGAAAATCCTGGATGCCAAGATAGATTAGAGAGCGATTCCATTTCGGGAGATCGCCCTGCTCAATCCTTGTCTTCTCGATAAAGATAGTTATAGGCTATTGCGCCCGCAGGATTGACGATCTCCCATTCCCCGGTTTTTTTATTTTTACGGTATATCACAGAATTTTCATAGGGGTTGAGCCCGCATGTGGGTTCTATACTCACGGATTCGTCTTCAGGAGAGCTGCGTTTCTTTCCCATTGCTGGTCGGTTTTTCTTTAGTCCTTGCGAATCTGGTCTGGATTTCCGAGTGGCCAGAGGAGTTGGGGTCTGAGAATCCCCTTTTTAGCCTGCTCTGTGGTCCCGTCACTCAGCACGACACGATAGGTCCCTGGCCCGACACGGCGGCCGTTCCAGACCAGCTTGTGGATGCCCGGTTCGGTCTTGGGCTTGAGTTTGCCCACAATGTTTCCGTCACAGTCCACGATGTGGAGTGTGACGGGGTCATGGCGCTTCTCTTTGATGTAGTAAAAGATCGGCAGCCCCGGGCGCTCGTTGGGTGCGCGGAGGTGGTTATCGCCGGTCATATGGTAGTTGCCCCAGCGGGCCCGCTGTGATGCGTAGTCCACTGGCTTTGATACGATGTCGAAGAGGTGGAAGTCTTTGTCCAGCACCTCAGGGGTTAGCTCCTGGAGCGGCCCCACGTTGGTGATCCAGACGCCCCGGCCGTAGGTACCTGCCACCAGGTCTTTTTCACGGGGGTGAACCAGAAGGTCGCGGACCGGGATCGGGGGCATGTTGTTCTTGAGCGGGATCCAGGCCTTGCCGCCGTCGATGGTGAAGTACACGCCGAGGTCGGTTCCCACAAAGAGGAGGTTGGGATTCACGCGGTCCTCCCATATGACGGATGTAGGTGTGTCCGGCAGCCCCTGGCCAATGTCGTCCCAGGACCTACCGAAATCCTGCGTGCGGTAGACAAAGGGCTTGAAGACGTCTTCGCGGTAGCCGGATTTGACCACATAGGCTGTGCCGGTGTCGTGGTTTGATGCGGCCACGCGGCCGAGCCAGGTGTCCCTGGGCGCGCCGATCGCCACGAGCTTGTCGGTCATCTCTTCCCAGTCGGCGCCGTGGTTCCGGGTCAGGTGTACGTGGCCGTCGTCCGTGCCTACCCAGATCACTCCGGGCTTGACCGGGGACTCGCTTATGGTGGTGATGGTGCAGAACATGATGTGTCCCTGGCCCGCGATCTTGACCGGATCATTGGTGGTGAGGTCAGGGCTTATCTCCTCCCATGTGTCGCCGCGGTCGAGCGACCGGAGCAGCATCTGCCCGCCTGTGTAGACGATGTCACCGTTGTGGGGGGAAAGCACGATGGGGGTCTGCCAGGTGTAGCGGTAGAAGGGCTCTCCTTCGGGAGCCTGAGGGGTGATCTCGTAGCGCTCGCCCTTGAGCTGGTCTTCGCGGTGGTGTTTGCCGAACTGGGTCGTGAAGTAGAGCCAGCGGTTGTTTTCCGGATTGATCGAGGTGTACATTCCGTCCCACATACCGGAAATGACCCAGTTCTCGGGTCCCACGCTGCCCGACCAGCTGTTGCTCGGGCCCTTCCAGGATTCATGGTCCTGGAGGCCGGCATAGATGTTGTAGGGCTCGGCATGGTCCACTTCGACATCATAGAGCTCGCCCAGGGGGATGTGATAGAAGTGAAACATGGTGCGGCCGCCGTCATAGGAGATGTAGAATCCGCCGTCGCTCCCCAGCATCATGTGTTCGGGGTCCTTGGGATCGATCCAGAAGGTGCGTGTGTCGCCGAAGTTGCTGAGGAAGCGTTCTTTCTGGCGCCGCTGCGGCCAGGTCTTGCCGCCGTCCAGGGAGTACTGCTGGCTGACGCCTATGATGAAGACCTTGTCAGGATCCTTGGGATCCACGTTGATCTCGTTGAAGGAATAGGCGGCTTTGCCGCTGACATCCACCTTGGGGTCGCTTACCTTGCGCCAGGTGTCGCCGCCGTCGTCGGAGCGGTAGACTTCGCCGCCGATCAGGTCTTCGTAGGAGCGGTCGGTGAACGCATCGAACTTGGCCTCGGATTTTTTCTTGAGCCCCGGTTTGGGATTGAGGTTCTGGATGACGGCGTAGAGAATGTCGGGATCAGCCCGGTGGATGTCCACTCCGATACGCCCCAGGTTGCCGCCGGGCAGGCCTGTGGAGAGGATCTCCCAGGTCTCGCCGCCGTCTATGGTGCGGTGGATGCGGCTGCCCGGACCCCCCGCTTCGTAATGCCAGGGGAAGCGGATTTTGTCGTAGGCGGCTGCGAACAGGATGTCGGGATCGGAGAAGTTCATGACGAGGTCGACCACGCCCACTTTTTGGTTGATGTAGAGGACCTTGTTCCAGGTTCGGCCGCCGTCCGTGGTCTTGAAGACGCCGCGCTCTTCGTTATCAGAGTAAAGATGCCCCATGACAGCTGCATACACGATGTCGGGGTTCTGTGGGTGGATGACGATCTTGCCGATGTGATGGGAATCTGAGAGTCCCATGTGCTGAAAGGTCTTGCCCGCGTCTGTGGATCTCCAGATGCCGTTCCCGGCGTAGCTGGAGCGGGCATAGGAATCCTCGCCGGTACCCACCCAGAGAATGTTGGGATTTGAGGGTGCGACCTCGATAGCACCGATGGCGTTGACTCCGTAGTCATCAAAGATGGAAAAGAAGGTGGTGCCGTTATTGACAGTCTTCCATACGCCGCCGTTGCGGGCCGCCACATAGATGGTGTATTTGTGTTCGGCTCCAGGATTTTCCGGAACCGCGATGTCGCCGATCCAGGAGCCGGCCCGGAAGGGCCCCAGGTTGCGGTAGATGAAATCCTTGAACAGGTCTTCATTTGCTTGAGGGGCTGCTTGGGATGTTGTGGGAAAGATCAATATTGCCGCGGTTAATGCCATGAGCAGCACGGCCTGGATTCTTGGGATCGACATATCTCTCCTCCTGTTTTTATCTGATGTCAATGTGGAAACTCATTGTATGCCACACCCGCGCGCATATCAATTGTTTTTCTTTTTGGGGACGGACCTTGGAATCTTGCTGATTCCAATGGAGTTACATGTTAAAATGCCAGGAAATTGGGGCTTAAACCTCCCTTTTTCATGGCAAAAATACATCTGTTAGCCCCTGATAGTGTTGGCCTGAGCAGTCTCTGGGCTTACCTGGCGATTTTCGGGGCCAAAAATCAGGCTTTTAGGCCATATTTTAGATGTTTTAAGACCGTAACTTCAATAATTACAATGACATTCCAAGGTCCGTCCCCAAATTATTAACAAATATTTGACACAGTCTTGGCATGGTTCTGACAACTGCATCTGGCCGGTGCTGTATCTTAATAGTGCCATGAAAGCTTCGGACATAAGACACAAGGTCGATCTCAGGCCCCAGAAACTCTCTGTGCAGGAGACACCCCATCTGACGATTGAAACGAATCAGAGCTGCAACATCCGCTGCCGTGGGTGCTACAATCTTTACAAGAAATATGTGAAACCGCTGGTACAGATCAAAGGTGAGATCGACCTGGCCTTGGAAAAGCGGAACCTCGAGACCATCACTTTGCTGGGAGGCGAGCCCACCCTGCACCCTGACCTGATCGAAGTCATCCGCTACGTTAAGAGCAAGAACCTGACCTGCGTGGTCCTGACCAACGGCGTGGTCTTCTTGGACAACAAGGGTGACCTCCTCCTGGATGACATGATCGCATCAGGATTGGACCGGATCGTCCTGCACGTGGACGCTGGCCAGACGCACATCCACGATGATATCGATCGCGTCCGCACCCACATATTCGACAAATTCGAAAAAAGAAAGCTCGCCTTCGCGCTCTCGACCACCGTCTACATGGACAACCGGGGGGAGATACCGGAGCTTATGCGGCGCTATTCTCGATACCATTACTTTGATGGGATCCTCTCCATCCTGGAGATGGACACGCCCCTCAATTTTATCCCTGCAGCCAATCCGAAGCCGGTTCCTGCGCTGTGGGATGAGTACGACAGCATAAGCCGCGAGTTGGGCATCGAACCCGCCTCGTATATCCCCTCCAGCCTGGACGACGACACCATCAGCTGGCTCATGTTTTTCTATTACATCAACGTCCGCACCGGGCAAACATTCTATGGGTCACCGGAATACAGCCGGATCTTCCGCAAGGTCTACCGCCTCTTCACCGGCCGCCATGTATTCGGGATCACCTCGAGCCCGGCCTGGCTGCCTCTCTGGTTTCTCCTGGGCAGCCTGGTAGAGCTGATCCTCCATCCTGGGAAGACCGGGGCCTGGTTTCGGATGATTCGGAACTCCCGCGCCCTCAAGGACCTGCGGTTTCAATATATCCTGCTCCAGGACGGGCCCCGTTTTTTGCCCCATAAGAACAGTGTGCAGCTCTGCTATCACTGCCCGGACGCCACCATCCGTAACGGCAAGCTGACCCCCCTGTGCGCTGCAGACCTGATCAATCCCATGGAGATCTCCAACCATAAGAGGCCGGTCTCCTGGGATCTCTACTACACGGTGTATCATCACATGGAGGAGATTTCCTCCCGGCCGGCCGCTCTTTTAAGGCAATCGTGCCGGGTTCCTGAGCGTGAGCTTGAAGACGAAGGCGTGCTCAAGGGAGGGGAGTCTCAAGGGGGGCGTGAGGAAAAAGCCGGTCTCTCCCAGCCTCCACTCCACTGATTCCGGGGACCCCAGTAGTTTTACAGAGACGATGTCCGAGGGCTCCAGGCTCTTGAGCGATGCCACCTTCACATCTTTTTCCGGCCAATCCAGTGTGATCACATACAGAACATCGCCCTTGGTCGTGAAGCGGATGTCGTCTGCTCCGAAATCGGGAATCTGCTTGCTCTCGCTGAAGGCTCCGCCCTCCTCCTCGGTCGGGCCCTCTCCAAAGACCACCCAGGGCCGGGTTCCGTAGATAGCCTCTCCGTTGACCTTGAGCCAGGCTCCGATCCCCAGCAGCAGCTCCTTCTGTTCCTCCGGGATGACGCCGTCCGGCTGGGGCCCGACGTTGAGCAGCAGGTTGCCGTTCTTGCTGACCCGGTCCACCAGGTTGTCCACCAGGGTGTTGATCGACTTGTAATCCGGATCCAGGATGTAGCCCCACGACCTGCGGTCCACCGACGTGTCCGTGATCCACACCTCCTGGCTCAGCTCGTTCAGCTTGCCCCTCTCCAGGTCGAGCACGGCCACGCCCGGGGGGAGGTGGTCGTCTTTGTGAGTCACCACCACACCCTTTCCCCATTTATGTCCCTGGTTGTAGTAATAGGCGAGGACCGACTTCTTGTATTCCTCGAATGTGGGTTCCTTCCATCCGAAATCGAACCAGAGGTAGTCCGGCCGATACTTGTCGACCACTTCGCGGATCTTGGCCTCCCAGTCCTGCAGAAACGCCTCGGATTCGGGCGCTCCCTTCTCGTGCGGCGTGGGATAGAGGCCGTCCACAGCGGCGAATTCAGGGCTTTCAGTGTCATACTTTTTATTTGGGGTGTAGGAGAGCTCATAGTACTTCCAGTTGAAGGCATGGTGGAAGGAGGTGACGAATCTCATGCCGCGTTCTCGGATGGCCTTCTCGAGCTCTCCCAGGATATCTCGCTGCGGTCCCATGTCGGCGGCATCCCACTGGGTGAGGGTGCTGTCCCACATGGCAAAGCCATCGTGGTGGTCGGCCACAGAACCGGCAAACTGCGCCCCTGCCTGTTTGAAGAGCTCCGCCCATTCCCCGGCATCGAACTTCTCCGCTGTAAACATGGGAATGAAATCCTTGTATCCGAACGTGGCCGGATCTCCGAATTTTTCCGTATGATAGGCAAACTCGGGCTTTTCCGGATCATACATGTTCCTGGGATACCATTCGTTCCGATAGGCCGGGACTGCATACACGCCAAAGTGGGTGTAAATACCGAATTTGGCGTCCTTGAACCACTGCGGCGTGGTGTGTGCTCTCAGGGATTCCCAGGTGGGTTGATAGGGGAGTTCGGCCTTCCTGCACTGCGTCATCACGATCGCCGAGGCGATCAGGACCGCCGCACCCAGTTAGACGGTGTTCTTTCTCATGCTCTCTCTTATGCTTTTTCCTTCAAATGCTCCCGGATCAACAGGGCGCCGGCTACCGCCACCTGTGGCAACTTATCATGATATGTGCTGTTAGACAATGCCCGCTCGCCTGCCAGAGCGGAGTTTCCATGTGGCTTTCCCCGGCCGGGAGTTCAGCTGTTTCAGCACCAACCGGATGACCCGCTCCTGAAAAAAATTGAAGCCGGGCCCTGGTTTCTGTTACAATCAGGTCAATGATCCGTCTTAAGATCTACAAACCGAGCCGCAGAGCCTTTGAGCTTCCCGCTGTACGGGAAGCCCCTGAGCCGTCCATTGTCCGGGCCTCCAAAAAACCCGCCGAGAAGCGCCAGGCCGGCCGCTCAGACCACGTGGCCAAGTTCTCCTATAAGCTGCTCGTCCCCGTGGAAGGGCAGGGATATACCCAGAATGTTAGCCAGACCGGTTACGGCCTGTTCCTGGATAATGAGGTTCCCCCGGGCGCGACCATAGAGCTGCAGTTCAATGAGACGCAGCAGGGAACCAGGCCCGATAAGCCCATCGCCAAGGTCATGTGGCAGAAAGACCATCAAACCGGCGTCAAGATCCTGCGCAAGTAAAATCCCCCCTTGTTCCCCGCACATCTCATCGGAGGGGCCGCCTGTTTCGTCCTATTTTAGGTCTTTTAAGGCGCGCTGGGCAGCCGTCCGGATCACATGCCTGGGCGAGGAGACCATGACTGCTTCCTCCAGGAAGGGGATGGCATCCTCTCCTCCGCATTTGCCGATGGCCGTGAGGGCCGCGGCCTGGGCGCGGTAGCTGTCTTCTTCATTGAACAGCTGTTTCAGGAAATCGACCATCTCGGGCTTCCCGAACTCGGCGAGCTGTCCTATCGCCGCGATCCGGACCGCGGATTTTTCGTCCCGGCATTGATACTGGAGAAAGGCTAAAAGGCCGTCGTCCTTTCTTTTCCCCAGGATCCGGGTTGCATCTCTCCTCACGGCCCAGAAGGGATCCTGATGTCCGCTCTGCTCGAGATGAGCGACGACGTCCTGATCGTCTGCGAATCTCTCGAGTTCGTTCGCAGCCCACATCCGGCCCATAACATCGTCATTCTCCAGCTGGGAGATCAACTCCTCTCGGCTCTTGGCAAATGTCCACTCCTTGAGCAGGTAGTTGCCCTCGTCGAAGCGCACGAGCACAGGCCGCGTGGAACAGGGAAAGGTGAAGGTCTCCTCCTGCGCCTCGATCCAGACCTTGGTGCTGGCCTTACCTTCCTCGGTCGTGATCCCGATGAAGACCGGAGTCCTGAAGATGGGGATTCCCCTGGCCGTGTCTTGTGTCTGAGTGACCGTCAGCCTGAGCTCCCTGGCTTCGGCATCCCAATCATATCGGATGTCGAAGACGGGATGTCCGGGCCGGTACAGCCACTGTTCGAAGAACCAGTCCAAACTCTGGCCCGTGACGGTCTTGATGGATTTGATAAAATCATGTGTGTCCACGGGCTGAAAGGCATATTCCTGCAGGAAGTGCTTGAGTGTCCGAAAGAAGGCGTCGTCACCCAGAACAAAACGCAGCATGTGCAGCACCACGGCACCCTTGGGATAGGTGTGGGCGTCGAACATATCCTGGGGCCGCCGGTAGCGGTCGTACACGATGGGTCGAATGTACTGAGTGCGGGCCTCGCGCAGATAACTCTCCTTCTTCCCATGCAGGGTGAGCGCGCCCTCGTCCTCTCCACGGGCATGCCTCTGGTAGAGATAGTCTGAGTACGTCCCGAAACTCTCGTTCATCCAGGTGTGGGCCCAAGATCGTAAGGTGATCAGGTCGCCCCACCACTGGTGGGCCAGCTCGTGTGACACGATCCCCATGCTGGAAAAATCCTGCTCGCCCCGCTCATCATACATGATCCGGTGGCCCATGACCGTGGCTGTCGTGCTCTCGGCCCCGCCTCCGAAAGGCACCAGGACCTGATCATACTTGGCCCAGGGATATTCGTAGCCAAAGACGCGGCTGAAGTACTCCATCATATCGGGAGTCTCGCCGAAGACGATCCGGGCCTGGTCTGCATACTGGGGATAGACCCAGTAGTTGATCGGGATCTTCCCGTAGGAATCGCGGACCACGACATAGGGGGCGGCCGCCAGCACGATGAGGTATGTCGAATGGGGCAGGTCCTGCACCCAGTGCCAGGTCGAGGTCCCGGCTTCCGTGTCTTCGGAGACGTTCTCCAACCGGCCGTTGGACACGGCTTTGAAGGGAGAGGGGACCGTGGCGATGACCTCGTTCGTGGCCTTGTCATTGGGATAGTCATTGCAGGGAAACCAGTGGCGAACGCCGTAGGGCCAGGAATCCGAGGCGACCAGCATGGGATTGTCTTCGGTCTCCGCATAAAAGCGCAGCCCGTCCTCAGGATCTCGGCCCTCGTAGGCGACCGTAAATGAGAGGATTTCCCCATAAAGGTAGCCCTTTTCCAGGAAGACCATGAGCTTGCCTCCGGCCTGCTCGAACTTAAGAGGGCTTCCCCAACTGTTCCAGACCCGGGAGACGACAAAGCTTTCCGCGTCCAGTTCGCAGCGCTCGAATCCGTCCCGAAGCGGCGCCACGGTCACGGTGGTTTCCCCCCGGAACGCCTTGCCTGCAATGTCCAAGTCCAGCCGGATGCGGTAGTGCAGGGCATCGAAGTCACGGCTCCGTTCCTCCTGGAGAGGCCACTGGCTCACATCGATAGCCTGGCCGGTGAGGAAACCTGCAGATAAAACGAAAACCAGGACGAACTCACATAGGATCCATGCCTTCTTTTTCATTTATGTTACCTCGTGATAAATATTCAGGGATTTCGCAGCAGTCGATCCGGATCAGTCGCCCGGTAGCTGCTGAGAGCCTCGGGATCAGCAGACCCGATTCGGTCGACATAGACAAACTCGGCTGCCATCCTCTCCTCGGAATCTCCACCACTGAACCAGGCCTGCAGGCAGGTCGTGCCAGCCTTGAGGTGGACCGTGAATTCCGCAAACTGTAGCTCCGGTGAGACATTCACTTGCCTGTCCACGTTTCCGATCTTGAGAAAGGCCCTGTCAACAGAGATAATCTCCGAGCCATCCCGGCTTTCCCTCAACGGCTTGTTCGCCTCCTGCGGCCAGTGGGAGGTCCGGAATCGGTAGGCCCCGTCCTTTTCTACTGTAATCACCCAGATATTGTCTCGGTTTTTCCTGTGGGCGTCATGGGAGTAGAGCGGTGTCGGGCTTTCAAGATCCGAGCCGATTATCGTCTGGTCGTAGAGGCCGAAATCCCGTGAGATGTCCGCCCACCACTCCTCGTATTCCTGATGCAGCGCCTTGACAACATCCGGATGCTCTGCAGAGACGTCGTTTCTCTGCCCCGGATCGATCCGGATATCATAGAGCTCTTCCCTGTCGCGCTTGACCAACCGCCAGCGTTGGGTCAGGACCTGGAAGTCCTTGTATTTCTCCGGGAAATCCACCCGCTGGTTGTGCACGAAAAGGGTCCGCTCCGGCCAGGGCGCCTCGGGATCGAGGAGTAGGGGAAGGAAGCTCCTGCCGTCCATGTCCGCATCCTCCGGTGTTTCCAGCCCGCAGAGCTCGATCAGCGTGGGCAGCAGGTCGATGTGGGCGGTGAGCCGGCTCACATCCTTCCCGCCCCCGATCCCGCCGGCCGGCCAGCGCATGAACAAGGGCACGCGGTGGGCATTCTCATACCCCCAGATCTTGCCCCCGCGCATCCCGGCGCTGTAGCCCTCCTCCACAAAACCCTGCTCGTCGATAACGATGCCTCCGTACCAGGGGCAAGGGCCGTTGTCGGTCATGAAGATGAGGATGGTGTTGTCTACCAGACCCATACGCTCGACTTCGGCGAGAAGCCGGGCCAGGTCGTCGTCGAACCTGGTGATCATCCCGTAGTAGCTGGCCAGCCGCTCCGAGACCTGCGAGCGGTAGGGCTCGATGTAGGCGTCATCCACGACCAGCGGCGCGTGCGGGACATTGGTCGATAGAAAGCAGAAAAAGGGCCCCTCCCGGTTCTCTCTGATGAATGCGATCGCTTCGTCGAACCAGACGGTGTTGCAGTATCCCTCGAACCGCTCGGGAGTGCCATTCCGAAAATAGGTGTCGTCGATGTAGTCGTTGCCCCAAAAGTCCCAGCGGTTGCCGATGACACCACTGCCGTGGACGAGCACTTCTTCGAATCCCCGGTCTTGGGGCCGGAAGGGGTAGTTGTCGCCCAAGTGCCACTTGCCGAAGATGGCCGTCCTGTACCCCCCGGACCGGAACACGTCGGCGACGGTGAGCTTGCCCTGGCGGAGCAGGGACCGCCCCCCGATCGTGTGCCAGACGCCCGTGCGGGCGGAGTAGAGTCCCGTGAGCAGGGCCGCGCGTGTGGGGGAGCAGCAGGGATCCACATGGAAATCGGTCAACCGCACGCTCTCCGCATGCAGCCGGTCCAGCGCGGGGGTCTTGACGTAGGGGCTGCCATGGGCGCCGATGTCCCCGTAACCCTGGTCATCGGTCAAAACCAGGATCACGTTGGGTGGGTTTGTGGACTCGGCCCTACATCCGATCAAGCCCAGACCAAGGGTGAGGAATAGGCTGAGGCATAGGAGATAGCAGAGAGATAGGCCCCGGCAGACGGGCCGGATGAGACAAAGAAAAGGAATCGCTGCGGCCCTCGCCGCCAAACCAGGTGTGATCACACGAGAACGTCTGGCGTGCTTCCTCATCTACGGCCGGATCACTTGGTCTTTCTGACGCTGTTCAGGATATGGGGGGAGTTCCAGAGCGACTCGACCTCCACCGTGTTGTTGCGGAAGCGGATGCGAGCCGCCTCGATGACGACCCCCTGACCCTTGCCGTCTTCGCCCAGGAGAAATTCAATGTAGCCGAACGCATTCTCCCTAGACATGATCGGGTCATAGGCCGCCTCCACAAAGGACATGGGCCGCTCAGTGACCAGGGTGATCAGCCGGCCCTGTTCCGTCTGCACCGAAATGGCGACATCCAGCGGCCACCTCAGCGTGCCTCGTCCTCGGATGTAGCCGGCGTTCATGCCCCGCATCTCCTCGATCAGCGCTTCCATTCCTCCTTCGGCCAGGATCCGGATGAGCTTCTGCACCTCTGCCTCGGTCGTCCAATTCTGGACATCCATGGTCAAACGTTCTGTCGATCCCGAATCGAATCCCCCTGCCGAGATCATGAGCCCTATGAAGGTCTCCTTCTGGTCTTGGCTGATGGCCGATGCGGTAGCCGTCAGGAGCAGGGCGCCTACAATGAACATACCCAAAACTTTGGATGTCTGAGTCATGTTGTTTTCCTCCTTCAAATCCGGCACATTCTGGATTCAGATATAAAATAACAGAGTTTGTTGCGTTCGACAACCGGTAAGGCAAAGGATACTTTCATCTCGAAACGGCCGTTCATTCGTGCTATAGTTTCAATCCTGACTTTACGATCTGGAGAGGAGACTCGGGTGTTTGGATCTGATCTGGCAATACCGGTCCTGGACCTCATCATCATCATAGCCTACCTGCTGGGGATCCTGTTTGTAGGGGTTTATTCCGTCCGCCGCATGAAACTCACAAGCCAGGGGTATTTCCTGGCCGGACGCTCTCTGAACTGGGGGATGGTGGGGGCGGCCCTCTTTGCCTCCAACATTTCTACAATTCACCTGGTGGGTTTGGCCGCCTCCGGTTATAACGAGGGCCTGGTGTGGGGGAATTTCGAGTGGATGGCCACTTTCACCCTGATCCTTCTGGGCCTGGTGTTTGCTCCGTTCTATTTCAGGAGCCGCATATCCACACTCCCTGAGTTTTTGGAGCGGCGCTATGGCCCGGCTTCTCGCATGTTCCTGGCTTTCATGGCCATCATTGGAGCACTGTTTATCCACATCGGCATGAGCCTCTATGCCGGGGCCGCGGTCTTCAAACAGTTCTTCGGGATCGACGTGGTGACTTCCATCGTGATCATCTCTGTGATCACCGCCATCTACACGGTCCTGGGAGGACTCAAAGCGGTGGTGGTGACGGAAACCATCCAGACCGTGATCCTGATTTTTGGTGCAGTGGCAGTCACGGTCTTCGCGATCCTGGCACTTCCGGACAGCGGCATCCATTCGCTCGCCGAGCTTAAGGCGGCGGTCAAGCCCGAGCAGCTCAGCATGATCCGGACCGACAATGCAGCCGGTCTGGCGTGGTATGCCGTGTTGTTGGGATATCCGATCCTGGGAATCTGGTATTGGTGCTCGGATCAGACCATTGTCCAGCGCGTCCTGGGGGCCCGCAGCCAGAGGGATGCACAGTTGGGTCCTCTGTTCGCCGGGCTCCTTAAGATCCTGCCGGTCTTCCTCATGGTATTCCCCGGAGTGCTGGTCTATGTTTTGTTCAAAGACCTGATCGGGGCCGACAGCAACCAGACTCTGCCCGTCCTTATCAACCAGCTCATTCCCACAGGGCTCAAGGGGCTGATCGCGGCCGGCCTGCTGGCTGCCCTGATGAGCACCATTGCTGCTGCGCTCAACAGCTCCGCTACCCTGGTAGCGGTCGATATCGTCAAGCGCTTCCGGCCCGGGCTATCTGATGCGGGGCAGGTGAAGATCGGCCGGATCAGTGCGGTAGCGATCATGCTCCTCGCTATGATCTGGTCCACGCAGGGGGGTCGGTATGGCAGCATTTTTGAAGCGGTCAACACCGTCGCAGCTCACCTGGCTCCTCCCATCACCACGGTCTTCCTCTGGGGTGTGTTCTGGCGCAGAGGTACCAAACAGGCGGCGCTCACGACCTTGATCGCCGGATTTTTCCTGGGCGTCATCTCCTTCCTTGTCGACCTCCCCGTGATCGGGCCGGAGAAGGTCATCACCGACGGCTGGGGCATCCCTTTCATGATGCAGGCCTGGTGGATGTTCTGCATCTGCTCGATCTTCTATTTTGTTGTCAGCCTGCTCACTCCCCCTCCGGATCCCGCGCAGGTTGAGGGCCTGACCTGGAAAAATCCCCTGCAGGTCATAACCCAGGGAAAGGTCACGGGGTTCATGGATCCCCGGGTGATCGCTGCGTTGCTTCTGGTGCTTATGGTGGTCCTCTATTCCATATTGAGATAGAATATTACCGGAAAATTATATACAGAGAAGGTGGCAGTGAATAAATTCAACTATTATCAACCCACGGAAATCCGATTCGGGCAGGGCCGGATCCGGGAGGTCGGCGAAGTCGTCGCCCGGTGGGGCCGGCGGTGCCTCCTGGTTTCCGTTCCGGTCTTCCCGGAATTTGAGGGGCTGTATCAAACTGTGAACCAGTCACTCGAGGACAGCGGCGTGTCGGTGGCGCATTTTGACGGTGTGATCCCCAATCCCACCACAGAGGAGGTCTCGGCCGGGGCCCGTGCGGCAGAGAAACACCGGGCCGATGTGGTGCTAGGTTTGGGGGGCGGTTCGAGCATGGACACGGCCAAGGCCATCGCTGTAGAGGCCACACACCAGGGGACCTGTTGGGATTACCTGTTCTTCCGCAATAACCAGCCCACTGAAAAGACGCTTCCCGTGGTGGCCGTCTCCACGACCTCGGGCACCGGTTCTCAGGTGACCCAGGTCGCGGTCGTCACCAATCCCGAGGAGAAGACCAAATCGGCTCTCTACCACCCCCGGTTATTCCCGAAAACCGCCCTGGTGGATCCCGAGCTCATGCGTTCCGTCCCTGAACACGTCACCGCCTCCACTGGCTTCGATGTATTCGCCCATGCCTTCGAGAGTTTCATCACCCCCAACAGCTCTCCCTATACGGATCTGATTTCACTGGAGGCCATCCGGCTGGTGGCTGCCTACCTGCCCAGGGCGGTGGACGAGGGATCCGACCTGGAGGCTCGCACACACATGGCCTGGGCCGACACCCTGGCAGGCCTGAGCATCGCCAATGCCGGAGTGACGCTCCCCCACGGGATCGGGATGGCGATCGGAGGGAGTTATCCCCACGTGATGCATGGAGAGGCCCTGGCCGTGGTCTATCCGGCCATACTCCGGTACACCTATCAGACGGTCCCGGACAGATTTGCCCGGGTCGGACGCTTGTTCGATCCCGCTCTGGGAGACCTCCCCGAGGCTGAGGCGGCCGCTGCATCCTGCTCGCTGATCGAGGATTTCATCAAAAAAATCGGCATGAGCCTGTGCTTCGCCGACCTGAAAGTGCCCGAGGAGGAACTCCGGGACCTGGCCCAGGCCTCCCTGGTGCTCCCAGATTACAAGAGCCATCCCCGGGTGGTGGACCTGGACGGGGTTTACGAACTGCTGAAGGAGAGCTGCCGAAAGTGATCCACAGAGTCCCCAGCCGAACGGCCTGGGATATCTGTCTGTGTATAAAGGGGAATCCTGTCTAGGGAAGGAGCGAGAATGAAAACTAAAATTTTCAGGACAGATCCTGGTGCACGCCTGCTGCCGGCCCTGGGGGCCGCAGCCCTGCTGATGTTCTTTTCGATTTCCGATGGAGTATGCCAGGAGGGCCGGCCTCTGGCTCTCTGGTCCTTTGAGGGGGAGACGGGGATGACCGTCAAGGATACGATTGGCGGCACACTCGATCCGATCTGAGGATATTTCTGGAGCGTTAAGGGAGTTTCGGGCCAGGCTCTGAAATTCGATGGCTATACGACCGTTGTGACCAGAAAAGGGTCCGAGGCCCCAATACTTTCCTCCTCCTTCACACTCGAGGCCTGGGTAGCTTTGGCCGCCTATCCCTGGAGCTGGTGCCCGGTGGTGAGCCACAGCACGGAAATGGCCGGGTATGCCCTGGAGATCGGCCCCGACGGAGAGCTGGCCATCAAGGTCTTCTCAGGCAGCGCCTGGAGGACCTGCATATCGCGGACAAAGATCCCGCTCAGGGC
>JAUWTO010000013.1 GCA_030614685.1 Candidatus Aminicenantota bacterium
GCGCCACCCTGCGGCCGGAGGCGGAGAGGATCTCTATCGTATCGGTGAGGTAGTACTCCCCCTTTTTGTTCTGGTTCGTGATCTTGGGGAGGGCCCACAGGAGGTCCCGGATCTTGAACATGTAGATCCCGACATTCGCCTCCTTGAGCTTCCGCTGAGCGGGCATAGCGTCCTTCTCTTCCACGATGCGGATGTGGCCGTTTTCCAGATAGATAATCCGGCCGAAGCCGAAGGGGTTCTCCATGACCGAGGTCATGAAGGTCAGGGCATTGTCTTGCCTTCGGTGCTGGCGGAGCAGGGGGCGGAGCGTTTCCGTGCGGATCAGGGGAAGATCGCCGTTCATGATCAGGAGATCCGCATCCGGGTCCTGGCGAAGCCGGGAGCGGGCCGCCATCACGGCATGCGCGGTCCCCAGCTGGGTCTTCTGCTCCACAAAATCGATGTTTCGAGACAGCAGTGCTTCCCGGACCCTGTCCTTCTGATAGCCGACAACCAGATGGATCCTGTCCGGCCGCAGATGGGAGATGGAATCCAGGACAACATCGATCATGGTCCTGCCCATCAAAGGGTGCAAGACCTTGATTATATCCGACTTGAATCTGGTTCCCTTCCCTGCAGCTAGTATGAGTGCATGGAAACCTTGTTTCATTCCATTGCTGTGATCTCGAGAAAGCGTGAATCTTCCCTGATGGATTCAAAATCCACCTCGTTCTTAGCCAGAACGGCAAGGTAGGGGTCCAGCCCTACCGCTTGCTTCAGAAAATCCAGGCATTGGTCGAGATCTCCCTTAAGACAGCTCACATCGGCCATGGTGAAAAGGAACCTGGCGTTTTTGGGCTCTTTGGAGAGGGCCTTTTCCAGCGACTCGAGGGCTTCGGCATACTGCCCCTGGTTCATGAGATAGATTCCGTTCTGGAAAAAGTCCTCCCTGGTCTTCAGCGGGATCTTGGGTGGATTCAGGCGGTTTTCACAGATCTGAAGGTACATATTCACCCGATCGATCAACTCTCGCTCTTCAGGAAAGCTGCTTGCGATGGTACTGAGCCCCTCTTTCGCCTTTTCGAACTCCCCCTTGTGAAAAGATTTCATGGCCAGATTATATGCGGTCAAAGCCTGTTCATATTCGGTTTTTTTTGCCTTTTCTTTTTGTTGCGCAGTCACTTTATCTCCCGATTCACGTTTTGTATTCTGCTTCCAGCAATTTTAGCGAATCTGAGGTTTTTTAACAAGCTTAATCTGAGTGACCCCGAGAGTCAGCCAGCCTCCCACAGATGTGGGTGCTGCAGCAGATGGCGGACACTGCGAAGATGCAGGGCATGTCCCGCCCGGTCAGCGGAAAAATGCCCGCACACGGGACGCCCCAGGGTAGAGAGGTCGCCGATAAGGTCCAGGACCTTATGCCGCACGAATTCATCCGGGAAGCGCAGGGGCCCGTTGATCAGTTTGTGATCGTCCAGGACCAGCGCGTTTTCCAGCGAGCCTCCCAGGGCCAGCCGCTCGGCCCACAGCCGGGGAACGTCTTTCAGAAAGCCGAAGGTGCGGGCCGGAGCGACCTGAACCACAAAACTTTCCAGGTCGAGTTCAAGCCGGAACTCCTGGACCCCGACAGCCGGGTGATCAAAATCGATCCGGTAGGAGATAACCAGCGAGTCGGAGGGCGCTACCTGGATCGAGGCCTCCCCCGCCTCAAGGGAAAATGCCTCGCGCACGTGGATCGTCTCCTGCGGCAGATCCAACTCTCGCACGCCGGCATCTGCCAAGGCCTCCGCAAAGGGAAGCGCACTGCCGTCCAGGATGGGGACTTCCTCTCCGTTCAACTCAATGAGGACGCTGTCGACGGCATACGCATAGAGAGACGCCATGAGGTGTTCGATGGTCAGGATCCTATGTTCGCCCCGGACAAGGTTGGTGCTGTTCCGGGCTGCCATCGCCTCCGGGTCGATCCGGAATTCGAGGCCATCCAGGTCGCTCCTGATAAATGCGATCTGGCCGGAGCTCGAGGGCCTGAGGCGCATCTGGATGGGAGACCCGGAATGGATGCCTGTCCCGCTGAGCGTTACCTCCCGGGCAATGGTCTGTTTGTTCCTCATCCCGATCCAGTATAAATAAAAAGGAGGACAGGTGCAATTTTGCAAAGAAAAAATGGGAGAAAAAAAGGGGGAGGGAAGAGAAAAAAAGGGGGAGTGGTCCATGGACCACTCCCTGATTTTTTCTCCCCCATTTTTTTTCTCCTCTCCCCTTTTTTTCCTTTTTTCCCCTGTCCCTTTTTTTCATTGTATGTGCTAGAATGGGGCACATGAAATCAGCCCTGGAAGGCATCCTCAAGAAGGTCCATAAGGGAGAGTTGACGCCAGAAGACGCGCTCCTGCAGCTCAAGGACTATCCCTACGAAGACCTGGACTTCGCCAAGATCGACCACCACCGCGAACTGCGCCGTGGGTTTCCCGAGACCGTGTTCGGCCTGGGAAAGACGCTGGAGCAGATCCTCGACATCTCCAGGACCATCATCCAGAAAGGCAGCAACCTGCTGGTCACCCGTGTCCAACCCGAGACGTATGCCTTTGTCAAGAAGGAGCTGCCCGAGATCGAGTACAACGAACCGGGCCGGGCCATTTTCTGCAAAGTGAAGGACCTTCCCCAGGGCAAAGGCAAAATCGCTATCATGACAGCCGGCACTTCGGATATCCCTGTGGCAGAGGAGGCCGCCGTCACGTGTGACATCCTGGGCAACACCATCGAAAAGATCTATGACGTGGGAGTGGCCGGGATCCACCGCCTATTCGGAGAATACCACCGCCTCAAGGACGCCCGCGTCATCATCGTGGCCGCCGGGATGGAGGGTGCCCTGCCCAGTGTCGTGGCCGGGATGACGGACATCCCCCTGATCGCGGTGCCGACGAGCGTGGGCTACGGGGCCAGCCTGAACGGCATCACTGCACTCCTGGCAATGCTCAATTCCTGCCCGGGAGGTGTGACAGTAGTCAACATCGACAACGGCTTCGGGGCCGCCTACTTCGCCAGCCTCATCAATCATCTCTGATCGACGCGCAAGAAACTTGGAAATCTTCCTTTGCCCAAACAGAGCAAACTGAAACATCAGATATTTCGATCCTCGACGGGAAAGCTTGACAATTCCCGGCGCCAAACCTATATTCATTAAGTTAAATTCAAGCGTAGACGTCTGCCTAAATATGGAAGTCATCGATCAAATAAGACAGTCCGCCAACATTGCCGAGCTCGCATCCCAGTACACGAAGCTCCAGCAACGAGGGCGCAGGCATGTCGGACTCTGCCCCTTCCACTCGGAAAAGACTCCCTCTTTTTACCTGGATGACGACAAACAGCTCTACCACTGCTTCGGATGCGGGGCCGGTGGGGACATCTTTACCCTGGTCATGGAGAAAGAAAACCTGAGCTTTCCCGAAGCGGTCCGCCTCCTGGCCGAGAAATACAACATCGCCATGCCGGAGAGCAAGGCGTTCTCTCCGGAGTACCAGGGCCTCAAAGAGAGCATCTATAAGGTCACAGAAGACGCCCTGGCGTTCTTCAGGAAGAACCTGAATAATACGGAAGAGGGGAAAAGGGCGCTGGAGTATCTCCACAAGAGGAACATCCAGCCTCAGATCATCAAGACCCTCAAGCTGGGCTATGCGCTCAATTCCTGGGATGGACTGCTCAGTGCGTTCAAACACAAAAAAGTAGCCCCCTCGATCCTTGAGCAGGCCGGGCTGATCCTGCGCCGCCAGAACAAGGAGGGACACTACGACCGGTTCCGTGGCCGTATCATCTTTCCCATCTTCAACGACCGGACTGGCAAGGTGGTGGCTTTTGGGGGCCGCTCCCTGTTCGACGAAGACCCAAAATACCTCAACTCCCCCGACACGCCTATCTACTCCAAGGGTAAGCTGCTCTACGGCCTTAACTATTCGCGCGACTCCATCCGTGAGCAGGACGCACTGATCCTGGTCGAAGGCTATACCGATTTCCTCTCTCTCTTCCAGAACGGCGTGACCAATGTGGCGGCCTCGCTCGGCACGAGCCTGACTCCCCAGCAGATCGACCTGATCCGCCGGCGCTATACGACCAGGATCTTCGCCTGCTACGATGCGGACCGGGCGGGCCGGAAAGCGTCGTTCCGGGTGGTCTCCCTGTGTTTCGAACAGAGTGCCGAGATCAGCGTGACCCTGCTTCCCAAGGGTGAAGATCCCGATAGCTACATGACACAAAAAGGGCCGGAGGCGTTCCTTAAACTTGTCAAAAACAGTTCTTCCGGCCTCAAATACGTCATCGACTATCTCTCTGCCGGTCAGCGGCCCACGACTCCGGAAGCCAAGGCCAAGGTCGCGCGCGATGTCCTGAAGGAGATCAACAAGGTCCCAGATGCGATCATCCGCAGTGAGTACCTCAAGCACACCAGCGAATTACTCGATATCGACGAACAGGAATTCCGCAAGGTTGTGAGCGATAAAAAGGGCCGGACCACCCAGGCCCCTGCCCCAAAATCCGAATTCCTGACGGCGGAAAAAAGGCTGCTTCAGATCATTTTTGAAGATAGTGAAGTGGCAGCATATGTGTTTGAGGAGCTGAAGGAAAATGACTACCGGGAGTTAAGGAGCGAGCCCATACTCAAGCTTATCAAGGAGTCTCTCAAAAAGAAGAAGATTCCAAACCTTTACGAGTTTAAGAGCGGGATCGAGGAGACTTTGTTTAAGGCTTTCACTCAGATCTTACAAGAAAACTACGAACAGAAACCTACGTTGGCAGAGGCTGGTGATCTGATCGACACGCTCAGAAAGAAGAATTGGCAAGACCAGAGAGTACAAATTCAAAAACAGATATCCCTGCATGAGCAATCTGGAGCGATGGACAAGATTTCCCAGCTTCAGAAAGAATATATGGATCTTACACGAAAAATGGTCCAATTATCGCAAAAAACTTTTTAGATACATAAACGAGGAGTAAGCATTGCCTGGAGACAAGCAGATCAGAAAGAGCGAGATCACTCAACTCATCACAAAGGGCCGTAGGCAGGGTTTCCTGCTTTTTTCAGAGATCGACAAGACTTTTAAAGAAGACAAGAACGCGGGGGACGATTTCAGCGAATTCCTGAACTCCATGGACGATTACGGCATCAAGATACTCGATCGACAGAGGAATATACGCCCCAAGAGGAGAAAGAGCGACATCGTTTCCCTGGAAGGCTTGGAGAGGACCACCGATCCCGTGAAGCTCTATCTCAGGGAGATGGGCAACATCTCTCTGCTCACCCGTGAGGGCGAGATCGCCATCGCGCGTGAGATCGAGCGCGGGGAGAGGAATATCATCAAAGCGCTCTCCAAGACCAAGATGGTCCTGAACGAAGCACTGAGCCTCGAAGGCCGGATGGAGGATGAGCCCGAGATCCTGCAGGCGATGTTCGACTTTTCCGATGATGACATCGCCGAAGGACAGCTCGAAAAAAAGAAAAAACAGATCATGGACCAGATCCATACGATCGAAGCCCTCAGCAAGGAGTTGGACAAAATAAGGCGCCTTAAGAGGAACACCATCGCCCGCGGCCGCATCATCGTCGAGATGAGCCGCATGATCCGCGATCTGAACTTCAGACCCTTCTACCGTGAACAGGTCATCGAAACCCTGCGGGAGAAGCTCAAGGTCATCAACGAGCTGGAGGAAAGCCGCGACGAACTGCAGGTGATGGCGGACCAGACCCGGGGAGTGAAGAGAAAAGCGGAGCTGGAGCAGAAGATCAAAGAGATCAACAAGCTCCTGCGCACGTATGAAAAGGAGATCGCGCTGGATTCAGCCGCCCTGCGCAAGACCCTGCGGGCTATAACTACCGGGAGAAAAATCAGCAACCAGGCCAAGAAAGAGCTGGTCGCGGCCAACCTGCGACTGGTGGTTTCCATTGCCAAAAAATACAGCAATCGGGGCCTGCAGTTCCTGGACCTCATCCAGGAGGGCAACATGGGATTGATGAAGGCCGTGGACAAGTTCGAGTACCGCAGGGGCTACAAGTTCTCGACCTATGCGACCTGGTGGATCCGGCAGGCCATCACCCGCGCCATCGCCGACCAGGCCCGCACCATCCGCATCCCGGTCCACATGATAGAGACCATTAACAAGCTCATCCGGGTCTCGCGCAGCCTGGTCCAGGAGATCGGGCGCGAGCCCACATGCGAAGAGATCTCCGAGAAGATGGACCTTCCCGTGGGCAAAGTCCGCAAGATCATCAAGATCGCCCAGGAGCCGATCTCGCTGGAAACCCCCATCGGCGAAGAAGAGGACAGCCATCTGGGGGATTTTATCGAGGACAAGTTCATCCCTTCTCCGCCCGATACCGTGATCCACATCAACCTGAAGGAACAGATCGAAGAGGCGCTAAAAACCCTGACGGAGAGGGAAGCCAAGGTCCTCAAGATGCGGTTCGGCCTGGGAGACGGAAACGAACACACGCTGGAAGAAGTGGGGCAGCAGTTCAAGGTCACGCGTGAACGAATCCGGCAGATCGAAGCCAAGGCTCTGCGCAAACTCAAGCATCCCAGCCGCAGCCGAAAACTCAAATCCTTCACCCAGGACCAGTTCTGATCTGCCCGGGCTTCCGGTCTCTGTCATTGACTCTAAATCCCAGATTTGCTATAAGATTGGACAGGGGCCTATAGCTCAGCGGAAGAGCCACCGGCTCATAACCGGTTGGTCCCAGGTTCGAATCCTGGTAGGCCCACTTTCCGGCAGAGGAAAAAATGTGGAAATCAATTTTGAACAGCTGATCAACCTGCAAAATATCGATGAAAAGATAAAGGACATTTCTCATTTCCTCGACAGTATCCCCTCTCAGCTCCAGGGTATAGAAAAAAAGATCACCGACAGCGCCCAGATCGTGGCCCGTGCCAAAGCCGTACTGTTGCAGAACCAGAAAAAACGGCGCGATCTGGAATCCTATGTCCAAGACAAGAAAGTCGTGATCGCCAAATACAGAAAACAGCTCAATGACGTCCAGACCAACAAAGAATACACTTCGTTCCTCAAAGAAATAGGAAACGTGGACCTCGAGATCGAAACCATGGAAGAAGAGATCATCAGCGAGATGCTGTCCGCAGACGACCTCGAGGCCGAAATCATGACAGCGGAGAAAAAGGCCGCTGAAATCAAAGACACGTTCCTCAAGGAAAAGGACCTGGTCCTGAAAAAAGAAAAGGAACGGGAGGGGCTGAAGAATCAGCTGACCAAAGAACGAGAGGCGCTCATCCCCGCCATCCCGTCAGATCAGATGGCCCTGTACAAGAACATCTTCCGTAAGACCAGCGGGACAGCGCTTTCGCCCGTGACCGATGACTTCTGTTCCCTGTGCCAAATCCGGATCCGGCCTCAGGTCTTGAACGAGCTGATCGCCCGGCAGGAGATCATTCTCTGTGAAAACTGCGGCCGCATCCTCTACTGGAAACCCAAGAAATAGGCCGCCCCGTCTTACTCCTGATACAGGGAATTGATCGCCGACTTATATTTTTCCTCGACGATATTCCGCTTGACCTTGAGCGAAGGGGTCATCTCGCCCTTCTCGATCTCGAAATCCCTTTCCATGAGGATGACCTTCTTGATCTTTTCATAGGAAGCCAGATTGGGCGTGATGCGGTCGATCAACTCCTCATAGAACTGGATGATCGATTCCTTGGTGACCAGGTCCTGCCTGCTGTCATAGGCAATGGAGTGGGACTTGGCATACTCCTCCAGTTTTTCGAAGCTGGGCACGATGAGGGCACTGATGAATTTCCTGCGGTCTCCAACCAGTACCGCCCCCTCGACAAAAGGATCGAGCTTCAGGATGTTCTCGATCGGCTGCGGTGCCACATTCTTCCCCCCAGCCGTGACGATGATGTCCTTTTTCCGGTCGGTGATAACCAGGTAGCCGTTCTCATCAATATGCCCGATGTCTCCGGTATAGAACCAGCCGTCACAGATGGCTTCCCGGGTGAGGTCCTCCATCTTGTAGTAGCCCTTCATCACATGGGGCCCCTTGGTCAGGATCTCGCCGTCTTCGGCGATCTTGACCTCGACACCCGGAATAGGAGGGCCGACCGCCCCGAACTTCAGGTGGTCGAAAGTGTTGACCGTGATGACCGGAGAGGTTTCCGTGAGTCCATAGCCCTCGAGGATCAGGATTCCGACGGCATGAAAGAACTCCGCGATATCCTTTGACAGGGGCCCGCCTCCCGACACGAAGAAGCGGACGCGCCCTCCGGTTTTTGCTATGATCTTGGAGAACACAAGCTTATGGGCGATGTTGTGTTTGAACTTGAGGCCCCCGGGGAGCGGCTGATTCTGCAGCTTGAGCTTGGAGACCTCCTTGCCGACATTGAGGGCCCAGTAAAAGATCTTGCGCTTGAGCGGAGAGCTGGTCAGCACGTTATCGATCACCTTGGCATAGATCTTCTCGAGGATCCGGGGCACGTTCACCATGATCGTGGGGCGGATCTCCAGCAGGTTCGCGCCCAATGTCTCCACGCTTTCCGCGTAGCCTATCGTGCAGCCATTATAAAGATAGGTGAAGCTTACCATGCGCTCCAGAACATGTGAGAGAGGTAGAAATGAGAGGGTCGTGTCTGCAGGCGAGAACTCCAGGATCTCGTCGATGGCCTTGATGTTGCTTATGAAATTGCCGTGCATCAGCATCACACCCTTAGGGAGGCCGGTCGTGCCGGAGGTGTAGATGATGGAGGCGATATCGTCGGGCTGGAGAGCGGCGACTGACTGTTCAAAGAGTTCGGGATTCTCCCGGCCGAACTCCCTCCCCCGTTCCTGGACCTCCATGAGGGTTAATGTCCCGTCAGGGGCGTCTCCCCCCAGGGAGATGAAGTGTTCCACCTTGTCCAGCTGGTGCCGCACAGCGGCCAGCTTCGCCCACAGATCGGATCCGCTGCATACGACGATCCGGGCATCGCTGTTGTCGATGATGTATTTGACCTGCTCCGGCATCAGAGAGGTATAGATCGGGACAGTGATCCCGCCCAGGCAGAGGGTGGCGAGGTCGGTCATCACCCAGAAGGGGCTGTTTTCCAAGAAGATTATGAGCTTGTCCCCCTTCTTCAGCCCAAGGGAATGGAGTCCCAGTGACAGATCCCTTACCCAGGCTTCAAACTCAGCAGTGGAGATGTGAGCGTACTCGCCCTCTTTCTTGTAGAGCATCAGCACGTCTTTGGGATAGGATTTTACAGTGTTTAAAAAAAGCTGTCCGATGGTTTCGACCATTATGTACTCCTTCTTCCGAGGTGGCTCAATTCTATTGGAGTCGCATCAAGGCTGTCAACCCCTTGCAGACAATCCACCGATTGCCAGATCTTTCATTGCGAGGAGCGAAGTGGCACGGGAGGCTGTCATCGCCAGGAGCGGAACGACACAGCGAGGCTGTCATTGGGGGCAAAGCGATGTCTTCGCAAGCGAAGCGAACCATCTTAGGGAGTCCCTATTCAGGCACTTCTGGAGCAAATCATGAGAGGGCCATGCTCCTACACGGAGCTCGCCATGACACATATCGGACCGCTTGAAGGGTAGAAATGCCGACCCAACCTACCATCTCTTGGTTTGGCCCGCCCGAAGGGTAAAGACTGTCGACAATTAAGTATTGGTTATTGATTTTGTATGTCGACAGTATTTATGAATCGTTACGATTCGCGGACTTTGGCAATAGAACAAATAGAATCGCCCTCACCCAGGTTCATCATCCGCACTCCCTGGGTCGCCCGTCCGATGGAGCGGAGAGGTTCGGTTTTGATGCGGATCACCTTCCCCCGCTCGGTGATCAACAGCATCTCGTGATCCTGGATACCGAGCATGCCGATGGCCTTACCGATCTTCTTAGTGACCTTCAGGTTGATCACGCCCTGTCCGCCGCGGTGGTGCCGGGGATACTCCTTGGCAGCGGTCTTCTTCCCATATCCCTGCTGGCTGGCAGTGAACACGAAGCTCTCATCGTCATCGGCCACGACCATTCCCACGATGCGGTCTTTTTTGGCCAGCGAGACCCCTCTCACGCCGGCTGCCGTCCGGCCCATGGGACGAATCTCCTTCTCGCTGAACTTGATGGCCTTTCCCTGCTCGGTGCCGATGATGATATCTTTTTTACCATCGGTTAGCTTGGCCATCATCAGTTCAGCCTTGCGGTTCAGAGTGATGGCGAGGATCCCGCCCTTGCGGATGTGGCGAAAATCACTGAGCCGGGTCTTTTTGATCTTGCCGTCGGTGGCGAGCATGACGATATAGAGATTCTCTGGAAAATCCCGGACCGCCACGACCGAGTTGACCCGTTCGTCCGGGTCGAGATCCACCAGGTTCTTGATGGATTTTCCCCTGTTGGCCACGCCCACATCCGGCACGTACAGGGCCTTGAGCCAATAGAGCTTTCCCTTGTTGGTGAAAATCAGCATGTAGCTGTGCGAGGAACAGATGAACAGATCCTGCACAACGTCTTCGGCCTTCATGCTGATGCCGCGCTTCCCCTTGCCGCCCCGGATCTGGAACCGGTAGCTGCTGAGAGAGGTACGCTTGATATAGCCGGAATCCGTGCAGGTGATGGCCACATCCTCTTCTTTGACCAGGTCCTCCATGGTGAGCTCGGAAATTTTTTCCGCGATGATCTCGGTGCGCCGCGGATCGTTGTATTCCTGCTTGATCTGCTTGAGCTCATCCACGATGATCTCCAGGATCAACTTTTCGCTGCCCAGGATGCGCTTGAGCTTCCGGATCAGTTTCAGGAGGTCCTGGTATTCCTTCTGGATCTTCTCCCTTTCAAGGCGGGTCAGCTTCTGCAGCTGCATCTCCAGAATGGCCTGTGCCTGGATCTTGGTCAAGCGGAAATTTTTGATCAAGCCATTGCGTGCCTCTTCCACCGACTTGGACCTGCGTATGAGCGCTATAATAGCGTCCAGGTTATCCAGTGCTATGGTCAATCCCTCCAGGATGTGGGCCCGGTGCTCGGCCTTTTTCAGTTCAAAGCGAGTGCGGCGTTTGATCACATCCTGGCGGTGGGAGATGAAGTACCGCATTATATCCAGCAGGTTCAACACCTTGGGCTGCTTGTCCACGATGGCCAGCATGATGATGCCGAACGAGGTCTGCAGCTGGGTATGTTTGTACAGATTGTTGAGGACGACCTCGGGATGCTCCCCCCTCTTCACCTCGATCACGGCTCGCATCCCTTCCCGGTCGGATTCGTCCCGGATGTCGGCCACGCCCTCGATTTTTTTGCCGTTCACGAGTTTGGCGATGTTCTCGAGCAGGCGGGCTTTGTTGACCATGTAGGGAAGCTCTGTGATGATGACCTTGTCACGTTCCCCCTTGGCGGCGCGTTCGATGAGCGCGCGGGCCCGCAGGGTGATGATCCCTCTCCCTGTTTTGTATGCGCTCTGGATCCCCTCAAGGCCATGGATAAATCCGCCCGTGGGAAAGTCCGGCCCCGGGACGAACTGTATCATTTTTTCCAGGGAGGCCTTGGGATGCTGGACGAGATAGATAATGCCGTCGATGACCTCACCCAGGTTGTGAGGCGGGATGTTGGTGGCCATGCCCACGGCGATCCCCGATCCTCCATTGACCAGCAGGTTGGGGAACTTGGCGGGCAGTACTTCCGGCATGCGGAGGCTTTCATCGTAGTTGGGGACGAAGTTGACCGTGTCCTTTTCCAGGTCCGCGAGCAGTTCGTGCGCGATTTTTTTCATACGGATTTCGGTGTACCGCATGGCCGCCGGGGGGTCACCGTCCACCGACCCGAAGTTGCCCTGGCCGTCGATCAGCGGGTTCCGCAGGCTGAAATCCTGCACCATGCGCACGATGGTGTCATAGACCGCCGTGTCGCCGTGGGGGTGGTATTTACCGATGACGTCTCCCACGATGCGCGCGGATTTCTTATAGGGCTTGTTCCAGTAATTCCCGGCATCGTGCATCGCGAAAAGCGTCCGCCGGTGTACCGGCTTGAGTCCGTCCTTGATGTCCGGGATGGCGCGGCCGATGATGACGCTCATGGCGTAGTCCAGGTAGGACTTCCGCATCTCTTCTTCTATGCTGATGACCGACAGCTTGCTGCTCATGTGGTCTCCTAAATCAGACATCCAGGTTCTGGGCTTCCAGCGCGTTCTTTTCGATGAATTTCCGGCGCGGCTCCACCTCATCCCCCATCAGGATGGTGAAGATCTTGTCCGCCTCCACAGCGTCCTGTATGGACACTTGCAGCATCGAGCGTTTCTCGGGATCCATGGTGGTTTCCCACAGCTGCTTCGGAGTCATCTCGCCCAGGCCTTTATACCGCTGGATCACCACTCCTTTTTTTCCGTTCTGGTTGAGATAATCCAGGAGCTTGGCTTCGTTCTCGATCTTGACGGTGTCGCCATTGGTGATGAGCTGGAAGGGAGGCCGATATTCCGCCAGGTCCCTGTGGATCTTGTAAAGGCTCTGATAACGGGGCGAGGTGATCAGGGCCCTGTCGACCTTGCAGCTGACCTGCATGCCGTTAATCCCGAAGGTGATGGAAAGCTCATAGAGGCCGTACTCTTCATCCCTGGACATGGTGCAGTCGATCTCTCTTTCCTTCAGGTATTTATGGACCGTTAGGACCTTTGTTTTATCCCTCAGGAAGTCCGCACTATCGACCTCATGGCGGAGGAGCGTGTCGATGAGAAAGAAGGGATAGTTCCTCCTCTCGAGGGCGGCGAGGCTGCTTTTTCTGGATATGATCTTCTGCAGAACGCGGCGGAACTGATCCCCCTTCAGAGGTTCCTTATTCCCGCTGGCCTTGAGCTGGAATTCGTCAGAGATCTTCTTGTTCATGTATTTGTCATACTCGCGTTCATTGTCGATGTACTGAAAGGACCTGCCTTTGCTGATCTTGAAAAGAGGCGGCTGGGCCACATACAGGTATCCCCCCTCTATGAGTCGGGGCATCTGCCGGTAGAAAAAGGTCAAGAGCAGGGTGCGGATGTGAGATCCGTCCACGTCCGCGTCCGTCATGATGATGACCTTGTGATAGCGCAGCTTGTCCAGGTTGAAATCGTTCTGCTCCACTCCGGTCCCCAGCGCCGAGATCATGAATCCGATCTCCTCGCTTTGGAGGATCTTGTCGAACCGGGCCTTCTCCACGTTGAGGATCTTCCCCTTCAGGGGGAGAATGGCCTGGAAGCGGCGGTCACGGGCCTGTTTGGCAGAACCTCCGGCCGAATCTCCCTCGACCAGGAAGATCTCGCTGCCGGCCGGGTCTCGTTCCTGGCAGTCGGCCAGTTTTCCCGGGAGAGATGTGGACTCCAGCACGCCCTTGCGCCGCGCAAGCTCACGGGCCTTCCGGGCTGCTTCCCTGGCCCGGGCCGCATCCAGGATCTTGAGGACCATCTTCTTGGAGACCGCAGGATTCTCTTCGAAGTAAGTCGACAGCTGCTCATTGACGATGGAATCCACGATGCCCTTGACCTCACTGTTGCCGAGCTTGGTCTTGGTCTGTCCTTCGAACTGGGGATTTTGGAGTTTGAGGCTCAAGACGATGCACAGGCCCTCGCGTGTGTCATCTCCGCCGAGGTTGGCCTTGAGGTCTTTGATCAGGTTGTTGGCATTGGCATAATTGTTGATGGAGCGTGTCAGCGCCGCCTTGAATCCTACCAGGTGGGTGCCTCCTTCGGTGGTGTTTATGTTGTTGACAAAAGAGAAGATGGTCTCGGAATACGAGGTGTTGTACTGGAGGGCCATTTCCACTACGACATCGTCCTTGATCTTCTCGAAGTAGATGGGCTTGGGATTGAGCGGAGTCTTGTTCTGGTTAAGATACTGAACGAACTCTTTGATCCCGCCCTTGTAATGGAAATCATGACGTTTGTCCGTGCGTTCGTCCAGGATGGAGATCTTGAGGCCCTTGTTCAGGAAAGACAGCTCGCGCAGGCGCTTGCTCAGGATCTCGAAGCTGAATTCAAGCTCGGTGAAGATTTCCGGATCGGGACTGAATGTGGTCTTTGTCCCGGTCTTCTTGGTCGTGCCGATCTTCTTCAGCTTGGCCTTGGGTTTGCCCCTCTCATAGGACTGTGTGTAGACTCCACCCTCGCGCTTGATCTCCAGGGAGAGATTCACGGCGAGTGCGTTCACGACGGATACGCCTACGCCATGGAGCCCGCCCGAAACCTGATAGGACTTGCTGTCGAACTTGCCGCCGGCGTGCAGAGTGGTCATGACCACCTCGGCAGCAGATTTTTTGGCAGACTTGTGCATGCCGACCGGGATGCCGCGGCCGTCATCCACTACCGTGACGCTGTTGTCGACATGGATGGTCACATCGATGTGGTTACAAAACCCGGCCAGGGCCTCGTCGATGCTGTTGTCGACGACTTCATAGACAAGGTGGTGGAGTCCATCCGCGCTGGTGCTCCCGATATACATGGCGGGACGCTTGCGAACGGCTTCCAGGCCCTTGAGGACCTTGATACTTTCTGCGGTATATTTTTTGGTTGTCTTGGTCATCTTTTTTAGGGAAAATTGTGGGTTATGGAGGGTGAATTATCACATAATTCGCAAAGCATATTTTACAGAGGTAATTATACCAAATTTCCGGGCTTTTTGTAAAGCGAAATCGACACAAAAAAGAGCGGAACATCCGGCCTCAAAATCGCTCTTTGAGGAGGTGCTTTCATCCCCTCTCCCCTCACTCCAGAGAGACGCAGGGCAGCCCAAGATATCTCACTGCTCGTCTCTCCATTTTTTTAAAATATTCACGGCTATGGCCAAGGCGGTCCATCAGGATTTGGCCGCTAAGCTCAGGTTTGCCAGGATATATCGAACTTCATATCCAACCTCCCGGGCCGGCCAGCCACAAATCCGCGCGATAAGCTTTACTCGATGGGGGTTTGCGGCTATAATGTGACAGATTTCGGGGCGTAGCGCAGCCTGGTAGCGCACAGCGTTCGGGACGCTGGGGTCGTGGGTTCGAATCCCACCGCCCCGACCAGCCATCCAACCACGCTATCTCTCCTCCCCTGCCACCGCCGTCTCTCCACCCTAACCAACGTCACCCCCACTGTCTCACCCAGCCTTTCGCCACGCCCTCCTTAATTTGATGCCGGCAATGAACCGGGGATCACATGATGCAAACAAGAGGAAAAAGCGCTCGGAAGAAATTATAACCGGTCAAAAATGCGACATAATGCGACATAATGCGACATTTGTCCTATGGGCCTTGACAACCCCTGCCCATCGCATTAATTTCAGTGATGCGGGAAGTAAAAGGTCGGGACTTTTAAGGTCAAGCAAGTGGGGGTTGGCCTATCTAATGCCGGCCGTCAGGGCTAAGGTCCTTCAAACCATATTCCATGGATCCCAAGCCGATCTCTTGGGCGTGTCTAAGCTGGATGGTCCAATCGATGGGCTGGAGTTCCTGCATGATGTCTTTCCCGGCCCGTGTGTTCACAAGATCCACTGAGGCTTTATCCAGGGCCACAGGATCACGTGAGGCCAGGATCCCGATATCCTCCATGAAGGAGGGGGCATCCTTGCTCATGCAGTCGCAGTCCCGCGTCATCCTGACCAGGAAATTAAAGTAGCCTGCGCGCCCCTCGAACAGGTTGTGTACGGAGTATGCATACTCCGCTATTTTTTCCTGCACCCGGCCCTTGTCGTCATCCCAGCTGAGGCCTATGGCACCCGTGGGGCACACCACGAGGCACTCCCCGCACCCGATGCACGTCTCATCCTGAATAAACGCCGCCGAATCCTGCTCCACGATAGCCCCGGTCGGACAATATTCGAAACACGTACTGCAGAGCGTGCATTTTTTGGACTTCACCCAGGGGTGGACGTCGGAGTGCTGCTCCAGCTTGCCTGCCCGGGAGGCGCACCCCATTCCCAGGTTCTTGAGGGCAGCACCGACTCCAGAGAGGACGTGCCCCGTGAAGTGGCTGAAACAGAGGAGCACGTCCGTGGACAGGAAAGTGGAGGCGATCTTCGCGGAACGGATCCGGGGAAGGTCCACCTTGATCTCGTCGTCATCTCGGCCGATCATGCCGTCGGCGATCCAGACAGGGATCCCCAGCGCTTCCTGGGAATATCCGTGTTCCCACGCCAGCTTGAGGTGTTCGGACGCATTCGAGCGGCTACCGACATAGAGGGTGTTGGTATCCGTAATAAAGGCACGCCGGGTTTTTTGGGTCAGACGGGCTGCCAGACCAGACAGCCACTCCGGCCGGATGTATCCCGTGTTGCCCTTCTCCCCAAAATGGACCTTGAGAGCTACAAACGAATCTTGCTTGATTTGGGCTTCGATGGCCAGGATATCATAGAGGGCCTCGACCTTGTGGCTCAGGCTTCCGGCCTCATCGGAGGCTGCAGCTTCGATAAAATATACATCAACCATAACGGCGTTCTATTCAAACAGAGCTTTTTTCGCTGCGGCCAGCCCGGCCCGAGGCTCAAAAGCATAGCCCAGTTCGGTCAAGGTATCTTCCAGGGCCGCAACCGCAAATTCCACCTGCGCGAAGGAGAGGTTCCCCATGTGCCCCATACGGAACACCTTGCCGGCGACCTCACCTAATCCTCCGGCCACGATCACGCCTTTCTCTGCGAGCGTGGACCGGAAGGCGGCATCCTCGACTCCCCCGGGATATGCCATCACCGAAAGTGTATCCGATAGGTTTTCTGTGTGTGTAAAAGACTGAAATCCCAGAGCCTCGAGTGCCGTTCGGAAGGCCAAAGCGATCCTGTGATGGCGCACGAACCTCTCTTCCATCCCCTCTTCCAGCACGATCCTGCAGGCTTCGGCAAACGCCCTGATCTCGTTGACGCAGGGGGTCGAGAAGTACTTGGCCGGGTCCTTCATGATCGGCAGCCAGCGCAAGAGATCGGAGTAATAAGCCGGAATGGAACCCATGCCCTGCCGTTTGGCCATCGCCGCCTCAGATAAGACCAGGATCGCGAGTCCGGGCGGCGTACCAAAACACTTCTGGGCGGCTGTGAGGATGACATCCACTCCCCACTCCGTCATCCTCTCTTCGATGCCGCCGGTGGCACAGACTCCGTCGATCACGTAGAGGCTGTCGGACCCTTTCAGGATGTCCGCATAGGCCTTGACCGGGGCACAGGCGCCCGTCGCCGTATCGACGTGGGTGGACACTACGGCCGCATAGTCATGGGCAGCCAGCTGTTCCTCCAGCTGCTCCGGCCGTACAACTTCTCCCCAGGGGCTCTGCAGTACATCATGGGCGATACCGAAGCTTTCACCGATATCAGCCATTCGCTGCCCGAAGAAGCCCTGAGAAAGCACGAGAAACCTCTCATCTTGCTTGACCGTGTTAAGCAGGGCCATCTCCATGGCCAGGGTTCCCGCTCCCGCCACAATAAACGCCTCGCCCCGGTCACAGAAGACGATCTCTTTCAGGTTGACGAGGGCCTCTTTCAGATCCTTCACCATGGGTGGGCTGACATGAGAGACTATGGGCTGGGACAGGCTGTGGACGATACGGGGATGGACGGGCGTGGGCCCCGGGATCAGAAGCAGCTTTTCTTGGTACATGTATCTCATTCTCCTCTTGGATTTGAACCTATCATTTTCGCCTATCTCCCCGGCCAAATCAAGTGCTCTGTCTCTGATAGGCTGTCCGCTGCGGATCATAGCAGGCGAGAGATCCGATCCTGGAGCGCGGGTATGGAATCGAACACCTCGGCACCGGTTCCATCGAAACGGGCCCTGTCCCGGTCGGCGCTGCTGTGAATGACCAGGATCCTGTGAATTCCGGCAGCCTGAGCGGCCTGCACATCGAAAATCGCATCTCCCACCACCCCACATTCCGCCCTGGGCATGTCCCATTCACGGAGGACATGCAGGAAGGGCCCGGCCGACGGCTTCCAGAGACCATCTTCACGGGAGAGGACGATATCGAATTCGAGATGGAATCTGCTCAGCAGGAGGTGTACGTTTTTTCGGGAATTGTTCGACACCAGGGCAATCCGGATGCCGTGGCGGGCCAGAAGCTCCATCAACTGTGGGACTCCGGGCTTCAGGACTGCGTTTTCCGTGGCGGTTTTTTCATAGCCCTCCAGCACGGACCATTTCCGGGATCGTTCCGGTTCGGAGAGGCTCTCCAGGTGCGCAAGGATGGTCTGGCCTCCGGTATTGAGATCACCTTTGATCCGAGGCCAGTCATAGGGAGCATCCACGATGGTCCCGTCCATATCAAAGATCAGACCCCGAAGCTTCACTTCTGCACCCGGCCCACCTCGAACAGCGGCTCACCATCATTGGCAGGGGGTGTGCCGAGGATATAAAGGATCATCCCGCTGAAGGGGGCCCGGAACTCGCGTATACGATTCCCGAGGTAGTCCGTGACATAACCGACCTTCTCCCCTTCTTTGACGTAATAGCCCATCTCTGTCAGAGGATGGAACAGGCCGCTACAGTCGCTGTAGACCACCTCGTACTTGTCGATCCAGATCGGTTCCTTCACCGGCAGGGCTTCCCCCTCGATCATGCGGAAATGCCGCATAACGCTCAGAGAGCCAAAAATGTTTCTCTGGATATCCTCCTCGTCCGATCGGCCGAGGAATCCGGATTCGGTGGTGATGGCCGGCTTCCCGAGCAGGAGAGCGGTGTTGCCGAGATATTTGGAGGAAGTGAGGTCCCGGGACCGCGTATCGTCGATGATGATGTGCTTGATCCCAAAGGCCAGGACCATTTCGCGGCTGAGTCCGTCCAGACGCTCATCACCGCTCACCATCCAGTAACAGTACGGGATGAGCGCCTCATTCCCGTCGCCGCAGTGGAGATCGATGAGGAAATCACATTTCTTGACCACCTCCTCCACCAGGACATAGGCGATGCGTTCGGCTTGGGTCCCTTCGGGATCTCCGGGGAAGACCCGGTTGAGATTTTTCCAGTCATAAGGATTGAAATAGATCATCCTCTTCTGGAACGCCGGGACATGGGCGATGTGGACCAGGATCAGGGTCCCGGAGAGCGATTCCGGATCGATCATGCTCTTGAGGCGATAGAGGGCAAGGATCGGCGGATACTCGTAACCATGGACACCGGCCACCAGGGCGAGGACCTTCCCGGGCCGGGAGCCGTGGATGACGGTCACAGGGATAAAACAATCCGTATCCTCCTCCACGGTCACATCCAGTTGGACAGCGCCTGTCTCACCCGGCAGGACTTTTAAGTCGCCGATCTGAAAAGACGCTCTTGGCTCTTCACTCGATCCATTGAGGATCAATCCGAAGAACAGGACGAGTCCCATGACCAGTGTACGAATCCATGTGTCCCTCATAGCCGCCTCCTTGAGAACAATTCTCGTCCCATCTGAATACGAAATATTCTACTGAAATACATCTCTGTGGTCCAGGGTTTTGCATACCAGGATTTTTTGATATAATTGCGCCATCACAGAAATTCGTTATCTAATATTCGGAAGGAGTGTTATGGGAAAAGTAATGGCAGTTCTGTTGGGACTGGTGGCCATGGCCGGCGGAGTGTTCCTGATCATGTTTTTTTGGGGTCCCCTGGTCCTCAATCTGATCCTTGCGTGCATCCCGCTTATCCTCCTCTTCGGAGGACTGATCGCCTTCATCGCCGGCATCAGCAGCTTGAAGGATGCCGCCAGGGCCAAGAACCTGGAGGAAGAGACGGAAGAAGAATTTTCGGCCGCCATGGAGGAAGAGACATCTGAGACGGCATTGGACAAGGAGACCGAATAACCGGTAATCCCCCGCTCTCTCATATCGGCTGATCGCATCACTGTTTTCTTGACAAATCGTGCGTAGTTCTGTAATTTGTAATTAGATTACAAATTACGGAGTTACGTAGCAATGAAAAACAACCCAGAAAACAACACCGAACCCGAAGAGACCGAAGAAAAGGAACGGCACAACGCTTTGGACGAGCTGGGCAACCAGGTCGAAAAATTCGCGGTTAAGACCGCAGAGTCCATCAAGAAGGTGATTGAAAAGGCGCTGGCTTCACGCAACACGGTCCTGACCATCCGCATCAACGATGAATCCAACCAGAAGATGAACATGCTGGTAGACGCCGCGCTGTTCAAGAGCCGGTCCGAAAGCGCCGCCTTTTTGATCCAGGAAGGGATCCGGAGTCGGGAAGACCTCTTCACAAAGATCCAAGGCAAGCTCCAGAAGATGGAAAAGATCAAAGACGAGCTGAGATCCATCGTCTCTGAGGAGATGGACGAGGCATCCTGACACCCTCCCCAAGCGCGTTTTACCTGATTCTGACTTTGTGCTAGAATCCAGATGTGGGAAACGCGCTTATCCCCCTGTTGCTGCTGTTAACTATCAATCCCTCCTCCACTGCCCGAACAATCGAGCGAGCCTTCCTGCAGAACAACCCACGGGCCCTGCTGGAGTTCCTGCCGACAGAGGGACGGATCAACCTTTCTTTTCCGGAGCCCATCTCTTTTTCGGACCAGCTCTCCGACCAGCAGACTTTCCTGCTGCTGAAAAAGCTCTTCACCACATACACCACCCAGGAATTCTTCTCTGAACTGCGGGAAGATCCTCACGGGGAGAAAAGCTATTTCTTCAAAGCCCGATGGTCGTTCCAGGACAAGAACAAAAACCTCTATGCCTTGGATCTCTTTTTCCAGCTCGGCCTTGTTACGGATGAGGCGGGGGCATCCCCGGACTGGAAGATCACAGATATCAGAGCAGAAAAGATTTGAGAATAAGAATCGGAACCGACACCGGAGGCCGGCTTCGCATCATACTGTCGGCGGCCCTGCTCCTGGCTTTCTTCTTTCTGCTCCTTTCCCGGATCGCCCCGCCGCTGCTGTCCTCCAGTGATGAACAGAAGATCATCAATCAGCTGCGCGACCAGAAGGCCTCCATCCTCGGCGAATTCGATAAGGTCCTCAGCCAGCTCCTGGCAAAACACGAAGCCCTGTCAGAATCCAAGCTCCCAGAAAGCACCCAGGATCGATTTCTGTTCTTAAAGAGCCTATGTTCAGACCCGGAACTCGAAGGCGTCGCCTACTACGATGGCTATACCGCAGACATCCAGCTGTGGTACGGGAAAATCCTCGACATCAACCCCATATTCATGGAGGCTTCCTTTGTCGATGCTTCGGCCATCGCGCTGCAGACGACGCTGCTCATCCAACACAAGTCCTCGGTCTATCTCATCACCTATCAGGAGATCCCACCCGGCGACTATGTGGTCTTCTACCGGCTGCTGGCCTTCCTCCCAGAGTTCAAGGCGCGTTATCTCCAGGAAAAGCACTTCTTGAAAGAATCTCTCCTCGCCCAATGCACGATCGGATATCATGACTTCAGGGAAGACATCTCAGGCATCGACGAGTTTTTCTCGCGCAACGATAATGAGTTCATCGGCCAGCCCGATCTCCAGGGCCAGATCCAGAATATCTATTTCCCCCTCCGGAACGAGCAGGGACGGCTCATGGCCAGCGTCGAGCTGGCATCCCCATCCCTGTCCTCACGCCAGACTCGTCAGAAGGAGACTTTTCTCATTCTCAGCATCCTGTTCCTCTTTTTGGCCTTGGTCTTGCTGCTCTACCATCAGATCTGGCGCCTGACTTCCCGGGAGGATCGCCGGATCTGGGATCCCCTGACGATCCTGATCATCCTGGGAGGCATGCGGGCTCTGTTCTTCCCACTCAGTCAGCTGGAAAAATTCCGCACTCTGGACGTATTCTCTCCCGCAGAAGCCGGTTTCATATCCCTGGGCGGGCTGACCAGATCTCCGGCCGATCTCTGTCTGTCCGCCCTGTGTCTATTGTTAATGATCGGTTTTCTCTTCCGTTATATCCGGGAAGGCGACAGCGACGGCCTCCCCCTACAGAACACAGCCGCAAGGATCGCGGCGGCTGCTGCGCTGTATCTGACAGCATTCTTTTTTCTCTGGATCTTCCATGTATTCCTGCAGCGGCTGGTCCTGCACTCCAGCTTCAGCCTGCTGCACATGTCCCCACATCCCGCTCACATCCTGACTCAGCTCAGCATGTTCTTCTTTTTCAGTGCCTTCATGCTCCTGATGTATACAGCATTCCGGCTTTCTGCAGCGCTCTATGGCTCCAAGCGGCTGCCGATGCTCGTGCTGGCCGGCTCATACCTTGTGTACACTGCGGTCTTCTGGAAAGACATTCCCCTTCCCCTCCTTTTCCTGCACGGCCTCCTGGGATCGATCCTTTTCCTGGCAATCCTTACCCCAGCAGCCTCGAGGCGCCGGCAGCTCCAATTCCTGGCGTTCTTCACAGCAGTCCTCCTGACCTATCTAACCATCAACCTCACCGAGGGGCTGAAGAACCGTTCCATTTTGCAGATCTCCCTCAAAAACACCGTCCTCTCGCTGGAAGAATGGGGCCGCTTTTACATCTCACAGTCCCTGCCTGCCATCGATAAGGAAGCCGGACGCATCGTCGAGACCCTCAAGAGCTTCAGGACACACGAATTCGCGCGAGAGCTGTGGAGGGGGACCCTGCTGGCCAAGTCGAACTGGTACTCCAGCCTGGAACTCGCGGCATCCGATGGGAGGATCGTATCGCGCTTTTCCTTGAACATCCCGGAGATGTACAGGCCCGATCTTTACCTCCCGGAGACGCGGGAGTGGCGGATTCTCTCTGAGAGGCTGTCCTACTGGGGGAAAGACCAGGATTTCCTGATCGCCTATAAGGACTGGTTCGAGGAGGGAGCACGCGTGGGCCGGTCGATGATCATGCTGTCCATCGATTTCCAGATGCTTCCCTTCCTCTACTCGTCCAATCCCTATTCCGAGCTGCTCAGGACGGCCTCTTACCCGTCCCTCGACCGGCTGGACCTGGGATTCGCCGCCTTCGACTTCCAGGGCAGACTCCTCTTCAATCCCCATAATCTCTCATCCGGGCTCCCCGAATCCACACTCCAGGATACCTTGAGCGCCGATGCGCCTGTCTGGACGGATTTCGCAGACAAGGGCCGGCATTTCAAGGCACTGACATTTCCTTATAAAGACAGGATCTGTGCCCTGTTCCTTCCCAGGAAGACCTTTCTGAAATACACCGTCGACTTCCTGAAACTGTTTATAATCTACTCCGCGTGTCTGGCTCTGCCGGTCTTGGTCGCTCATGCCGCCGCTTCCCGGAAAAAGGGGAAGGGCCTGCTCTGGTCTTTCTCCAACCGGGTCTACATTGCCTTTGTGGTCATCGCACTCATCCCACTCCTCCTGTTCACAATATCGACGCAGGATTTCTTTGCTCGTATTTTCTCACAAAAGATCGCCGAGGAAGCGGAATCCCATGCCAATTATGCGCACCGGGTCTTCGAGGACTATGTGTTTCAGCAGCAGGAAGACCAGGTCTCGCTCACGATCCCTCCGGAAGAACTTCTCATCCGGATCAGCAACGCCCTCGCGCATGATGTTCATCTGTACCTGGACGGCCGGATGTATGGGACAAGTCACAGGGAATTCTTCGAGTACGGCTTGCTCCCGGACTTTATCGACGGCGAGATCTTTTACAAGATCCAGTACGAGAACAACCCGCTCTACACCCAGACCCAGAAGATCGGCGACTATTCCTTTCACACGCTCACGATTCCTTACTATTTCCAAGATAATTTTCTCCTCATCTCCCTGCCCTTCCCCATGGAAGAGCAGCAGATCTCCCAGGCCATGGCCGATATCCTGGAGTTCCTGTTCCTGCTTTCCGTGGTTTTCATCCTCATCGTCCTGCTGTTCGGCCGGGCTGCCGGGGCGACCATCACCTCACCCATCCGGAAGCTCCTGGCCGGGACAAAAGAGGTCAGCCTGGGGAACCTGGAGATTTCGATCCCCTACGACCACGAAGATGAGATGAAAACCCTGATCAGCGGCTTCAATGATATGGTCCTCAGCCTCAAGCGACATCAGCAGGACCTGGCAGACCTGGGCCAAAAAGTGGCATGGGCTGAGATGGCCCGCAAGGTGGCCCATGAGATCAAGAATCCCCTGACTCCTATCCAGCTGTCCGCCGAGCACCTCCTCCGCGTCTATGAGGAAAGGCCCGCAGAATTTGAAAAAGCGCTGCAGGAGTCCACGACCTACATCGTTACGGAGGTCGAGCATCTTCGGAAGATCGCCCAGAAATTTCTGGAGACTTCCAAGGATGCGACACTTAAGAAAGAAGAGCTCGACCTGAGGGAGATCCTGGAGCAGACACTGGAGCCATACCGGAAGGTCCTGACAGAACGGATTCAGTTCAGCGTTTCGTTTACAGGAGACAACTTTGCCTTCTCCGGGGATCCGGCCAAGATCAAGATCGTGCTCCGCAACATCCTCACCAACGCCATAGAATCCGTTCAGGACCCCGGGCGCATCAATATTGCCCTCGCGCATACCGGATCCGAGCTGCTGCTGGACATCGCCGACACCGGGCCCGGCCTGGAGCCGGACATCCTGGAGCGCATCTTCGAACCCTATTTTTCCACCAAAGACGTGGGTACGGGTCTGGGGCTCCCCATTGCCAAAAAGATCATAACGGATCATGGTGGGGCCATCACAGCTCAGCCGAGCCACCCCCAGGGACTTAAGATCCGAATCAGCCTCCCTGCAGCATGACCGGCTGAGAGTGATTCCCGCCCTTCCGCACTGCGCTCGGCTCTCACGACTAAATGGTCGCGTGAAGACGCACTCCAAGAAAGACTGGAATTTTTTAGGGAATTATGGAAAAATATATGGCGATGAGATCCCCAAGAATCCTACTTATCACAACCATAATCGTGCTCCTGGCCGCCGTCTCTGTCCCGGCCCGGGGCGAACGTGCGAGCCTTAAGTTCAGCTACACCAGCAACAACCTCACCGGCAATGACATCAACACTTGGATCGACTCTTATAACCTGTTGTGGAAGGACTGGCGGGATGTCAAGGGAGGCACCCTGCAGGGTCAGTTCGTTCCCATCAACTACTCCAACGGCCTGGAGATCGAACTGCGAATCCCGCTCTACAAAGGCCTGGCCATCAACCTGGCCGGCTCCTGGTATTCGAGCTCCGAGGAAGGATCTATCAGTTTCGACCATGCCGCCGGTTCGCAGAGTGAGGAACAGTACATCCAAAACAAGGTCACGGCCGTGCCCTTGAAGATCGGGCTCAGCTACGCCTTCGTTCTTCCCCCCTTCCCCCGGCTATCCCTCTTGGCCGGATTGGGCCAGCACATCGTGTTCGTCTCCTACGACAGCACCAATAACTACAAATCGATCATCACAGACTTTGACAAGCTTTTCACATATCAAATCAACAAAAACAACGAATACACGTCTGAGTCGCTCGGTTTCTACGCGAACTTGGGAGTCGAACTGGAACTCCTCGAGTTCATGGCCGTGGTGGTGGAAGGTGAAAAGGTCTGGAACTCTACCGATGGTTTCAAGGGATCTTACCGATATGAAGCGCTGGGATTTCCCGGAGGGAACCAGGTGCAGGCCGGGAAAGCGTCCCTCTACTTCTACGACAGCGATCACATCGGGACCGGGACTTTCTACAACCTCCTGGCAGGCCATGAAATAAAGCCGGAGGGCCAGCTGGACTATCCGCTGGATGGGGGCCCCATACAAGGACCAGATGTCAAAAACGTCCGACAGGGAGAACTGGACTTCAACACCGTCTCCTTCAAACTCGGGATCCGTTTCAAATTCTGAGCGATATAAGGTACCCGCCATGTCAAAAATTCTTGTGATGTATTACAGCCGGACAGGGAATACCCAGCTGATCGCAGAGGCGATCTTCAAGACTGTGGAGGGAGACAAGAGCATAAAATCCCTAAAGGAGATCGCTGACGGAGAGATCGCATCCTACAGCCTTATATTCGCAGGGTTCCCCGTCCACTCCCACAGCGTTCCCCCTGTGGTCACGGAGTTCCTGAAAGCCATGCCCCAGGGAAAAAAGGTCGCCTTTTTCTCCACGTACGGCTCTCTCAAGGGAAGCCCGCTGTCTAGGGAGGCCCTGGAAAACGCAACGGTCCTGGCTGCGGGAGCCCACGTACTCGGCACGTTCTCTTGCCGGGGCAGGGTCTCTCCCCAGGATCTGGATATCCTGATGAGATCCCCGGAACATAAGGCTTGGACAGAGATGGCGGTCTCCGCCAGTACGCATCCGGATGAGAGCGACCTGGCCGACGCCCGGGACTTCGCCGTCCGGATCCTGACCCTCGCCGCCCAAGATTAAGAGAGAGCTGGGGGAAAGCCTGGCTCTCGAATAACCTTGGAAAACAATGAGTGGGATCTGCGGAAAGCCAGGCTTATTTGCCAGTCCTACTTTTTCTCAACAAGCTCAATAAGCACTCCGTTAAAACTCCGGGGATGGATGAAGGCGATGCGGCTCCCGCCAGCTCCAGAGACCGGCCTTTCATGGATCAGGGGGACGCCTCCCCGTTTCATCTGCTCCAAAGATTTCTCGATGTCCTGCACCTCGAAGCAAAAATGATGAATCCCCTCGCCATGATCTGAAAGGAACCGGGCGACCGTAGAATCCTCTCCCAGGGGGGATATGAGTTCCAGGGCAGGGCTGCCCGGGGCCTTTATTTTACACAGACGGACGCCCCTTTCCGGGAGATCCTCGACCTCGCCGGCTACCATCCCCAAGGCTTTCACCCACCGGGCGATACTGCCTTGAAGGTCTTTGACCGCGATCGCGATGTGATCCATCTTTTTGATCCTCATCTTATGCCTCTCCGATCTCTCCCAGTACCTGGTCGGCCAGCGTATAGGGGTCGATTTCCCGCTGGCAGATCCTATCCACCAGCGCCTCGAATTTCGCCTCAGGCAGTGCCGCTGTCAACCTTTCGGTCATCTTTCCATGCAGGATCGTCCTGAGCATCCAGCCGATCCTGCGTCTCTGTCTCTGTTCGATCTCCCCCTGCGATTGAGAGCTGCGGCGGTCCTGGATTGCTTCCCACAGAGCCTCGATCCCCTCTCCCGTCGGGGCGACGGTCTTTATAACCGGAGGCCTGATCGTGCCCTCTCCGCCCAGCTCCAGGAGGGCATTAAGCCGGCGCTCCATGGCGTCACTCCCGGGTGAATCGGCCTTGTTGAGGACAAAGATATCGGCGATTTCCATGATCCCGGCCTTGAACACCTGGACATCGTCGCCAACATCCGGAGTCAGGATAACCAGGATCAGTTCAGCCAGTCGGACCACTTCCACCTCATCCTGACCCACACCAACCGTCTCTACCAGGACAAAATCCTTCCCAGCCGCCTCCAGCAGAACGATCACATCGCCTGTGGCCTTAGCGAGCCCGCCCAGATGACCGCGAGTCGCCATACTTCTGATGAAAACTCGGGGATCTGAGCTATGCTGCATCATGCGGATCCGGTCGCCCAGCACGGCCCCTCCTGTAAACGGACTGGAAGGATCCACGGCCACAATGCCAAGGTCCCTGTCCGACCGAGTGATGAGAGCGGCCAGGCCGTCCACCAGGGTACTCTTCCCCGAACCGGGCGATCCGGTGATCCCCACGACAAATGATCCACCACTGCGGGGAAAAACCTCCTGCAGCAGTTCCTGGGATTTCGGATGGTGGTTCTCCACGAGGGTGATGGCCCGCGCGAGCGCTCTCTTATCTCCCCGTAGAAGCTCTTGTGCGATCTTCATCGATACGAAGTCGGGAACCCGGATCGGGATCCCGCTGCGGTCAGGACTTTAGGACCTGCTGAGCGATGATCCATCTCTGGATCTCTGAGGTTCCTTCGCCGATGGTCGCCAGCTTTGAGTCCCGGTAGAATTTCTCTACCGGATATTCTTTACTGAAGCCATATCCCCCATGGATCTGGACCGCAGTCGAGGAGACCTTGACCGCCAGTTCGCTGGCGAACAGCTTTGCCATGGCCGATTCTTTCGGGATCCTCTTGCCCTGGTCCTCGAGGAACGCGGCCCTGTAGGTGAGCAGCCTGGCCGCATCCAGTTCGGTGTATCCATCGGCCAACATCCACTGGATCGCCTGGAAATTAGCGATAGGCTGACCGAACTGCTCCCTTTCTTTGGCATACTTCAACGAAGCATCCAGGGCTCCGGAGGCGATGCCCAAGGAAAATCCGGCGATGCTGACTCGGCCGCCGTCCAGTACGCCCATGGCCTGCCGGTATCCGGTTCCCACCTCACCCAGAAGCTGTTCCTCAGGCAGTTCGAGGTCTTCAAACACCAGTTCTGAAGTGTCGGCTGCGCGGATACC
>JAUWTO010000154.1 GCA_030614685.1 Candidatus Aminicenantota bacterium
ATCTTCAAGATCCCCGAGGATGACATGCCCGGATTTCTCAAGGACCTGGATGTGCTTCTGACCACGTACAACGCCTGAAAAACAAACGGCTCGCCTGGCAGCTTCTGGAGCTGAAGTCTGCTGCGATCATATCATTGCTACTTAACCACCACGCACCGCATCTGTTTCTGATCGCGGATCACAAGCTTGCCATCAGTGAGCGCCAGAGGGGCCCAGCATTTGTTGGTGTCCAGGAGTTTGGTCTTGGCCAGTTCCTTGAATCCCTCGGCATTGGGCTCGATGAGATAGAGCCAGCCCTTGTTCCCGTCCACGCTCAGGAACAGCCCGTCCACCAGGATGAAGCCGCCCTTGTCAAAGAGGGGATCGCGGCCTGTCTGCCACATGACCTTTCCCTCCAGGCTCATACACATCAGACCGTCCCGGGTTTCATTGGTGGAGCAGTGGCCGTAGAGGTATCCCTCATGGAGCATGGCGGGATGGACGTGGGTTCCGAATTCGTCGGTCTTGAACAGCTCGCTGACGGCAAAGGAGCCTGATTTCTTTTCCACCTTGATCATGGCCGATCCGGCCTTGTAGCCCCCGGTGATGAACAGCCGGCCGTCGCCGATCTCTGTGACATTAGGGACCGGGATCCTGCACTTCCATCCGTCATAGGACCAGAGTTCCTTACCGGTTTGAGGATCCAATCCAACAACCGGATCATTGGAGGATAAGATGATGACGACATGATCCTCTCCGTCCAGCGTGATGATCTTGGGGGAGACATACCCGGCTCTGCCTGTCGTCCCGGACGAAATCCACTTTTTCTCTCCTGTCAGCTTGTCGTAGGCCACTACGCCCGCCTCTGTTGTCAGGGATGCGATGATCACGAGGTCGCCGTAGATCAGGGGATTCTGGGCGATGCCCCAGCGGGGATAATCTTCGCTCGAGTGATCGGTCCAGATATTCTTGGACCAGACTGGTTTGTGTGTGCGTTTGTCGAGGCAGTGGAAATCACCAAAGGGGCCGCAGATATAGATGTAGTTTCCGTCGACCGTGGGCACGGCCCGCGAGCCGCCGTGGTCGAGTTTGCCGGGGGCGTCATAGGAATAGGTCCAGTTCTCCTTGCCTGTCATCAGGTCCAGGGCACGCAGGGTGTCCCCCTCTTCGCCTCTGCGGTCGAGCACGTAGACGGTCCCCTCGGTGATGGCCGGCCCTCCGAAACCCTCGCCCATGGGGATGGTCCACAGCACTTCGGGGCCGCCCGCGGGCCAGGAGCGCATTATGCCGGTTTCCGTAGACATGGCATTCCTGCCTGGGCCGAGATACTGGGGCCAGTCAGAAGCCATAGAGAAAGAACTTAAGATCATCAGGAAAATGAGCATCCGTGTCAGATATTTGTACATACTGTTTGTCTCCTTCGGGATGGTACGTTTCTAAGATACAGGACTCTTCCACTCACATCAATACTATTACGATAAAATTACTCGATGTTGGCATCGGGCCTGGGCTTTCGCCGGCGCCGCCTTCTCTTTTTTTTTCCTGTGGAGGAATGAAGGCTGTGGAAGAGGCTGGCAAAGGGATCTTTTCCCTGGGGAGGTTGGCCCTTTTCGATCAGGAAACATAATCGGGACGCCTGTTCATAGTGAGATCGACGCTGCCAGGACCAGCGCATGCGGCCTGTGCGGAGCGCCTGGATCAGGTAGTGGGTCAAGATCAGGATCTGGATGCTGTCGGCGCGGAGGCCTTTGGTGAGCCAGCTTCCTGCCATGGCCTGCGTGACGGTCTCGTGGAGATTTTTGTGGACCTCCTCTTTTTCTTCAGAGAGCAGGCTTTCCACCCAGGGCCAGGACATGAGGGCAAAGAATTCCTCCCGGGTGAACTGAAATCCGTCTGACGCGGCACTCTCCCTGATATCCAGGAGCATCTTGAGTCGGGCGAACAGAACGGGATTGGCGTCGTACCCCTCACCGGCTTGCCCGATGATGTATTTAAGAACCCCATATTTTTGGTAGGCTTCGAATACCAGCGGGGCTTTGTTGGCCAGGTCTTTGTTGAGTTCCTCGAAGAGACGGGCGCCGGGGCACTCCGCCAGCAGATGGCGGTGGGAATAAATGGCATGCTCGGTCTTTTTTTCGATCTCGAAGTCCAGGCGGACCGAATGCCGGATCACCCGTAGGATACGGACGGGATCCTCGGCAAAGCGTTCCCCGGGATCGCCCATGATCCGGATCTTCCGGGCGGCCATATCTTTCAGGCCGCCGACATAGTCGATGACGGATTCCGTGTCTACGTCGTAGAACAGGGCATTGATCGCGATGTCTCTCCGGAAAGCGTCCTCACGGGGCGTCCCATAGGTCTTCTTGTAGCTGGTGTGGGGATCGGGGTTGGCCTCTTCCTCTTTTTCCACTTCCCTGCGGAAGGTGGCGACCTCGATGTACTTTCCCCCTTGGAAATGGATGTGGGCCAGCCGGAAACGTCTCCCGATGATGAACGCATTCCTGAAGCGCTTCTTGATCTGACCCGGCCTGGCATCGGTAACGATATCGAAATCCTTGGGGGTTATCCCCTGCATCAGGTTCTGGACCGCCCCGCCGGTCAGGTAGGCGATGAATCCCTGTGAATTGAGACGGTAGATGATCTTGAGAGCGTCCGGGTCGATGTCTCGCCTGGAGATCTTGTGTTTTTCTCTTTTCAGAATACGGGCTTTTTCCCTAAGGGGACTGATGAGTTTTCGACCTGCCATAGCTGAAGTCTGAATATCATATTGGGGGCGAAAACTCAATCAACAGTTTCCAACGGAAGGTGATTTGACACGCCCATCCAAAATTAATATTGTGTGACTATCAAGCACTAGAAAACCAAACCAAGTCAAGGGGCTGCTCCCATGAGAAATCGAAAAGTGATTTTTATGTGTGTTATTGGAATGGTTCTCCTAATTCCCGTCTTAACTTACGCACCGGAAAATCAATCACTTGAGGTCCCGGACACATCGATACAAAGCTCGCATCCCATGCAGTTCCTGGGCGTGTGGCCCTATGGTGAATGTCGTGTGTCTGCCCTAATCCCTGCCAGGAACCTGGTCTTGATCGGAAACGGTGAAGCTCTGCAGGTGCTGGACATATCGTCACCTGATTCGCTTTCAGTGGTCGGGGAATTAAACCTCTATGGCAGCCCACAGGATATCACGGTCTCGGGAAAATTCGCCTATATTGTGACTCAGAGCAGTTTCTTGGTCGTGGATATCTCGGATCCAGCCAATCTCAGTGAGGTGGCGTCAGAGTACATGGGTGGAAGCTCGCTCCGGTCATTGTCCCTGTCTTCGGACTACGCTTATCTGGCCGCCAATGATAGGGGACTTCTGATCTATGACATCTCAAATCCCCGCAATCCAGTCAAGCTTGGTGAACATAATGAATTCGACCTCTTCGTCCTGGATGTCGCGCTTTGGGGCAAGTATGCCATCTGTGAATGTGAGTACTACAAACATCCGGATACCCCGGAATATCCGTATGGATTGGAGGTCATCGACGTCTCTTCTCCCTCCGCACCCATCCTCGTGGGGACCTGGGTACTGGAGAAGGATTATGTGAGTGCGGGTTTGGGTGTAACAGCCGATGGTTATGCCTATGTCTGCCAGCGTAATGACAGCAGCATCACCAGCAAGGTGACGGCCGTCAACATAGCGAAAAATCCTTCGAAACCGAAAAAGGAGGGAAGCTATGTTGAATCTGGGAGTAAGTTTAAGGCGTTTACATTGAGTGGAGTCACGGCTTATTTATATGATGACGAGGGAATGCGTCTTGTAACTCTCAACATCGCTTCTCCTTCGGTTCCGTCTTACATCGGAGAGTGTGAGTTGATCGGTGCCGTTGATCTGGAGGTCAAAGGGGGCTTGGCTGGGGTATCGGGCTCTTCATCCGGCTTTTTACTCTTAAACGTCTCGGATCCCGGGCACCCGTCCCAGCTGGGAGCATTCCACACTCGTGGCGGACTTCCCGCAAATGGCAACACGACCGTGATCTCAGGGGATTATGCGTATATGGCCTCTGGGAATGGCGGCCTGCGCATAATGGACGTGTCCGATCCTTCGAATCCTGTTGAAGCCGGTGTGTGTGAAACCTCTGGGTCCGGTGCTTTGGCTATATCCGGGAAGTATGCGTACTGTACATCGAATGGGGCCCTCGATGTCGTGGATATTTCCTCTCCGAATTCACCCGTGCAGGTGGCACGCCTTGATTTCTCAGCGGGTGAAAATATTGATTTGTCTTACGAGACCAACGGTGTCGCTGTGCAGGGGGACTATGCGTATGTATCAGGGAACCTGTGGTACTTGGGTTCCACACGGGGATACCTGTACTGCATTGATATATCTGATCCCTTGGAGCCACGGAAATTGGGTATATATGACTGTGTGCAAGAGTCCTTTCACTCGGGCGGCATAGACATTTCGGGGGATTATGCCTACATGGCTCTGTCGCATCCTTCGCAGGAGACAGGGTACTGGGTGGCCGCCCTGAGAGTGATCGATGTCTCCGATCCGCACTATCCTTCAGTTGTGTTTAAAGGGATTTGGACGGAGCCGGGCTCTTACGCATCAGGCCTGGTCCTGAAAGGAGATATAATCTATATGACAGGAAATCGATTCAGGATCCTTGAGATCTCCAATCCCACGTATCCCGATTATATCTCATCTTTTCCGACCAGATGCGATAAACTGGCGATATCCGGTGATTTTGCCTATTTGACCCTGGATAGACTGATGGTCCTGTATGTATATAATCCCCGAGACCCGCATTGGGCATACTCTTACAGCAGCGAGTGGCCCAAGAGTGTTGCTGCATCTGGAAACAGAGTCTTCCTGGGCGGCAGCCTGAAGATCCTAAAAAATAAATATGCTCCAACTGTAGCTATTGTTTCTCCTCTACCATCATCGACGGTGCTGGGATCTGTCCAGATCGAAGTCAAGGCGAGCCACAGCACAGGGATTCGCAATGTGCAGCTCTACATCGATGATTCCATTGTGGCGACAATGAGCACGCCGCCTTATGCCTACACCTGGGATACAACTTCAGAAGATGAAAGCACACACACTATACATGTTCGCGCAACCAACAATAATGGGCTCGAATCCGAGGCCGAGATCCAGGTAATTACCAGGCTTGTCTACACTCCCTTGTACTTTGCGGGGCAGAAGACGCTGAATCGTTCACTCTCTCAGGCTGAGTACATCAATGTTTTATCTTGGCAGGCCAACCCCTACGACCAGGATGTCGCGAAATACAGGATTTTCCGTGTTGAGGGGAACAACCAGAGCCTGCTGGCCGAGGCAACTGGTGATACCCTGGAATACCGGCACCGGGGGGTTGGTCAGGATGGAGAATACACATATGCCCTGATTGCGGTAAACCATCAGAATCGAGTGAGTGATCCAGTCTATGTCACTGTCAAGTGAGCAAGGGGAAGAATGATGAAA
>JAUWTO010000096.1 GCA_030614685.1 Candidatus Aminicenantota bacterium
AGGTACTGCGGTCCCTGCCGGCCTATTTACGTCATTCCCTGATCTGGAGATTCATCATGTTCAGAAACTATCTCAAGACCGCATGGCGCCATCTCCTGCGGCACAGGGCCTTCTCCTTCATCAACATCGCAGGGCTGGCCGTGGGCATGACCGTCTGCATCCTCATCTTCCTCTGGGTCTGGGACGAGCTGAGCTTCGATCGTTTCCACGACAAGGCAGGCAGGATCTGCCGGGTCAACATCCTGGCGCGCGGCAGGATGTGGCCGGTCACCGCCATTCCCCTGGGACCGGCTCTTGAGAAAGACTACCCTGAGATCGAATCCGCCGCCCGTTACAGCCGGTCGTCCGGGCTCCTTGCCTATCAGGATAAAAAGTTCGAGGAAAACGGAGCCTACACGGATCCCTCCTTCCTGGCCATGTTCAGCTTCCCTCTGCTGAAGGGAGATCCGGAGACCGCTCTATCCTCCCCGGATGCGATCCTCATCACAGAGGAGCTGGCAGAGAAAGTCTTCGGCAGGGAAGATCCCGTGGGGAAGCACATCCTGGTGGACAGCTCTCTTGACCTCAGGGTCACCGGTGTCCTCCAAGATGTGCCCTCCAACTCTAGCCTCCGGTTCAGTTATCTCCTTCCATTCGAGGTCTTTGTCCGCAGCGACCGGGAACCTGACAACTTCGGCCGGTTTCAACTCGAGACCTTTGTTCAGCTGCGCAGGAACGCTCCTCGAAGGGACGCGGAACAGAAAATGTTCAGCTATCTCGACTCCTATGAACTTTTCGGAGATCCCGAGCTCAAATTGGAGGCCCTGACACGCATCCATCTACACGGAGCGTTCTCAGAAGGCGACAGCCGTGCCATCACCATTTTTTCGCTCATCGCCGTATTCATTCTGGCTATGGCCTGCCTCAATTTCACGAACCTGTCCACAGCACGGGCCTCGCTGCGTGCCCGAGAGATCGGCATGCGCAAGGTGACGGGGGCCCGAAGGCAGGACCTGATCAGGCAGTTCATGGGCGAGTCCATCCTCCTCTCCCTGATCGCTTTCGCTGCGGCCCTGGTCCTGGTGTCCCTAGCCCTGCCGGCCTTCAGCTCTCTGTCTGGGAAAGAGCTGAGCTTCAGGCACCTGCAGGATCCCAGAATGCTTGTGGGGCTTCCGGGTCTGGCCCTTGTCTCCGGCCTCCTGGCGGGTATCTATCCTGCCCTCCTTTTATCTTCTTTCAACCCCGTCCACATCCTGAGGGGAGTCCATTCGACTCATGTCCTCCGGCCCGCACGGTTCACGCTCCGCAAGGTTTTGGTCGTCTTCCAATTCGCCGTCACCATATTCCTGATCACGTCGACCCTGATCATATCGAGTCAACTGCACTACATCTTCAACACAAACCTGGGGATGGATCGGGAGCATGTGATCTACCTGCCCCTACGCGGATCCGCGGGCAGTCAGTACCAGGCCCTGAAAGAAGAGCTGCTGGCAAATCCTCGGATACTTCAGGTCACGGCCTCAGACCAACTCCCCATGGAGATCGCACACACGCATTCCGGCTTCGAATGGGACGGCAAGGAGCCCGAAGACGAGGGTGAGTTCCAGCGCGCTTCGGTGGATTTTGACTATTTCTCCACCTTCGGCATGGAGATCACCCAGGGGAGAGGCTTCTCTCCGGAGTACACCAGGGATGCGGCGCAAGGATATGTGCTGAACGAGGCCGCTGTCCGCCGGATCGATATGGACTCCCCTGTGGGGAAGCGCTTCGCGGCCCCTTCCCACAATGGGCTTAGGGAGGGGAAGATCATCGGTATCGTCAAGGACTTCCACTTCCAGCCTCTTCAGACGGAGATCAGGCCCCTCGTCCTGCAGATAGATCCACAGCAGCACAACTATGTTTTTCTGCGCATCAAGCCCGAGGGCGGCGATTTATCCTCCCTTATCGGCTATCTGGAAGAGGTGTGGGGACGGTTTTCACCCGAGTTCCCTTTCACATACCGATTCCTGGATGAGTTCTTCGGCCGGATGTACCGCGAGGAGCAGCGGACGGCAAGCAGCTTCCGGTATTTTGCTCTCCTGGCGATCCTGGTGTCTTGCCTGGGCCTCTTCGGGTTGGCGGCTCAGGTCTCGGAGCAGCGCACCAAGGAGATCGGGGTTCGCAAGGTCCTGGGAGCCTCGGTCCCCGAGATCATGCGGCTGCTCTCCTGGGAATTCGTGAAGGGCGTGGCGTTCGCCAACCTTATTGCCTGGCCGGCAGCCTACCTCGCCATGTCGCATTGGCTCGGCAATTTCGCCTACCGAACAGATATCCTCCTGTGGATATTCCCAGCCGCCGCAGCTCTGGCCTTACTGACCGCCCTGATGACGGTGAGCTTACAGACGATCCGGGCTGCCGTCACTGACCCGGTGGCCTCCCTGCGCTACGAATAGCTGCCATTTTCATTTTACTTATATTCCTGCCCGATTCGGGAATAATGGGGCGTAACATCGCCGAAGAAGAAATCCAGCTCGCCAAGGTAACCACAATGGGGCCGGGGTCCCGCAGGCGAATATACCACCAGCCTCTCATCCGTGGCCAAGATCGTATTCTGAGATTCATTATACTTGGTTTCTGCAGAAAATCGGGCAATGAGTAAACCGGACACGTCCACTTTGCTAAGAACCGGACATTATCACGTTGCGTTGACAGGTAGGCCCCGGGGAGTTGACAAGTAGGCCCCGGAATGACTAAACTTACACTTTCATTTTTGATCACTTATCGAAGGTGTTATGCAAAAAAAGACCTTTCATCACGGGATTCATCCGCCGGAACACAAACATTTCACCGAGACAAAAAAACTGGAGCCACTGCCTGCACCCGACAAGGTTTTTATTCCTCTACACCAGCACTTCGGAGCCCCTGCAAAGCCCCTTGTCAAAAAGGGGGATGAGGTGCTTCTGGGACAGAAGATCGGAAAGAGTCCGGTGCTTTTTTCAGCCAGTGTACATTCCAGTGTTTCGGGCAAGGTCCTGTCCGTAGACGGGTACGCTCACCCCCTGGGCAAACCGGTCACAACGGTCACCGTGTCCAATGACGGGGAAGACCGCTTGGCCCCGGAGACCCAGGGCCATGAAAATCCCTTCTCCTTGTCAGCGGAAGACATCCGCGCACGCGTGAAAGAAGCAGGGATCGTGGGGCTGGGAGGAGCCGCCTTCCCGGCCGCAGTAAAGTTGAATCCCCCCAAAGACAAGGCTGTTGACACCGTGATCATCAATGGATGCGAGTGTGAGCCCATGCTGACAGCCGACCACCGGATCATGCTGGAGTACCCTGATGATGTGATCCAGGGGGCCGAACTTGTCAGGATCGCTACCGGAGCCCAACGCATCATCGTGGGAATCGAGGATAACAAGCTGGATGTTTACAAACAGCTCCGGCAGCGCGATTATGCGTTCCCGGTCGAGATCAGCCTGCTGAAGACCAAATATCCCCAGGGGGCAGAGAAGAATCTGATCGCCGCTCTGCTCAAGCGGGAGGTCCCCAGAGGAGGCCTGCCCTTTGATGTCGGAGTGGTGGTACAGAACGTGGGAACAGCCAAGGCCGTCTGGGATGCTGTCGCCCATGGAAAGCCGCTCTATGAGCGGGCGCTCACGGTTTCGGGATCCGGGATCGCAGAACCAAAGAATCTTATGGTCCGCATCGGAACCCCCTTCCAAGCCGTGATCGATCACTGCGGGGGGCTCAAAGAGCAGAGCAACCTGGTCGTGATGGGGGGCCCCATGATGGGGCTGACCCAATGGACAACCCAGGTTCCGGTAATCAAAGGCACGTCAGGGATCCTGGTGTGGTCCGAAGAAAAACCGGCCCGCGAATACAACTGCATCGGGTGTGCCCGGTGTGTGGGACACTGCCCCATGGGACTCGTGCCCACCCAGCTCATGAAATTTATCAAATACGACGCCTTGGCGGATGCAGAGTCCGCTGGAATCCTGGACTGTGTAGAATGCGGCAGCTGCCAGTATTCCTGCCCGGCCCGGATTCCTCTGGTGCATTGGCTCCGCCTGGGAAAAAATAAAATCATCTCCGAGAAAAGAAAAAAGAGTGCCTAATGACGGACACAGGATTCCTTCTTCGATCTTCACCCCATTTAAAGGCCCGGGATTCAGTCCCCAAAATCATGTACGCGGTTGTTATCAGCCTTATGCCGGCCATGGCCGCATCATTCTATTTCTTTCGCCTGAAAGCGCTGGCCGTATACCTGATCTGCCTTGCCGGATGCCTAGCGACCGAAGCCGTCTTCCTGCGAGTCCGGAAAAAACCCATGTCTTCCCTGTGGGACGGATCCGCAGTGATCACTGCGCTGCTCCTGGCCATGACCCTGCCTCCGGATCTCTCATGGGATATCGTATTGATCGGGTCGGTAATAGCCATCGCCCTCGGGAAGCAGGTGTTCGGCGGACTGGGGAACAACATATTCAATCCCGCTCTGGTAGGCCGGGCGTTTTTACAGGTCGCCTTCCCGGTTGCCATGACCACCTGGTCTCCTCCGGCAACCCTGGTCATTGACACGGTTACATATGCCACTCCCCTTGGAAACCTGAAGTTTCAAGGTGCGCTGGCTCAGGGAACCCTGACTCCGCTCAGCGACCTTTTTTGGGGGAATACAGGCGGTTGTCTGGGAGAGACCTCGTCTCTGGCACTCCTTTTGGGAGCCGCTTTTCTGCTGTTCCGTAAAACCATTGATTGGCGCATCCCGGCCGGGGCTATCCTGGCGCTGGGCGCTTTCACCGGAATATTCTGGCTCACATCCCCCCAGGAATATGCCTCCCCGCTCTTCCATTTCCTGGCTGGAGGTTTCATTCTTGGAGCTTTTTTTATGGCCCCAGACATGGTGACATCCCCCATAACGCCCACAGGAGCCTGGATCTATGCTTCGGGTATCGGGCTCATGGTCGGGCTTATCCGGCTCTTTGGGGGATTCCCTGAAGGGGTCATGTTTTCCATCCTGTTCATGAACACATTTGTTCCCATCATCAACCGCTACACACGCCCGCGCATATTGGGTCAAAGGAGAGGGACATGAATCTTTCTGTCCGTATGGTCGTGGTCCTCACCGCCGTGGGGCTGATCTCCGGAGGACTGCTGTCCGTAGTCAACCTGCTGACCGCTGAGCGGATCGAGCTGAACCGGCTAAAAGAGATCGAAGACGCGATCACGCAAGTCGTCCCCGGAACCGTGTCCAGCCAAAAGCTCTATGAAGAAGACAAATTCACTGTTTATGCCAGCAAAGACGCTTCCGGCCAGGAACTTGGCTATGCCGTTTATGCGTCCGGCACAGGATTCCAGGACATCATCGTGCTCATGTTTGGAACCGATCCCGCCATCGAGACCATAAATTCGCTGACCATTCTGGAGCAGAAAGAAACGCCGGGACTGGGAGCCAAAATCACCGACCAGCAGGCTTTTCTCAGATACTGGAAGGGAAAAGATATCCGGCAGCCTCTGACCCTGCGAAAACCGGCTGTAGGATCCCCGGAAGAGCTTGGCGCCACGGAGGTCAATACCATCACCGGGGCCACGATCTCCTCGGATAAAGTGATGGGTGTCGTGAACCTGTCGCTTGAGCGCCTAAGGCAGATAAAACAGGAAGGAAAGCTCGCGAGTGGAGACGGCCATGTCAACTAAAAGTCTAAGCGCTGAATATCTCAAAGGCCTCTGGGATGAGAATCCTGTCTTTCGCCAGCTTCTGGGCATGTGTCCGGTCTTGGCCGTGACCAATGCCGTTATCAACGGCATTGCCATGGGCCTGGCAGCCAGCTTTGTGCTGATCCTGAGTTCCGTGGTGGTGGCCTCCATCAAAAAGCTGATTCCCACCCAGGTCCGGATCGCCAGCTACATTGTTGTGATCGCTACTTTCGTGACCGTGGCAGACCGCTTTATGGCCGCATATTTCCCTCCCATCTCCAAAGCTCTGGGGCCCTACATTCCGCTCATCGTGGTCAACTGCATCATCCTGGGCCGCCAGGAAGCATTTTCGTCTCGAAACTCGGTGGGCCGGTCCTTCATCGACGCATTGGGGATGAGCACGGGATTCGTGCTGGCTCTTCTGGTCTTGAGCAGCATTCGCGAGATCCTGGGAGCCGGAACCTTTCTCGGCATGCAGGTGATGGGATCCTGGTTCAAGCCCTGGATCATCATGATCCTTCCGGCGGGCGCCTTCATCACACTGGGTATATTACTGGGGATCGCTCTCCTTGTCGAACAGAAGACCCGGGAAAGGAGGGCATCATGAACCTGCTCATGATGTTTGTAGCGGCCATATTTGTCCAGAATTATGTGCTCTACTATTTCCTGGGGATCTGCCCTTTTCTCGGGGTCAGCAAAAAAATCGACTCGGCTGTATCCATGGGGATGGCCGTGACCTTTGTCATGACGATCACAGCGGTAGTTTCCTGGATGATCAACCACTGGATCCTGATCCCGTACAAGCTGGATTATCTCCAAATCGTAGCATTCATTCTGGTTATCGCCTCACTGGTCCAACTGGTGGAGATGTTCATTCGCAAGATCAGCCCACCCCTGTACCAGGCTCTGGGCATCTATCTCCCCCTTATAACCACCAACTGCGCCATCATGGGATTGGCCCTACTGGCCTCCCTTAAAAACTTTTCCTTTCTCGAAACCGTGATCTATGGTACAGGTTCCGGACTAGGCTTCACCCTGGCTATTGTGTTGATGGCCGGCATACGGGAGCAGCTGGACCTGGCGGATGTGCCCGAACCGCTGAAAGGCGCGGGTATCGCACTGATCGTGGCCGGTATTATGGCCCTGGCCTTTACCGGATTTTCAGGGATGATAAATTAATGGACGTTTTGTTGCCTATACTTACCATGGCCGTCCTGGGATTTCTTTTTTCTGTGGGACTGGCTGTCGCCTATCAAAAGCTGAAAGTTGAAGAAGACCCCAGGATGGTAGCTGTATCGGAAAGCCTGCCTCAGGCCAACTGCGGCGCCTGCGGATATTCCGGGTGCCGCGCTTTTGCCGAGAAAGTGATCAAGGGGGATGCCCCGGCCAATGGGTGCCCGGTGGGAGGAAGTGAAACCGCTGCGCGGATCGCTGACATCCTGGGGGTCGAGGCCGGGGAGATGGTCCGTCGGGTCGCACGGCTGCACTGCCGAGGAGACCGGGAGGCCGCCAAAAACCGCGGTCGATACCTGGGTCTGACCACCTGTTACGCCTCCCATCTGGTGGGCGGAAACAAACAATGCTCGTACGGATGTCTGGGATTCGGCGATTGCGTGCGCGTCTGCCTGTTTGATGCCCTGCACATGGATGAAAACGGCCTGCCTGTAGTCAACGAAGACAACTGTACGGCTTGCGGCATGTGTGTGGATGCCTGCCCCCGCAATCTATTCGAGCTGCACCCCATCGATCAGAACGTGCTGGTGTACTGCAGATCGCTGGACCGGGGCCCAGCCGCAAAAAAGGCCTGCAAGAACGCCTGCATCGCCTGCGGGATCTGTTCCCGAGCTTGCCCGGAAGGCATCGAAATCAAAGACAATCTGGCCATCATTCGGGATTATAAAAAAATCGAGCCCGAACAGATCCCGGCCCTGGAAAAATGTCCGACAGACTCCATCGGAAGGTTTCACAAATCAGATGAAGGATAATGGAATTGTGATCGCCATCCAGGGAGACCTGGCGCAGGTCAGGGTAGACTGTTCCCGGGCCTGTCAGGAGTGCAGCGCCTCCAGTTTGTGCAAAGGCTCCGCAGAGAAAGAAGGCATGATCTCCGCCCGGAATCCTTTGGCTGCCGCTCCCGGAGACCAGGTCCTCATCGAAGTTCCGGAAAGCCGCTACAACCGGGCCTTGATAGGACTGTTTGGGAGCCTGCTGACAGGAGCGCTGGTCGGCACCGGCGCCGGGTACGGTCTGTCGGGACTCCTTTCCCTGGATCCCTCCCTATCCGCCTCCCTGGGCTTTTTTATGGGGCTGGGCCTGGCCATACCCGGCCTGATCCTGTATTTCCGAAAAATCAACCAACGTTTTCTCTTCCCATCTATCATAGATATCATCCACAAAGGAGAGCGTCATGGATAGACGTCACTTTATGAATATGTTTCTGGCCGCTCCGGCTCTGGCGCCCCTGCTGCTTGCCGCCAAACAAACCAGTCACAGCGGGGAGCTGTACCTGATCTCTGATGAGCCGCAGAAGTACCTCCCAAGTCTTTTAGCTGCATCCGCGCCTTTTCAGGCAGCCAAGGATCAAACCTTTGCCTTTATCACGCCCCACCCCAGAGAACAGCGGCTGTGTGCCAGCCTGGAACTCCAGGGCTGGAAAGCCGAAGCCGATCCCTCCCTCGCCTACCTTACGCTCTCTTTCAGCCTGCTCCGCCACGCCTCACGCCCCTCATTCACATTTGTTCAAGAGGGACACATCAAAGATGTGCGCTCCCGCAAGCTGCGGTCTCTCTGGGACCTCATGGGACAGAGCTCAAAGTCTTCGTCCTCTCTCACCACAGCCGGATTCCGCGCAGATCCTCCGGTCCATGCGCAGGGGAAATTCGTGGCTGTCTTTCAGGACGGAAAGCTCAAGGCAAAAATCCCACTGAACAGAACCGAGCGCAGGACCTGGCAGACACTTGCGGGCTCCCTGATCG
>JAUWTO010000247.1 GCA_030614685.1 Candidatus Aminicenantota bacterium
CAGAAACATAAACAGGAAGAGGATGACTGCAACAATCAGGGCGATCTTCTTCATGATCCCTTCTCCTCGATCACATCCGGAAAGATTTCCATGGCATTACTGATGTAGAATAAGCAATATCCGTGCCAAACCGGCTTTTGCCTGTGCTTCAGGGGGAGGATGATCAGGGTTGTGTCCTGGAATGCCCGAGGCGTGACACTCAATGTCCGTATGCGGGCAATCCTTATGTTTCCTCCTCTGACGTGCCGCCCCGCTCCGGATGCCTCCTTACTCGCCGGTGAAACGAGGCATGGAAATAGTGTATGCAGCCGGAACAGGGGGCTCGCCAGGGGAGCTGCGATCATACTGTAAATACGGCCTTCCTTTTGTTATTATTCAAAGCTGAGTCACACACGAGCCGGATTCAGAGGGGCTGTTAAGGATAAAAACATATTCAGTCAGGGAGATCGATCATGAAAGTGCTGGGAATCAACGGAAGCCCTCGCAAGCAGGGCAACACCGCCGCCATGATCCACACGGTGTTCGAAGAACTTGAAAATGAAGGGATAGCGACCGAGCTGTATCAGCTGGGCGGGACGGTCCTGCGCGGCTGCACCGGCTGCCGGACCTGCTTGGAACGCAAAGACGAGAAATGTGTCTACGGAGATGATGGGATGAACGATGTCATCGCCCGGATGATTGAGGCCGACGGCTTCATCATCGGCTCGCCGACCTATTTTGCCGACCTCACAGCCGAAACCAAAGCCCTGATCGACCGGGCAGGTTACGTGGGTCTTTCCAACGGAGGCCTGTTCTATCGAAAAGTGGGGGCCGCTGTGGTGGCTGTGCGGAGGGCGGGCGCCGTCCATGTGTTCGACTCCATCAACCACTTCTTCTTCATCAACCAGATGATGGTCCCGGGTTCCTCCTACTGGAACCTGGGGATCGCCCGCGATCCCGGCGAATTCGCCCAGGACGAAGAGGGGATCGCCACCATGCGCAACCTGGGCCGCAACATGGCCTGGCTGCTCAAGAAGATCAGTGCCTGAGGCCGGTCAGCGCGACCGGAGCTCGCGGGTCAGGGAGTGTGTCCCGCCCTTTTCCGATACGGCCTTGACGACCGCCTTAGCATTGCCGCGCGTGGTCTTCACCACCCATTCCACGGTCCGAACCGGGGAGATCGATCTCGGCGTGGTCCCCGGCAGGTGCCCCAACTCGACCTTCTCCTTGCCGGCGAAGAGGCTTGCCCCCTCGAGCTCCAGATACACCCTGACCGGCTTGGCAGTCTGGTTGTCTATGGCATGTTGGGACACATTGGTGGGAAGGTAGCCCAAATTCTGCACCTCGGCCGTGACCTTGACATAGCCCGCGTCACCCTTGTCGATCTTGATGTCCACGATTCGCACAAGCGGTGACATGGATGCAAGATAGAGGTTCCATTGGGCGTGTTTGTCCAGGAAGTCGAAATATTTGGGCCCGGGAGTACACAGGACATTGGTATAGGTCCGGGTCTCGGGATTGTAGAGCTTGCGTGTGAATCCGCCGATCTCCACCCTACCAAGCTGGGGATGATCAAAGGGCTTCCAGTCGATGAAAACCCGGCCGTCCATCTCTTCGTCGTTCCATTTGAGCTGTTCCTTTTCTGAGACCCGGACGTTTTCGTCGTAGTCGCAGAACGGGACCAGTGATCCCATTTCCGGGACCCAGCTGTAGACGCCGAGGTGGTCATAGGCCCAGCCGATCATGACTCCCCAGATGGCGCCGTAGGTGGGAGGGCCTCCCCGACCATAGACGCTGCGCACGGGCTGGTCCTTGATGATCTCGCTGTATTTGCGGCTGAACAGCTGAAAGACGGCCTCGTCAGCCTGAGGGAACGGATCCTCAACACCCGTCACCGGATTGAACCAGCGGTTGGTGGGCGGGCGGTAGAGGAAGTTTCCCGACATGTGATGATTCACCACTCCCGTCACATTGGGATGGGTGAAAAGGAACTCTGCCACAGCCCGTGTTTCAGGCTCGGAAAGGGGATAGCGCCCGGAGCCCCGCTGCACATACTCCTGCTGCCATTTCGAGGGCCAGTTGCGGTTGATGTCCAGACCGCCTACACCGTCTTCGTTGTAGCGACCATCCATGTCGTTGTCGATGCCCTCGCTGTAGACCTGCCATTCACCCTTTTCCTCCTCTGCCCGGCGATCCATCAAGCGCGGATCTTCCTGTGAGGTCTTCATGCCTCCCAGCTCGGTCTTGACCCGCATCTGGGTGATATACCCGTCGCCATTCAGGTCCTCGCCCGGATCTTCGTCCTCGAGCCCGTCGCGGTCCGAATCGTGCGGCCGAACACTGCTGCGCATGCCGTCAGGCCTCATCAGGTAGTGGTCGGAGCCGTCCGGATTGAGCTTGGGCATGATGTAGATGGTGCGCGTGTCGATCAACTCCGTGATGGAGGTATCGCTCCCGTAACCCGTCACCAGGGTCTCGATGGTCCTCAGGCACACCGCGGCTCCCATTACCTCGCTGGAGTGCAGGTTGCCGTCGATCCAGAATCCCGGCTTCTCAAGACCCTGGCCCGTGTCCTGGTTGGTGATCTCCAGAACCAGCAGGTCTTTCCCCAGGTAGCTTTTCCCGATGGTGTGCAGCTCCGTGATCTTGGGATAGGCCTTGACCAGCTCGTTCAGGTAGCGAACGGTTTCGGCAAAGGTGTAGTTGTGATCGAAGCTGAGCTTCTCGACCGCGGCGTTGGCCGAAACGCAGGTAAGGAGCAGGCCGAAGATCAGCCCGACGGTTAGAGTGGTGATAGACTTTTTCATGTTCATGGTCTCCCTCCGATTTGAGATGCGGGATGATTCTGCATCGTGCTCCTGTATATCACAGGCTTTTACATGGGTCAATCTGCAGCGGGGATCCGAATAGCACAAATCATAAATGCGACAAGGTCCATACTGCGGATCTCGTATCGAGTGTGTCCTTCACAGCGTTGATTGACCGGGGATGGGCGCTGTGGTAAGAAATAGGCAGACCTATAGATCATGACCTGATAATGAGGAGGGCTAGCTTGGACATCAGGCTCGATCGCGACCTGCGATCCCGTTTTTACATGACCGGGATCCCGTCTTTCGGACCCGGCCCGCGGCCGCCGTCCGTTCCGGAGACTGGAAGCTCATCGAATACTTCGAGGATGGAGCGCTGGAGCTGTATAATCTGGCGGATGATGTGGGCGAATCCAATAACCTCGCGCTCACTCTGCCGGATAAGACCCGTGAGATGCATGAGAAGATGATGGAGTGGAGGCGGTCTGTGCAGGCGCCGGTCCCGACTCGTGCCAATCCCGAATACGATCCCCGAAAATAGGAGGAAACAGATGAACAATGCAGGCTTTATTTGGGCAGGGATTCTTGTGTGCCTTTTGGTGCTGCCTCTCGCAGGCCAGGATCTGACCGAGATCTCCACTCTGGAAATATCGGAGAGCGCCTCGGTTGCGGTGCCTGCCAACCTGGTCCGCATCTCGTTTGCCGTGGAGTCCAATGCCCCGGAGGCGGGAGAGACTGTGCGTTTGAATGCCGAGCAGACAGATGCGCTGCTCAAGGCTCTCAAGAAAGCGATCGGCCGGGAGGACAGGCTGGAGACCTCAGGCTACAGCCTCAATCCGGTATACGGCAGGGGTAACACGCAGGTTACTGCGGGTTACCGTGTGCGCAATACCGTGACTCTGACCTCCAAAGAAGTCGAAAAGGCGGGTGTCTTTATCGATGCGGCAACCGAGGCGGGAGCCAACCGGATCGACAGCTTGA
>JAUWTO010000252.1 GCA_030614685.1 Candidatus Aminicenantota bacterium
GGAAAGATCGTGGGCTGTGGAGTGCCGGCGTTCCTCATGGGCTTCAACCTCAGGGGAGCCTTCCGCATCGGGGCCGGGATGCTGCCGCGAGGCGAGGTGACACTGATCGTGGCCAGCATCGGGCTCTCGACCGGGGCCATCGGTCAGGACGTGTTCGGCGTGGCCATCCTCACCCTCCTGATCGCCAGCGTGATCGCGCCCCCCATCCTGATCAAGAGTTTCGAAGGTGGCTCCGGCCTGCGCGGCCGCCTTTCGGTCAAGAGGGAAGAGATGGGATGCCACATCGCCCTGACCTTTCCCTCCTCGCACATCACCTCGTTCATCGCCTCCCGTGTCCGCCTGGCATTCCGCAACGAGGACTTTTATGTGCACGAGCTGAACATTGAGGACAAGATCTACCAGATTCGGAAGGAAAACATCTCCATAACCCTGCTGCAGAAGGACAAGACCATAGAGCTCAACACTTCCCAGGACAACTCGCACCTGGTTAGTTTGATCGTGATGGAGGAGATCCTCGAGCTCAAGGACCTACTGCAGGGCATAGAGAAGCTGGAAAGCCCGGAAGGTCTCTGCACCGAGCTGGCGGCCTGCCTGTTCTGCGAGGATGATCAAAACACCGGGAAAAAGGGGAGTGAGGACACATGAGTGACGAATCTCAGGTTTCTTTTCGTGAGATCCAGCGGTTTGGCCAGATCTGGGTCTGGGTCCTGGTCCTCATGGTTTCAGGGGTGGCATGGTACGGCGCTTACCAGCAGCTGATCCTGAAAAAACCCTTCGGAGACAACCCGGCGCCCGACAGCCTGATGTGGGTAATCCTGGTCGTGTTCGGGATCGGTTTCCCCCTGTTCTTCTATTCTCTGCGGCTGGTGACGGAGGTGCGGGTAGACGGGCTCTACTACCGCTTCTATCCCCTCCACCGCCGGTTTCACAAGCTCTCTTTCTCCGACATCGCCGGCTGTGAGGCTGTCACGTACAGACCGATCAGGGATTACGGGGGCTGGGGAATCCGCTTCGGTCACAGGGGCAAGGCCTTCAATGTCCGGGGCAACCGGGGCGTGGAGCTGGTCCTGAACGATCAGAGCCGTATTCTGATCGGGTCCCAGAAGCCCGAGCAGCTGGCCATGGCCCTGAGCGCCTCGCTTCCCAAGCGCGCATGAAGCCTCCTTCCCCGTCTCCCAACCGTGCGTTGGGCCTGATCTCGTTCAGCGTCCTGCTGGCCACGTCCACCTGGTTCTCGGGCACGGCCGCCACCCCTGTCCTTAGGGAACTCTGGGCCCTGAGCGATGTGCAGTGCTCCTGGCTGACGGTCTCGGTCCAGCTCGGATTCATCCTGGGGACCTTCCTGTATGCGCTGTTCAACCTGCCGGATGTACTCCCTGCCCGGATCGTGTTCTTCGCCTCCGCCGGCCTGGCCGCGCTGTTCAATTCCGGCTTTGCGCTCTTGTCGACCGACCTCACCATCTCCCTGGTATTCCGGTTCCTCACCGGCATAACCCTGGCCGGGGTCTATCCCGTAGGGATGAAGCTCGTCGCCCAATGGTTCCGTTCCGGCCTGGGCTGGCGCTTCGGCATCCTGCTGGCGTCGCTGACCCTGGGTACCGCCTCACCCTACTTGATGTTCGCCCTGGGAGCCGCACCGGGCTGGCGCCTGCTTCTGCTGACGGCCTCAGGCCTGTCTCTGCTGGGAGGGTGTTTGGTCCTGCTCTTTGTGCCGCGGGGGCCCTACCTCCGGAAGGCCGCGGTGTTCGAGCCGCGCATGGCCTTCCGGGTCTTCCGCTACCGCGAGTTTCGAATTCAGGCGTTCGGGTATTTCGGCCACATGTGGGAGCTCTATGCCTTCTGGTCGCTGGCGGCCCTTTACCTGACCGACAGCTTCCGCCGCACAGACTCCGGTCTGGTGGATTCCGTTCCGCTGCTGACTTTCTTCGTGATCGCGGCCGGCAGTGTCGGCTGCATGCTGGGAGGATGGATCTCCCGGAAGGCAGGGGAGAGGGATGTCGCTCTGCTGTCTCTGATTGGCAGCGGTTCGCTCTGTGCGGTTTCCTGGTGGCTCTTCGATCAGGAAGCGGCGATCGTCGCATCCGTGGCCCTCATCTGGGGCATCTTCGTGATCGCAGACTCTCCCCAGTTCTCCGCCCTGGCGGCCAGGCACTGCCCGCCCCGTTACACCGGCACCGCGCTCACCATCCAGAACGGGATCGGCTTCGGCATCACCGTGCTTTCCATCCAGCTGACCGCTTGGCTGGGCCAGTCTCTGGGGTGGAAGTGGGCCTTTGTTTCCCTGGCGATCGGGCCGATACTGGGTGCATCGGCCCTTTCCCGGCTCCGCCGCACATCATGAAGCCTACCTCATATCGGAAGTATTTCCAAAGCCGTGATAAAGCAACAGTCAGGCAAGCTGAAACGTCAGCCCGGTGATTTTCCCCAGCGAGAAAAATTACCTTATTCCTCGGCTCGCTTTCCTCTTCGAGGAACCATGCCCGCTCGCCTCCGGATGGCTTCCTTATCAGCTCACCCGACTGATTTCACCTGGATTATTCACGAGTCAAGGGGTAGGATTGTTTATCGATACTCCAGGCTATAAATCAACATGGCTTTGGAAATGCTCCCATATCTAAAAAATTTACATTTTTTATGCATTAGGAATTGACAGAGGGGCGTTTTTTAATATACTTTCTCTACAAGCAGGAAAAATGAATCGAATTTCTTTAAGGAGGAAGGACATGAAAAAAGCCATTGCCGTATTGTGCCTTCTGGTTTTTGTTCAGTTCACAGCTATCTATGCCTTTTCACCAGAGCTGTTGCTGAAGGACTTTAGCCTGGACAAGGAAGACGCAACCGAAAGCGATATTCGGCCCTTTTCCTTGAAGACAGCATATTCGCCCGAACTCAAGATCGCCGATCCCGTTCTCTTCGGCGACGCCGCCCAGGGGACCGATGACGAGGTGGATATCAAAAAGCTCAAATCCAAGCGGATGTGGTCATGGATAGGGGCCGCGGGATTTACCGCTCTCGGAGGGTACCTCATTTATCTGTTTGCAACCTGGGAGGATAAACCAACCTATGACCAGTTTGGTGTAGAGAAACCGCACACCGAGACCAAAACGTTCACCCAGTGGGGATACCTGCTCGGCGGTCTGTTCTCTCTCGGAGTCACCGCATACCTCATCAGCAGTGCCATAAAGTACGGGACGACCATCAAGGAATACGAGGCCGAGCTGAAAGCCGCGGCCGCCTATTCCCGCAGATAAAGGTTTCGCCCAGGCTAGCGTACGGATACCAGGCGGAAAAACTTCGCCTCGAACGCACCCTGTTTTGGATGGGCCGTCGGCCGGCCGACCGGCTCACCCAAGACGTTGGTTTCCCAGAGAACATAACCCTTTCCTCTGGAAGGGGAGGGAAGCACCTCGAACGAGGATTCCTTACCTTCCAGCTCCCGCAGATGCAGGATCACCTCACCTCCGGGGAGAGGCCTGGCCGCGACCAGCAGGATGTTGGGTTCGCTGATCTCAAACAAAGAAGGGGATTTCTGTTTACGAGCCGAGCGCGCAGGCGGGAACACACGCGTGAGCAGCGGGATGCATGACTCCCACCCGAAACGGGCCGCCGTGCTGGCTGGTGTCCCATCCTTTCCCGAGGTGAGGGCGTAGCTCC
>JAUWTO010000151.1 GCA_030614685.1 Candidatus Aminicenantota bacterium
GAGGAGATAGTAGCGGCTCTTGTTGGAATCCATCCGGACCGATTCCTGTAGGTAGACCATGGCCTCGTCAAAGCGGGCCTGGTCAAAGAGTGTCTTCCCCTGACGGAACTTGATCTCCGCCAGCTTGTCGGCATCACGCGCACCTCCGCCCCTGGTAGTGGGCTTCATTTTCCGTTTGTCGTATGCCGCCTTCGCTCCCTCATCACTCAACGTGTGGTAGGCCTTGGTGATGGTATCGAACACCTCGTCGATCTTTTCCTTGATCCCGGAGTCCAGGCCCCGGTCAAAAAGATCGGGATGATATTTGCGCGCCAGCTGGAAGTAGGATTTCTTGATCTCAGCAGAGGAGGCTTCATGATCGACCTCCAGGACCTGGTAGTAGTCGAGACCGGAGAGGCGATCGCTCATGGCCAGGGCCTCCTGAAGCTGAGAGCTGTCCTGCTTGCTCTTGGTCTCTTCCTGCGGGGGGGGAGCCGAGGGCTGAGACCAGGAGCGCGCTTCTCCTTCCAGATCGATCAGATTCAGGCAGTAAAAGAGATAGATGCTCTTCCAGAAATTGTCCCGATTGAATCCACCGTACTCGAGTATGCCGTCCGTTGTCCGTTCGGAGTTGATGGCCTCATACACCTCCTTCTCTTCTTCCGTAAGCTGGAGGGAAAAGGACCTGTCGTGCAGCTTCGGTGTACGGGTCTCGAGATAGGCCTTCAGATTGGGATCGTATTTCATGCGCCGGATCCCATCCTCGATCAGGCTCGGGGTGGGGATCTTGACTTCGAATGTCTCCCCTTCGAAAGGAGAGCCCTCGCGGAACTTAAAGCTCGCCCCGAATACCGAGAACAGGTTCAGGGTGATCTCGCGGAACTGGTACATGAGCCCCTCGACCAGACTCTCCTGCGTGATGTGGCCTCCGGAGATCAACACTTCGCCGATCGTCCTTTTCGGCATGATGAATTCGTCGATCCGGTTGTAGAGTTCGTTGGATAGCTTGCCCATGCGGAACAAGACCTCGCCGATCAGCTCAGAGGGTTGATTGGTTCGGGCATAGGTCAGGTCCCCGCCCTGAAAGTAAAGATGCTTCCTCGTGCTTCCATGCTGAAAATAAAGCTGACCCATCTTCTTCCCCAGGAAGATGTCTTTGAGGTAAAGGCCGATATGTTCCATTGTTATCTATGCGGTTTTCTTTCTGCTGTCTCTCTATTTATATATAATGTGATCCATTTAATCAAATCTTTCTACACTCGAGGGAAAGGATCGCTCGAGGGGTTCCGTTTAGGAACACCGCCTTTCAGTAAATTGATCGACATTTTTTTGAATGGTCCAGGAAGAGTTAGTCGGAGATACCTGGATTGAAAAGAAAAGAGGAATGTGATAATTTTCCACACATGAAAGTCGCCTTGGCCCAGACTGCGCCTTATCTGGGCAATCTGGACAAAAACTTCCAACAGCACAAAGAGAGGATCGAAAAGGCGAGATCGGCCGGTGTGGACCTCTTGATCTTCCCGGAATTGAGCCTGACTGGCTACACTCTGCAGGATATGACCCAGGAAGTGGCCCTCCGGGTCGATGCGGCCCCCCTGCTGGACGAATTCCGCAGTATGAGCCGGGAGATCGCCATCGTGCTCGGATTCGTGGAGGAGAAGGAAAGAGGTCTGTTTTTTAATTCCGCCGCCTATTTTGCAGAGGGAGAGCTGCGTCACGTGCACCGCAAGGTCTACCTGCCCACCTATGGCATGTTCGAGGAGGCCAAATTTTTCGCGCAGGGGAAGAACTTTCACACGTTCGACACCCCTTTTACCCGGACAGGGTTGATGATCTGTTACGACTTCCTGCACTATGGCGCCTGCTACCTGCACTTCGCCGGGGGGGCGGACATGATCATCGTGCTCAGCGCGGCGCCAGGCCGCGGCTTTGCCGAGGGAGACACCTACGCCACCAGCCACATGTGGGAGCTCATGGGCGAAACCATTTCCCGCTTCTCGACCGCCTTTGTGATCTACTGCAACCGGGTCGGATTCGAGGACGGCAAGGCCTTTGCCGGAGGGTCTTTCATCTTCAACCCCGGAGGAGAGCTGCTGGCACAAGCCTCGTACACCGAGGAAGAGCTCCTGATCCAGGACATCGACCTGGACTCGATACGGACCTGGCGCAAAAAACTGCCCTACCGGCGGGACAACAAGCCGGAGATCGTCCTGGAAGCCTTGAGGCGAGTCGTGAGCCGCTATGAAGATTAATACCGCATTCGTGGACAAGATACTCACCAGTTTCATCCGGACGGAGCTGTCCAGGTTCGGATATGAGAACGGGATCCTGGGCCTCTCAGGAGGGATCGATTCGACGGTGTCCGCATTTCTCAGTGCCCGCGCCCTGGGTCCGGATCACGTGATCGGCTTGCTCATGCCCTACGGGGATGCCTTTCAGAGGGACACCGATGATGCCCGGACCGTAGCCGCGATCCTGGGCATCAGGACACAGCTCATCGACATATCCCCTTCCGTCGATGCATACTATTCTCTATTCGCGACCGACAACCGGGTGCTCAAGGGAAACAAAATGGCCCGGGAGAGAATGTCCATCCTGTATGACTTCTCGGAAAGGGAGAAGGCGCTGATCATCGGGACCAGCAACAAGACCGAACTCCTGTTGGGGTACGGCACCATGCACGGCGATATGGCCTGCGCCATCAATCCCCTGGGCGACCTGTACAAGACCCAGGTTCGGGCACTGGGCCGGTATCTGGAAGTCCCGGACCAGATCCTGGACAAGGCACCGACAGCCGGATTGTGGGACGGCCAGACCGATGAGCAGGAGCTGGGGCTCCCCTACCACGAGATCGACGAGATCCTGTATCAAATGATCGATAAACGGATTCCGAGACAAAAACTACATGCCCAAGGATTCGAAGACGCTAAGGTGAACAAGCTGATCCGAATGATCGAGGGCTCAGAGTTCAAGCGCCGCATGCCGCCCATCGCCAAAATCTCAGAGCGCAGCGTCGGACACGACTTTCTCTACCCTTACGATCGGGACAAGTGACCCATGCCGATCCAGGAATCCTCGGCATCGACACTCGGCAGGCTTTTCATCGTCGCCACCCCCATCGGTAACCTGGATGACCTGACATTCAGGGCCCTGAAGACCCTGCAGGATGTGGACGCTATCGCCTGTGAGGACACCCGACAGACCCGCAAGCTCCTCCACCGCTACAACCTGCGGAAACGGCTGCTGAGCTATTTCCAGCCGCGGGAAAAACCTCAAGCAGAGGTCATCCTGGAGCTGCTCAAGCAGGGGCGGGACGTGGCCCTTGTCTCAGACGCGGGGACGCCCGGCATCTCGGACCCCGGATTCCCCCTGATCCAGCGTGCATTGGAGGAAGGCATCGAGGTCGTCCCGATCCCCGGCGCATCCGCGCTGACGGCCGCACTTTGCGCGGCCGGCCTCCCCACGCACCGCGTTCTCTTCCTCGGGTTTCCTCCCCCCAAGCAGCAGGCGACCCGTACGCTCCTCCTTTCCCTGCGGGAAGAGGCTGCCACGCTGGTCTTCTATCTGCCGGCGCGGCGGCTGAGCCGCTTCCTGGAGGCCATCCAGGAGCAGCTGGGCTGCCGCCGGGTTGTGGTCGCCCGCGAGCTGACCAAGCTCCACGAAGAATTCCTCAGAGGTACGCCAGAAGAGCTGCTGGAGCAGCTGCAGGGCAGGACCATAAAGGGGGAGGCAACACTGCTCATCGAAGGCCTTTCCCGAAAGATCAGATCCAAGTACAAGCAAGACATATAACCCGCAGAGTCCGGGGTTCCCCAGGCCCGTCACGAGATCCATTCATGAGAGAGTTTTTGTTGCTCAGCATACTTGACAAGTTGGCACTCAAGTATTATATTGTTATTGTACTCATATTTAAGGAGGAGGCACAATGGCAATCATACGTTGGGACCCATTCAGAGAGATGGTCACTCTTCGCGAGAAGATGAATCGACTTTTCGAAGATGCCCAGACCGGACAAAGAGAAGACAGGGATCTGATCTCGAGTACCTGGTCCCCGGCCGTCGATATCTACGAAACAGAGCACGAGATCGTGCTGACGGCAGAGCTTCCCGGGATCGAGGACAATGACATCGCCGTGAAGTTGGAAGACAACACCCTGACGCTCAAGGGCGAACGCCAGTTCGAAAAAGAGACGGAGGAAGAGAACTATCACAGGATCGAACGGTCCTATGGCTCTTTCTACAGGTCCTTTACCATCCCCCACTACGTGGATCAGGAAAAGATCAAGGCAGAGCATGAGCAAGGCGTGTTGAAGATCCAGCTGCCCAAAAAACTGGAATCCAAACCCAGGGCAGTCAAGGTCATCAAGCCCGAGAAAAAAGAAAAGCCGATCGAAAAGCGAGTCAAGAAGTAGGTCCGGAAAGGTAACGACGCCTCCGGTGGTCTTCACCAGGGGCGTTTTTTTATATCCCGGCCCGTCCGACCTGGGCCAGCGTAACGGCTCGCACCTCCCTGGCGCCCGACTCGAGCAGAGTGCGGCTGCATTCCTGAAGTGTGGAGCCGGTCGTGAACACATCGTCCACCAGGACTACGATCTTGTCAGAAAAAGTCCCTCGGCCCTTTACGGCGAAGGCTCCAATGAGGTTATCCCGCCGAGACTCCCCTGAGAGCGATGTCTGAGGGAGGGCATCTCGCCGCTTTACCAGACGGTTTTTATTGAGCGGGATGCCAGAGAGACCCGACAGCTCCTGCGCCAGGTATTCTGCCTGATTAAATCCACGCTGCTTGTAACGGTGCGGATGCAGGGGCACCGGCACCAGGGCTTCCGCTTCCCACCAAAGACCTTCTTCATCTTTCAAACTGGAGTAGAGGAACCGAGCCAGGTCCTTCCCCAGAACCCACAGCTTTTGGTACTTGAAGAGCAGGATGAGCTCCTTGGCCACTCCCCGGTACCGGCAGGCCGAGCGGTGTCGGATGAAAAAGGGAGGAGCCTCAACGCAGGCCGGACACACGTGTGAGGCCACGGACCCGGGGTAGAACCGCCCGCAGCAGAGGCAGTGGGCCGATGGTTCGGGCAGAAGGCTCTTCCAGCATTCCTCGCACACGAGCCGCTCTCCCGGCCTCTCGAGCAGGGCGGAGCAGATATGGCAGAACGAGGGGAAAAGGACCAGCTCGAAAAGTCTTACGAGCCCTGCTCTTCCTTTTCCTGACAGACGATACAATGCGGTGTCCAGGGAATCACGTCGAGCCTCATCTTCCCGATACTTTTCCCACAGTCTTCACACAATCCGAAATCCGGAGCATCCAAGCGTTTCAGTGCAGCATCGATCATTCCCAACCTTTGCCTCTCAGCATCCGAAAGACTCAGCAGGAATTCTTTGGAGTAAGAACTCTCCGCTTTGTCGCCCAGGTCCTGTGCGATGCCCGTCTCTATATCGAGGCTCTCGTTGTAATACTTGCTCATGTGTTCAATGATCGTCTTTTTTTTCTCCGTCAGCATCTTTCTGTAGCGATCTTTTTCTCTCTTGTTCAATATCTCCCCCCTTTATTTGGCATAATTACGTCCCTTTATGATGGTTAAGGCCCGGTAGATCTGCTCCAGCAGAACGATACGGGTCAGTTCGTGTGAGAAGGTCATGC
>JAUWTO010000152.1 GCA_030614685.1 Candidatus Aminicenantota bacterium
AAAGCTAATAGCCTGCTTGGATTTTCATGCAATGGTTTCTGAGAGTTCATAACAATTTCTTGAGCAGGACTGAGAAGGTTAAAAAATAGAACTCCTAGAAAAAGAGATATTTCCGCTTTCATTGTAAACCCCTCTGCCTCATCTTAAGCCTTCCCTCAGTTTAGAATCCCAAGGCTCTGCTGTCAATTCCAGTGATCAGAATGAAATGCCCGACAAGCTCAAAACAAAATCAATATTTATATTGTGTCGGAGAGAAAGAAAACAGCTTTCAGCAGCTGAAGATATTCCGGATGATCTGGAACTAAACAACTTCCTGAGCTAAATTCCCTGCCATGATTTTAAAATTGAGGCAGTTTTATGTTATTATGTTCTGCGTATCAAAAAAAATCAGGAGTAATCATGGCGAAGAGTAGTCGCGCCTACAGGGGCGCCAAGAGAGGTAAAGAGCTTAAACGCTTGAAAAAGCAGGAAGAAAAGCGTCTGAAACGGTTGGCCAAGATGGAAGAGGATGAGCAGGCCCCAGAGGCCCCCGACACTGAAACAGGAGCCGTCGAACCTGAAACTCCTGCTGAACAAGCCCCAGAAAAAAAACAAGAAGAACCGCAATAGCAGCTCAGCGCTCATTCTGACCTGAATGTGCGTGCGTTGGAAACTGCATCTGTAAGGCCCGAACCAGTATGGACGGCCCTCCATGGATGATCCGAGAAATAATCCCCACATTGATGTGATCGAAGCCTGCATCGAGAGGCTGAAGCAGGGATCCCTCCCCCCCTGGAAGGTCGAGGAAGAGCTGGTGGCAGGCTTTGGGATCGATCCGCCCGAGAATTTCCGGGTTGCGGCCCTGTGCCGGCGAGGCTTCCTGGAAGAGGTCACGGGCGAGGGCTTCCACACCATCGAGCTGCCCGAGAAGCCCTTCAAACTCCGGTGGCACTGCCCGAAAGACAACCTGGTTTGGGAGCTGGATGCTCGGGATGAATACCACACCTGTTCGCTGTGTGGGGGGCGGCTCGATCCACTGGAGGGGTATGGGCCCTTGGTTTCAAATTATGTAGGCGGGCAGGAGATCTATTTCTCCTATGCCGGGAGGATAAAGGTCAAGGGGGATGTGGACGCGACCTTCACCAACCTGCTGGTGTACGGCACTGGCATGGGCCCGATCGGGGTCACGCGCGGCTGCCACCTCATCAACCGGATAGGGGGAGCAGAGGTGCGAGTGGCTGACAAAGCCCAGGCGGTGCGGTGCAACGGATATATCTTTAAAAGCAGGGAACTGCTGGAGAAGGCCTGGACCCTGATCAAAGAGCAGCTGCCGCAGATCAGGCCCGAAATGGAACAGAGGTTAAAGGAATTTTCCGGCAGGATCAGTGCCGTGGAATTCAAGCCGGTCGAGAAAGGAGGAGAGCATATCCTCTACATCGACTTCGCGGCGGAGTTCGAGAACTTCCGGGGCCACGGCGACATAAGCCGGGCCGTGGGCTTTGCCAAGGGCGAGATCGAGGCGCTTCTGCGGGGGGCAGGGGTCAAATACGAACTCAGTGTGATCGCGCAGGGCCATGACGGGGACCTGAAGCCCAGCCCCAAGAACAAGCGGGGGCGGTTCGCCTCGGCAGAGATCCGGATCCCGGACGGCGAGTTCGAGCGCCTCCTCAAAGTGGATCGGGGAAAGTTCCTGGCATTCGTCAGAGTGGATTCCATCGGGGCAGAGGACCTGGGCTGTCAGTTCTATTCGGGGATGGGCGGCGAGATCATACCGGCGGTATACAAAGCCACTCAGGTCAACCCGCAGAGCCCGCTGGTGTCCTCGTTCCAGAACATCTACGCCGAGGAGGACAAGGGAGATGTGGTCTACCGGGTAGAGCTGCCCAATGTGGAGGTGGGGATTGCCTCGACAAGGGAGGGCCTAATCTCACCGGTAGGCCGGGAAGCCCTGAGGATCATGGGTGTGCGGACAGCCAAGGAATTCGCCGCCTCGCTGGCGGCCCAGGTCCTAGCCGGCGAGTTCAACCTGGCGCTCGAGATAAGCCGGGAAAAGCTTTACAGCTCTTGACGGATTTCCCAGGGACTGATCCTCCCATTCCTTACAACTCGATTTTTTGCCATAAAAGTGGGGGTATAAGCATCTGCTTTGGGCCTTTTTAGCCTTTATTTTGTTTATTTACAGCACTTACCAAGGTCCGTCCCCAAAATGGGTCCAAAATGGGTCATCTTGCGGGAGTGGCAGGGATTGCTCTTTGGGGGAAAATAATTTCACCTCTAAAGGTGATTGAACTTCGGTGCCCCAGCCCACAAAATATATACACGTGAAAGCAATATAGAAATTATAAGGAGACTAAGATGGCTCTCACCAAAGATCAAGAGGACCTTTACCGCAAGACCATGGAAGAGGCTAAAGCTCAGCTGGACACCATCGACGATGAGATGGAAAAGGAGATCCAGAAAGCCAGAGAGAGACTGGCCAAGCTCCAGGAGTCTAAACGCTCGTTCCGCCAGCTGTACGAAGGTGCTGCCCAGCTGCTGGGTGTCAAGGTCGAAGATCTCGGCGATGAAGGCGATGACCTGAAGCCAGGGCTCAACGGTGAGTCCGGAGGCAACAAGGGCGACGCCAAGGGTCAAGGTGAAGCCGCTGCCCAGGGCTGAGTCCTTCTCCGCCCTGTAACTCCGGCTCCTCGGGCCGACTCCCCCACCTCTCTACTTGCATCCCGTCTTCATCCTGATAGAATACCTCTATGCTTCCGGAGCAGATGGTATTCACGCATCAGGGAGAGCTCCTGGCTCTGTCCTCCGCCCTGTTTTGGGCACTCGCCGTCATCCTGTTCCGCATGGCGGGCCGGGGTGTGCGTCCTCTGAGTTTGAACCTCTTCAAGACCCTGTTCTGCATCGGGCTTTTCCTGATCACATCCTGGGTGCTGCATGAGCCCCTGCTCCCGGATCTGCCCTCCGCACCTACGGCATCATGTTCCTGAGCGGCATGATCGGAATCGGCGTCTCCGACACCCTCTTTTTCGCCAGCCTCAACCGCTTGGGGGCCGGGCTCTCTGCCATCGTTGACTGCAGCTACACTCCCATGGTCATCATCCTGGCGGCCATCGTCCTCGCGGAGCGCATGAGCGTCCTGCAGCTCCTGGGCGCGGGCATGATCATCAGCTCGGTCTTCATCGTATCCCGAGACAACGGCGCAGATCCCATCAAGCGCAAGGATCTGCTGGTCGGGATCGCCCTGGGCCTCGCGGCCATGCTGACCATGGCCGTGAGCATCGTCATCATGAAACCCTCACTGGCTGAGGCTCCAGTGCTGTGGTCCACTCTAATGCGCACGGTCGGGGGGCTGGTCCTGATAGCGGCGCTGATCGCCTCTCATCGCCAGCGCCGGCTGCACTGGGCTGAGTTCACCAACACCAAACAATGGAAGCTGCTGGCCTCCAGCTCTTTTTTCGGGGGGTATCTGGCTTACACAGCCTGGATGGGAGGCATGAAATATACGCTGGCCTCCACCGCAGCGGCACTCAATCAGATGAGCACCATCTTCATCTTCATCCTGGGTGTGATCCTCCTCAAGGAGAGCGTGACCCGAGGAAAGATCCTGGCCCTGGTCCTGGCCGTGGGCGGGGTGATCCTGATTACGTTTACTGCTGGTTAGCGAGCAGGACGTCTACCCAGATATCATATTTCTTGGGCATCTGTTTCCGCATCCTGGCGAGGCCGATGTTTGAGTCCAACCTGGTACTTGCGCCCCCGCTTTCTGATGACAAGCCTCCACGGGCCCTATTTGATGCTTGAGAGCCCTGGGATCCCATGCGGGACGTCATGGCTTCCTTCCACTCGTCGGTCGCGCCGCCCCAGTGAAAGCCGACCTTGATCTGCTGACCGGGGGCCGCACCGATTCCGGGAGCCATGTCCGCGGGTCTGGCCAGGGGAATGGCGATTTCCCAAAGGTACGTCTCGTCCTGGCTCTGGTTCGCCCTGAAGATAGCCGGTACGATCCCCTCTACCCCATCGAGCGACTGGGACTTGGCTTTCTTATTCGAGACCTGGACGTCGTGGTCCACATAAAATTCGTTCGCCCGGATCTTGTCCTTGTCTTCCTGAGAGAGCTGCCCCTGCTGGGCCTCCAGGTTGGCTATGAACTCGTCCGCTGTGATCTGTTTCTTACGGAAGTTTATGAGATAGTCCTTCTTCTTCTTTCCGTTCGGGTCGAGATAGACGGTCATGCCCGTCCAGGAGATCGTGCTCATGAACTGCTTGGGATCTTTGAACTTGAACAGAATATAGAGGAAATTGGCATCGTTTTTGAATGCATAGTCCACTGCGACCTTCTTCTCAAAGGCCGGGAAGGCGTCCTGCCAGTCGAAATCCGTGCCGTCCACCGACATCTGGGCCGTGTTCCAGACGGATTTGTAGGGATCCTTCGCCATGACCATCGTGCAAAGCGTGATGATCATCACAAAAATAAACAGAATTCCAATAAAGTGTCTTTTTGCCATATTCACCTCCATCTCCATGCAAGGTTGAGTTTATTAATTGGACGAGTCTATTATAGCAAAGCTTCCCAACAATTTGAAGCCATAATTCCACGCCATAAGCTTCTTAAATCCTTGCATTATCCGAGTGTTTAGAGGATAATTATCGAGTTATTTTTTGGGAGTGAACAACATGAAAAAAGTGCTGCTTTGGATACTGGCTTTCCTGCTTACGGCTGTCGTGCTCGTGTACCAGCGTGTCACAGGACCCACATATGAAAAACGGGTCAAGGTGGAGCTGGCCGGCGAGACTATCTCGGTTGAATTTCTCAGAACTCATGTGATCACCGCAGACTGCCCCGTCCGGATAACCGTGCCCGGACAAGACTTCGAGGGCTATGTGGAATACAAACGCTTCCCCACCAACGACCCCTGGACCCGGCTGGACATGCAGCGGGAAGGGAGCGACCTCGTCGCATATCTCCCTAAACAGCCCATGGCCGGCAAGCTGGCCTACCAGGTGACCCTGTCCTCCCAGGGACAGTCAGTCACTTTTCCCGGTGATGAGCCCGTGGTCATGCGCTACAAGGGCGAGGTGCCCGGCGCGGTCCTCATACTGCATATTTTCGTTATCTTCGGGGCCCTGTTCTTCGCGTTTCGGGCGGGATTGGAGGCCTTCCGCAAGGATGGGAAGGTCCGCAAGCTGGCCATCATCACGGCCGTGTTTCTGTTTGTGGGCGGGATCATACTGGGGCCTATCATGCAGAAATACGCCTTCGACGCGTTCTGGACGGGATTCCCGGTCGGGAAAGACCTGACCGACACCAAGACCCTGTTCGCGCTCCTGGCCTGGATCATCGCTCTGATCGCCGGCCGCGGGGGGAAACCGGCACGGGGCTGGTATATCGCGGCCTTCGTACTGACACTGGTCGTGTTTATCATCCCGCACAGCGTCCTCGGTTCGGAGCTCGATTACTCGGCCATGGAGCAGGGTGTCCAGGCTCTGCCCGAGGCACTGCCTCCAACATCGTCATTGCGAACGTAGTAAAACAATCTCCGGAGAT
>JAUWTO010000085.1 GCA_030614685.1 Candidatus Aminicenantota bacterium
ACGGTCGCTCAGAACCGTTTTGACCGAATTGTAATCCATATACACACTCATCCAAGGCAAGCGTAGGTAAAATTAGAGTAAATGTTAAAACTTGTCAATTGTTTTCTTGGTATAAGTCGTTCATTTTTAACAACTTAGCTTGGAACACCTCCTTATCTTGTGGTATTCACCCTTTGTAACTCTATATGTTGAGTCGTTAACATGTGAAAAATGTTGAACAAAAACAGGGTATTTTCGGTATTTTTAACAAAAATTGTTAAAAATGCCCTTTTAGGGGAGGAGGGTAAATCTGCCAAATCTGGTCTGAAGTGGCCTATTCCTTGAAGAAGTAGTCGATCTCCCAGGCTGCGGTGTCCGGGGCATCAGAGCCGTGGGTAGCGTTCCGCTCTACGGAAAAACCGAACAGACGGCGGATGGTGCCCGGCTCTGCCTTGGCCGGATCTGTGGCGCCCATCACTTTTCTCCAGGTGCTGATGGCGCGCTCACGCTCCAGGGTCATGGCCACGATCCTGCCGGAAGACATGAAGTCTGTGAGGCCGTCGTAAAAGGGCCTCTCCTTGTGCACGACATAGAAGCCCTGCGCCTCTTCTTTGGTGAGGTGCAGGAGCTTCATGGCGGTGATCGTGAAGCCTTCTTCCTCGATGCGCTGGATGATCTTGCCGATCAGGTTCTTTTTCACGGCATCGGGTTTGATTATGGCGAGTGTTTGTTCGTTCATCACGGCTCCTTATATATAAAGGAGTATTGATATAACGCAATCCTGAGCTTCAGTCAATACCTAAGGAGAGGGGAGGCGGGTGTTAGTGGCGCATGTAGCGCGTGAGCTCGATGGACTGGGCAGACTTTTCGATCCTGTTCTTGCCCGTGGCCTTGGCTTTGAAGAGCGCCTGGTCGGCCAGGCGGACGAGCTCTGTGGCGATCTCCTCGTAGTCAAGCCCGGGTGAGCCGTGCGAGATGTTGGCTGCGCGGGGTCTCTCGGAGTGGATACACTCTGAGATGCCCAGGCTGATGGTCTTGCGTATGGGCTGGCCCTTGGGCCTGAATTCATGTTTCTCAAAGGCCTTGCGGATGCGCTCCGCGACCTTGGCGGCCCTCTCGCTGCCGGTTCCGGGAAGCACCAAGGCAAACTCATCGCCACCGAAGCGGCAGGCCCAATCCCTGGTTCTGCGGATGTTCTCGTTTATGACCGCGGCCGTTTCCTTGATCACCTCATCGCCCTGCAGGTGGTGGAAAGAGTCGTTGAAAAGCTTGAAGTCGTCGATGTCGATCATGATGAGGGAGAGGGATCCGCTCCACCTCTCACCGGCCTTGATCTCCTCGGGGAGGTTCTCGTTGAAGTATCGGCGGTTGTAGAGCCCGGTGAGCTCGTCTGTGATCGAGAGGCGCTTGATCTCTTCCTGGAGGATCTTGCGCTGTGTGATGTCTTCTATGACCGTGTCATAGAACTGGATCTCCCCGGCCCGGGACCGCACGGCCGTGGATGTGACCGAGGCCCAGAATATGCTCTTGTCTCTCCTCTTGAGGCCGAAGTCCCGGTCCTTGAGAACACCCCTCTCCTCCATCTCGTTCATGAAGCGGCTGGCATCCTCGGGCTTCTGATAGAGATCCGAGAACTTGAGTTTGATAAGCTCGTCCTGACTCTCATATCCGAACATCTGGACCGCGGCCGGGTTGGACTCTATGATCCGGCCTTCGGGTGTGGCCCTGAGGACGCCGATGATGATGTTTTCCAGGAGGTCCTGGTACTTTTCCTCAGACTCTGCGATCCGGGCCGTCAGGAGCCGCTTCTGGATGATCTCGGAGATGAGGTTGGCAAAGATCTCGATCGGACGGACCGTCTCGTCCGTGGGGATGCGGCCGCTCTTGGAGTCGTCCACCGAGATTATCCCGATGAGCTCGCCAGAGCGGTCCTTCATGGCCACGAGCAGGTTGTCCTCGTTATGCCAGTTGCCCTCGCCTTCGGGGTAGGCCATCTCTCCTGAGATCGTGGCGTTCTGGTCGAGGATGTTTTTCTGGTTGTAGGGGATGTAGCAGGACTGGTTCCCCAGCTTGATGCCCTTGTCGAAATACTCCAGATATTTGGCCCGGGGCATGGGGATTTTCTTCACCTTCCTGATGGTCCTGGCATTGACTCCCTTGTACCCGATGATCTCGCGAAAGGGCTTTTCTTCTATGAAATAGGATATGAGGACGCGGTTGAAATCCGATATGTCGACGACGGCGAGGGCGATCCGGTCGAAGAGCTCGGTGTCGTTCTCGATGGACAGGATCGCTCCCGAGATCTCAGCGAAGCGTTCGATCTGATGGCCCATCTCCTGGATCTTGCCGGTTATGGCCTTGCTGTCGGTGATGTCCAGCGATATGGCGACGGCCATGGGTTCCAGGTCCGGGTGGTGGATGGGGAAGATGGAGCTCAGCAGGTGCCTGGTCGCGCTGTCCGGTTCCTCGATCTTCCATTCCAGAAGCGGCACATGCCTGCCCGACTCGCATGCGGTCTTCAGGAGCTTGAGGAACTCCTTGCGGCTGGAGGTCGGGAGGAAGGGCTCCTCGAGCCTCTTGCCGCGGATCTCGTTTTCCGGTATGCCGAAGAGCTGCTCGGCGCAGGCATTGCAGAACTGAACCTCGCCCTTTTCATTGAATCCCTGGACAGCGAACCTCGGTGCGTTCTCCAGGAAGGCCTTGAACACGGCCTCGGTTGAAGGCTCTTGCAATGGGTTTTCATAGCATGTGTCCAGCTCGAACCGGTTGGCTGCCGGGGCTGATTCTATGTAGGGTCCGGATATCGTAAATTTCGTCATCGGATCAGACTTGACGCCTCGCTTCCTGTGCCAAATCTATAGGGAGCGGCGGGACAAGTCTATCCTCTCAAGGGATGAAACCGGGAAGGATATTCGTGCGGCGTGCCATGCCCCCAGGGGGTGGAATGCCTCCCCTTTGCGGGCTAGCCCGGGCTATTTCCTGGTGATGGGGATCCAGATCTCGGTGCGCAGGTCGCTGGTGCGGACGTCATCAGAAGGGATGACCAGGAAGCGCGCCAGGATCGGGCCCTCCTGCACGTAGCCGCCTGCGTCGATCCAGGTGAGCATCTCGTCGACGGTGTCCGCGGAATCGGCGTAATCGCCCCGGTGCTCTGCATAGGCGACCTGTGTGTACTCCCATGTCTTTTTCTGCAGGGGGGGCTGGGGAAAGACCTGGGCTGTTATGGGGAAGCCGACCTCGTATTCGATGCGGTCGGGCATCTCACCCGATGGGGAGAGGTGGTAGATCGCGATCAGGTCTCCGGAGGGCGCGATGTTCTGGTTCGACATGGAGCCGAGCAGGCCGTTGAGCACGGTGCTCAGGTCGCTGAAACTCCCTGAATGCGGAAGACCGCAGTAGGAGAACGCCTCGATCTCTTGTCTGTTGACCCTGACGTTCTGGGAAACATCAGCGGGCACGGATATAACGGCTCCGGCGAGCAGGATGCCGGCTGCGGCCAAAACCAACACAAACGATCTTCTCATGGTCCCCTCCCGGGTTAGGTCTTGTTTATGCTCCTTAGTTTAGTCGCACGCACACAGGAATTCAACGAAATTAATCAGGGCCGGATCAGACGATGTCCCTGTGATAGCGGGTGTAGAGGGTGATGACCGGGTTGTGCCCGGTGAGGCGGTCCTTGACGATCAGGGTGGTGACCGGCGCCTTTGAGGCTTGTGTGAAGAGCATGTCGTGGCCCACACACAGCCCGACCAGGATGTTGAAGTCGGTCCCGCTCTGGTTCAGGATCTCCGCCTGCAGGAGCGGATTGCAGGAGGCCTCGAACTTCTTGGGATCGCGGATCTTGTATTCCTCAGGGATCCCCAGGGCGGTCTTGTCCACGGCGCCGCAGCAGCAGACGACCGAGCATATTTCCAGGCCGTGGCTCTCCAGGATCGAGCAGGCCCGGGCCGCTTCATCAGCCAGGCCGATGCAGAAAGCCATGCCCAGCTTGCGTGCCTTTATGGCTTCGGCAAAGGCCGAGATCTCTCTTATGCGCGGGCGGATGGGCACGGTGCGGTTCTCTTCCCGGGCCGCCTTTTCATCGTAGGACTCCTTCTCTGTCCGGGCGCTGGTTATGAAGAAGTCCCGGATCTTTGCGTCGGAGTATTTTTCGGCCACTTTTTCGAGCAGGGGCTGGTGATTGATCATGGGGCAGAAGTCCGGGAGCTTGCTTGCTTCGACTATGCCCTGCTTACAGAGCTTGGTCTTGCACTTCGTGCATTTCGGGTTTTTCATTTTGGATCCTTATCTTTCGGGATAGAGGTGCTGCCACCACTCCGGCTGCCTCTTGAGCCAGCGGTCGAACCAGGCCAGTATGGTCTTGGTCCAGAGGATGCGCTTGCTGTAGTTCAGGATGTGGTGGTTCTGATCCAGGATCTGGATGTATTCCACTTCCCGGCCCAGGAGCTTGAGTGCTGTGTAGAGCTGGGTGCTCTCGCCGAGGGGGACGTTGGTGTCTGCTGACCCGTGGAGCAGGAGAAGGGGAGTCGAGATCTTGTCCGCATTGAACAGGGGACTCTGGTTCACGTAGAGGTCCTTCCGGTTCCAGGGGAAGCTGTTGGCGGTGGCAAAGGCGCTGTAGCTGTATCCCCAGTAGCCTTCCCCCCAGTAGCTGGAGATCGAGCTTATGCCGGCGTGGGCAATGGCCGTGGTAAAGAGGTTGGTGCGGGTCTGGATCAGCATGGTCATGAATCCGCCGTAGGAGGCCCCGATACAGCCCAGCTGTTTGGGATCCACGAACGAATGGGCATTGAGAAACCTCTGCACACCGCGGATGATCTCGTCTGCCACGATGATGCCCCAGTCATTGACATGCCGGGAAGAGAAGGCCTGCCCGAACCCGATGGCGCCGCTGGGCTGCATCACATACACCACGTAGCCCTGGGCCGCGTAGAGGTTCAGGGGATAGCGGCCGCCAAAGCTCCGGGACACGGGCATGGTGCCGCCGTAGTAGTTCACGATGCAGGGGTATTTTTGTTCAGGATCAAAACCGGGCGGATAGTAGATCCGGCCTTCGATCTCCACGCCCTCTTCGTTCTTGAAGGTCCAGCGCTCCACGTTTCCAAAGGCAACATCGGCAAAGCCCGGGGCAGCGGGATCGGCCAGCACTGCGGTCTCCTGCTTGTTGAGATTCATGAGAAAGACCCGGCCCGGGTCTGAAACACTCGACCCGATGTAGGCGGCCAGGGGTTTCTCCTGGGCAATGGAGACCGTCTGGACCACGTCGACCTCCGTGGGCAGGCGTATGAAGATCTTCCGCTTCCTGTCATAGCGGTAGAGCCGGACACAGGACCTGTCAGTGGCCGTGAAGAACAAGCACTTCGCATCCTCGCACCAGAGCGCCTGATTTATGGCTGGATCGAAATTCAGGCTGATGCACTCGACCCCCATGGTCTCCAGGTCCATGATGTAGGCCTGGGTGTCGTACTCGTTGGGGATCACGCCTTCGATGATGTCGTGGCCGATGTCACCGAAGACCGAGGGCCCGCCCAGCACCAGGAGCCGGTTCTCGCTGGGGAGCCACTGGACGCTGTTGAGCCAGGGCCCCTGCCACAGCAGCTTGGCCTCGAGCGAAGTCAGGTCCAGGGAGTAGAGCTCGGATTTGGAGAAGGGCCGCTGGGTGTAGTCCTCGAGCGTGCGCGTGAAGAGCAGCGTCTTGCCGTCGGGGCTTATGGCGTTCAGGCTGGTGGTGAACTCCCCGGCTGTAAGCCGCTGCCGCACCCCATCCGGGATCGTGATCTTGTAGAGGAAGCTCCGGTCCCTCCAGAAGGGCTGGCGGTCGGAGATGCTCTGCAGCCTCTTGACACCGGGCGCGTCCTCCTTGCCCTTATCCAGGACAGAGTAGATCAGGAAGTCGCCTGTGGGGGACCAGGTGTGGCTGCCCAGGTTCTCCAGGTCCCGAACCAGGGGAGTGGTGGTCCCCGCTTCAAGATCGACGATCCAGATCGTCCCCTTGGTGTTCGAGTAGGTCGTGTAGGAGAACTTCTGCCCCTTGGGGGACCAGGTGACGCTGGAGAGGGTGTTTTTACCGCGGAAGGTGCGGATGAGCCGGTTCTTGTCCAGCTCGTAGAGCTCCAGCCAGCTCTCTGAGGATTCGCCGGGGGGAACGATCTGCCGCAGGGTCACGGCAGCCATCTCCCCATCCGGAGACACAGACACGTTCGTGGCCCGGGGTTCGTCCAGCAGGCGGTGGATGCTCATGCGCTCCCTGGGATCCAGCGTGATCTCGGGGGGAGGCGCATTGTACACCTCATCGAAATGCAGGTGACCGTTCAGGTACCATCCGGAGTTCGAGCTCGGGTCATAGGCGGTCTTGATCAGCACCCAGTGCTTTCCGGTCTCGAGCACAAGCTCGGTGTTGTAGAGTGTGCCGCCGTTCTGGGGCCGGCCTTCCTCTGTCCGGTCCACCCGGGACTTGAGCCCGATGACGGCACCGTCCATGCAGATCCGGAAGGCCTGCGGACTGCGCAGGGTCAGCTTCGCCTTTGTCCATCTTTTGACATCAATATAGAAGCTGAGGTAGGCGATGGAGGGGCTGTCCGGCTTCCCGGTCATTTCGATGCCGTTTTCACCGGATGTTACCGACCGCCACTGGACCGTGCTGCCGTCATACCAGGTAAACGGCCGGTCTGTCTGAGGCTTCAGCTCGGACATCTCAAACTGGCGGAACTGAACCAGGCCTTCCACGGCAAAGCCGGTCTTATACTCCCTGTGCAGGGCCGGGAGCGGTGTGGCAAATGGCCCCAGCAGGAACCACTTGTCGATCTCCAGCTCTACGGGCCCGGTCTCAGTGTCCTGGGATGCTCCCAGAAGCGGGCCGGCCAGGAGAATCAGGATGAGGGATATTTTCAGGATTTTGCATGCCATGCATCACGTCCGATCAAGAGCTCATCGTATTAATAAAATATAGCGGAATGGGGCGGTAATTTCAACTTGCCGAAGCAGAACGGAAAATGCAGCTATGGTGTTTTTGCTTTTTTTGTTATAAATTTTCATCTGTCGATGTCCCGAAATACCCGGATATTCCAAAGGAGGCCCTCATGAAAGGATCCAGTCTGTCTATCGCAGGAAGCGTCCTGCTTATCCTGGGAGTCCTGTTCACTGTACACTGTGCTGAAAAACAGCCGGTCGAGACCATTCCCCCGGCCGATCTGGTGCTGACCTATGCCTCTGTCCATACAATGAACCCGGACATGCCCACAGCAGCGGCCGTGGCTGTGACCGGCACCAGGATAACGGCCGTGTGCCAGACAGCTGAAGAGGCCCAGAAATACATCGGGGATTCCACTCGTGTCATCGACCTCCAGGGTGCCTTGGTTACTCCCGGGATCATCGACGGCCACATCCATTTCAACCGCTCGGGCGAGCTCATAAACGACGCCAACCTGATGACCGTGTCGGACGAGGAGGGACTGCGCAGCGAGATCGCCCGGATCGTGGAGATCCTGGATGAAGGAGAGTGGATCACGGCCGGGCTCTGGGGGGCCTATGAGCAGTGGGCCCTGAGCGATGTGGGAGAAAAAGGCGGCAAGAGCGGCAAGAAGTGGCGGCCCCACCGGGACATGATCGATGAGCTGAGCCCCCAAAATCCCAGTTTCCTCTGCCGCTATGATTACCGGGAGTGGCTCGCCAACACAGCGGCCCTGGAAGCTGCCGGCATGCAGGACAAGATCATAAACGGGATGGTGATCGACAGGAGCGGGAAGGCCACGGGCGTCATCATGCGGCCCTCGCCTGCCTATGACATGATGAACAAGGCCATTCAGCCCAAATCCCACAAGCGCCTGCTGGATGAGAACCGGGCGGCTCTCAAGGCCCTGCGCGAGGCCGGCATTGTGGAGGTCCACGACATTGAGAAGCCGGACCAGACCGCGCGCTTTATCGAGCTCCAGGAGAACGGGGAGCTGACCTGCCGGGTGTGGCTGCGCCCGGACCTGTCCCGCGGTGCTGAGCTCAAGGGCGAGGGCCTTACCATGGGGCTCCACCCCAAGACCAAGCAGAAAGACGCCTGGCTGCGGTACGGGGCGCTCAAGGGGTATATCGACGGCATCATGGGCACCCACGGAGCCCTGTTTTTCGAGCCCTACGACGACCAGCCCAACAACTATGGGCACTGGCGGCCCCACACCTCCGATGATTCTGGCCACAAACAGGGCAACATGGAGAAGATGTACGGCCTGATCAAGACCGGGATCGATGCCGGCTTCGTGCCCAATGTCCATGCCATCGGCACCCGGGGCGTGGCTGAGATGCTCGACCTCTATGAACGTCTGAAGAACGAGGGCGTGGACCTGACCGGCTTCCGCGTGATCCATGCCCAGGTGATCAGGCCCGATGACTTTCCCCGCTTCAAGGCCCTGGGAGTGATCGCCGAGGTCAATCCCTACCACATCTCCGATGACATGCGCTGGATGGAGGAACGGATCGGGCATGAGCGCTGCAAGGGCGCCTATGCCTTCAAATCCCTGCTGGACAACGGGGCCATGCTGAGCTTTGGTTCAGATTGGCCGGGCACCAGTGTTGCGGAATATCACATGCACCCCAAGTACCTGATCTATGCCGCGGTGTCGCGCCAAACCCTGAACGGGATGCCTGAGGAGGGCTGGTTCCCGGAACAGCGCATCTCAGTGGAGGAGTGCCTCAAGGCCTACACCATCAACAACGCCTATGCTGCCTTTGAGGAGGACATCCGCGGCTCTCTAGAAGAGGGGAAGCTCGCGGACATCACCGTGTTCGACCGCAACCTGCTCGAGATTCCCACATCTGAGATCCTGGACACCGAGGTGCTCTACACCATCATCGACGGCAAGATCGTGTTTGAGAGATAATTCAGTTTTGAATCAAGGCCCAAGGAGCAGTCCAGGGCCCTACAGGCAGCGCTTCCCCAGCCGAGGCACCTTGGCGGATCATCGATTCTGGAGGTGAGCAAGGCGCGTGCGGGCATCCGCCACTTCAGGGAGGCCGGGATCGGCGTCCTTCCAGAGATCGAGGAATTTTGTGTAGTGCTCCACGGCCTTGCCTGCCCAGCCTTTCTGCTCATACAGCTTTGCCAGCCGGTAGTGGATCCGGGGATGGATCAGCTGTTTCCGCCTGGTTTCCGTGCCCGTCGCAATCAGCCGCTCATAAGCAGAGACAGCCCTGTCGAGATCCCCCTTCTGCATATATGCCCGAGGAAGCGCATCTTTGAGAAACGGTAGATTATAGGTGATAAGATTTAAATCATTGGGAAAAGGCATCATGTGAGGGGCCGACTTGTCCAGCAATTCGATAACCTCATCGGGTGAGCCCTCCGACAGCATCATCTCGGCCAGGAAGTGCTCATAAGGCGTCAGCCGTTCTTGCTGTCGCAGATTCAGCTCGGAGTAGATTTGTTTCACCTCTTCGAGCCGTATTTTAGCCGCCTCGACACTCCCCTCATCCAGATCGATGAAACCCTGCAGCAGTACATACAATGCCTGGGAGTATCGCCCACGGGTGCCCATGAATTCTTTTAACAAGTCAATCCAGCTGTCGATGAATTTACGGCTTAGGGCATGCTCCCCTCTTTCATAATGGATCCATGCTCTGACAAGGTGAACGTATGCCCGGGCCGGATCATCATTCGCCTCCCCAGCTAGATCTTCGGCTCTTTGAAGCAGTGAATCGCATGTCTTCCGGTCACCCAGCCTGTTGTGATAGAAGCCTTTGAGATCAAAATCCCGTGCCTTGAGGCCGGGATACTC
>JAUWTO010000010.1 GCA_030614685.1 Candidatus Aminicenantota bacterium
AAAGCGGGCGAGACTCCTGTTTGTGTGGACGGTTAAATTTCATCGGGACTCTGTACGGATGGCGGTGAATAGCTAAATAAACCTTTAAACATAAAATAAGGGGGCTTGGAAACGCCATGCCCCTACTTGCTAGCTTCAGAGCTTCCGCTCTTTCGATCTTATTTCTGTTTGCTTCTGTAATCCTCTATCGCCTTATGAAGCGCGTCCGCACCCAGGTTGGAGCAGTGCATTTTGTTTCCGGGCAGACCGCCCAGCTCATCCGCCACATCCTGGTTTGTGATCTGCATGGCCTCATCCAGGGTTTTGCCCATGGCCATCTCGCTCACCATGCTGGAGACAGCGATGGCGGCGCCACATCCGAAGGTCTGGAATTTCACCTCACTGAGGCGGTCCTCTTTGACCTTGATATAAAACGTCATCATATCGCCGCACACGGGATTTCCGACCTCTCCGACGCCATCGGCGTCCTTGAGGACTCCCACGTTGCGAGGATCGGAGAAATGCTCCATGACTTTGTCACTGTACATCATTGTTGTTCTCCTCCAGATATTGGGTGTAGAGCGGCGACATCTTGCGCAGTTTCTCTATGTTGGGAGAGAATATCTCGATGAAATAGTCGATGTCTTCCTGTGTCAGGCTGTCGATCAGGCTGAAGACCAGCGAGCCCTGAGCCAGGGCGTGATCCAGCCCCATGGCCAGCAGGACATGGGATACCTTCAGGGATTTGGATGTGCAGGCAGACCCGCTGGAGACCGCGATCCCCTGCATGTCCAGGGTCAAGAGCATGGCTTCCCCCTCCACAAAGGCCACGCAGAAACTGGCATGATGAGGCAGCCGGTTGACCGGATGGCCGGTGAGGACCACATGTTCCATCTCGAAGGACAGGTGCTGGACGATGCGGTCCCTCAGGGGCTGTACCCTCGCTATTCGGTTTTCCATCTCACGGCCGGCGATCTCGGCCGCCTCACCCAGGCCCACGATACCCGGCAGGTTTTCAGACCCGGCTCGCTTGCCGTGTTCCTGGATCCCGCCGTCGATAAGCGGCAGGATGCCGGTCCCCTTTCGGACATAAAGGGCCGCGCTGCCGTTGGGGCCGTAAAACTGGTTCCCTGCCAAGCTGAGCGCCTGGACGCCCAGTTCCTGGACATCCACCGGGATCACACCCGCCGCGGCCACGGCATCGGTGTGCAGCACAACCCCCGCCTGCCGGCATACCTCGGCGATCTCCTGGAAATGAGGCTGTATGGTTCCCACCTCGCTATTGGCCAGCATGATCGAGACCACGGTCGTCTCCGGCATTATGGCCTTACGGATCTCATCCGGGTCGATCACAGCCTGCTGGTCAACGGGGACCTGTGTGGACGTATAACCCAATCGTTCCAGGCTCTTCACCGAATTCAGGACTGAGAGGTGCTCGATCGCCGATACAACGCTGTGCTTCCCCTGCTTGCGTTTGGCCAGGGCCAGCCCCTTCAGGGCAAAATTGTTGGATTCGGTTCCGCTGGACGTGAAATAGATCTCAGAAGGCTCGGCATTGATGAGCGCGGCGACCCTGGCCCGGGCTCCTTCCAGAGCCTCCGCCGCCGTCTGACCGAAGGAGTGCAGGTTCTGGGGATTACCGAACCGCTCCCCGAGATAGGGAAGCATGGCTTCCTTGACCCGGGGGTGCAGCGGAGTCCCGGCGATCCGGTCCATATACACTTTTCTCATTTATTTCCTCGATCTGCCCGGATGTCCCTTGCCTGGTCCTAACGCGATTCTATCTAAGGAGTGTATGCGTCCTATGGAGCCCAAGTCCCTCTGCTCAGAGGGGGGCGAAGGCCCCTGGTCGATCTGGCAACTCGAGAAGGGTCAGACAGAAACGACTTCCAGAACCTCCGGGATCTCCTTCTTCAGGAGTTTCTCGATGCCCATTTTCAGCGTCATCTGGGACATGGGACAGCCGGCACAGGCCCCGACCAGTTTCACCTTGACAATGCCGTCGTCTCCGACATCCACGAGCTCGACATTCCCTCCGTCCGCAACCAGAGAGGGACGGATCTTATTCAGAACCTCTTCTACTCTTTCTTTCATCCTAGGTTTCTCCTTTGCAGGGATAGATTGTATATTAAATCTTTTTAGCCGACAAGTCTATTGGACCTTGGTCCAATACGCCGTGTTCCAAGCCCATCTTGTTTATAGCACTCCAGGGTCTTATTGTCAACTATTCCTATAGATTTTATAATATTTAATCCTCCGCTTTCGACTCCTTCACGATCCGGGGTATATTTGGACTGAGACGGGCCACGATCTCGTAGTTTATGGTCCCAGCCCAAGCCGCCAGCATATCGGCAGACACCTGGTCGGCCTGAGAACGGCCGATCAGGACGACCGGATCTTCCAAGCCGGCGGCCGGGATATCGGTGATGTCCGCCGTGATGAAATTCATGGCCACCCTCCCCCGCAAAGGGGCCCTCTGTCCCTCGATCAGGACGTGGGCGATGTTGGAGAGATGACGGGGATAGCCGTCCGAATACCCGATAGGGATCACGGCCAGCCGTGTGGCCCGCGTGGCCCGAAAAGAACGTCCGTATCCGACGAATGCTCCCTTGGGGATGGATTTGACCTGGGCAATGCGGGCCTTCCAGGCCAGGACCGGATGGAGCTCGAGCGGATCCCGATCCTGCTGCAGGCTCGAGACGTAGGTCTCTTTGGAGGGCCACAGCCAATACAGCCCGATCCCTACCCTCAGCATGTCGAAGTGGGTCTCCGGAAACAGAATGGCCGCCGCCGTACAGGACATGTGCCGGAGAGGAATCCGTAAGCCCTTTTTCTCGAGTTCAGCCAGGGAACGGTTGAAGCTTTCCAATTGACGCCGGGCATAGGAGTGATCGGTGGTATCCTCGATATCTGCGAAGTGCGACGAGATCCCCTCGAGCACGATCCCGGGATACAGCCGCAGCTGCTCGATCATTGCGCCCAGTTTTCCGGGATCGACGCCCTGGCGATTGGTCCCGGTTTCGAGTTTGATGTGGACATAGGCCTGGAGCCGCCGGTCCTGGCAGAGGCGGCCCAGCCTCTCGATCGCCTCCGGATTGTACACCGTCAGCCTCAGGCCGTGCACCACGGCCTCCTCGAGATCGGAGAGGGCAACATAGCCCGAGATCAAGATCGGGGTTCGGATCCCTTGATCACTCAGGGAGACCCCCTCTTCCAGAGAGTGCACACCCAGCCAGTCGGCGCCTTCCGCAAGGGCCAGGTCCGCGACCTGGGACATACCGTGGCCATAGGCATTGGCCTTAACCATGGCCAGGACCTTGCGCTTAGGCCCGACCAGGGCGCGGAACTGCTTGAGATTATGGGAGAGCGCGGCCCTGTCCAGCTCGATCCACTGGAGGTATTCCGCATTCATGGGACAGTCAGGCAGCGGCGGGATCGAGTCTGGACAGGTCGACCAGTCCCCGCAGATGGTCCTCCATCAAGATCGTGTCCCGGCGGCCCACGCCCGTGGAGATGATCGCGACCTTGACTTCCAGGAGGTCTTCGATGAGCTTGACATAATCCCGGAATCCCTGGGGAAGGTCATCCCAGGCGCTCTGGCCGGCAACGCCGGTCCCCCATCCCTTTACTGTCCGGTAACGAGGCTCCGCTTTTTCCAGAACCCAGCTTTCCATGGGAAAGCTCGGCAGCGTCTCCCCTTTGTAGGTGTAATCGACACAGACCTTGATCTCTTCTAGGCCATCCAGGACATCCGGCTTGGTCAGGATGATCCGTTTGACTCCGTTCAAGCGGCAGGCATACGCCAACTGCACGGCATCCAGCCAGCCGCAGCGCCTGGGCCTGCCAGTGGTGGAGCCGTATTCCTGGCCGTGGTCCCGCAGGTATTCCCCCCATTGGTCAAAGGCCTCTGTGGGGAAGGGCCCTTCCCCGACCCGGGTCGTGTAGGCTTTGCACACTCCCAGGACGGCATCCAGCTTATCCGGGCCGATCCCCAGGCCGGAGCATATGCCGCCGGCCGTGGAGTTGGAGGATGTGACAAAGGGATAGGTGCCGTGATCCACATCCAGAAGCGCACCCTGCGCCCCCTCGTACAGCACGGGTCTTCCCTCTCTGAAGGCATTGTCCAGGAAAAACGAAACATCCCGGATATAGGGGCGGAGCTGCTCGGCATACTCCGAGAACTGCCGGACGATGGGCTCCGCCTCGAGCGGCTCTTTCCCGTAGTGGGCAAGCAGGACGTTTTTCTCTCTCACATTGTGTTCGATCTTGGTCCGCAGGAGCTCCGGGTTGAGCAGGTCTCCGACCTTGATTCCCAGCCGATCGGCCTTGTCCACATAGGCCGGACCGATGCCCCGGCAGGTCGTCCCGATCTTCAGATCGCTCTGTTCCTCGCGCAGGCTCTCGATCTCCGTGTGGTAGGGTAGGATGAGGTGGGCGTTGGGGCTGATGAGGATGTTGTCCTGGATGTCGATCCCGATCTCCTCCAAGGCCTTTTTTTCCTGCAGGAACGCCTCCGGGTTGATAACCATGCCATTGCCCATCAGGCAGAGCTTGCCGCTGTGCAGCACGCCGGACGGGATGAGGTGCAGGATCACCTTGCGACCATCGACATAGATGGTATGGCCGGCATTGTGCCCGCCCTGGTAGCGGGCCACGATATCGAAAGCCGGGGTGAGCAGGTCTGTGATCTTTCCCTTGCCTTCGTCCCCCCACTGCATACCGATAACGGCGACATTGCTCATCACACCACCCCCTCCTAGAATCCCACAGCCACCTGAACGAGCCAGGTGTCGTTATTGATCTCCACGTCCTTTTCCCGGTTGAAGTCATACTCGAGCTTGAGGAACGCATTCTGGGCGAACATGAAGACGGCGCCCAGGGCCCAGCGGGTCCGGTCCAGGTGGAATCCCTCACCCGGTGTATCCGGTCCTTCGAATCCCGGGCCGTGAAAGGCGTCGTCGTACTTCACGACCTGATAGCTCACGACCGGGCGGAAATTCTTCCAGACCATGGCGGTCTGGATGTAATACCCCCAGCCTTCGGCGTCTTCAAAAGGTTTCGGGGTCTCTGAACGGGAGTGGTTATACTCGGCCTTGAGGTAGTAATCCGAGGTGGCCCAGATCGCGGTCCCTGCCTGCAGGATCCGGTCGCGGCTGTTGGCATCATCGTACTTTCCCCGGTAGTAAGAGTATCCGACCGAGAATCCATCACCCAGGGACAGGTCCAGCCGCCCGCCCCAACCCTTATTGCGGTTGTTGTCCCGGAACTGCTGGCCGCTGGACAGGAATTCACCTTCCGATAGGCCGTTCCCCATGTAGAGCACATACTCCAGACCGCTGATCGAGCCGCCCCCGCTTACACCGATGTCTCGCCAGGTAAAGGGAAACAGGTACTCGATGTTCAGGGGGGGATTGACCATATCGGTCTGATGGGGAAGGTTGTTCTCGTTGAACTGGCCGAAGGGGACGACAAAAAGCCCCAACTTGGTATTGAAGTACTCGGAAGCCTGAAAACTCAGCCAGGCCTGGTTGAGGTCGAAGCGGTTCCCTTCGTAGTAGGAGGCCTCTGTCACGAATGAGATTTGGGGTGCCAACTGCCCGGACATCAGGATCCCCAGCAGCGGGTTCTCGAACGTACCGTCGGGATACGGGCCGTCCACCTCACTTTTAATATAGTCCGCGGCCAGGTAGCCGCCGACCCGGACCCGGAACGGATCCGTCTGGGGCAGCATCTGTTGAGCCCCGGCCCAGGTCGCACTTGCCAGTAACAACAAGACCAAAAATGTGTTTTTTTTCATATCGCTGTGATGTCGAAATCGTCATCCAGGAGCTTATCCATCCAGCGGCCCACGTCCGCCTTTTCGGCCACCAGGCGGTTGATCTCGTTGACTCCCGCCTTGGTCCCCATCCACACCGCCCCGACCAGCCGACCCTCCTGGATCACGACTTTTTTATAGATCCCCTGATCCGGTGTTTCCCGTTGGAACTCCTGAGCCGTGCCCGGCTCCGGATTGACCAGGCCAATGGACGTGACGGTCACGCCCATGACTTTGAGGGTATTGGAGGGCACGCTGCCCTCGTAGACCTGAGGGCGTCCCAGAATGGTATGGGCTGCTGTCCGGGCCTGCTGGAAGGAGGCCGGGATGATCCCGTAGATCCGGCCGCGGTGCTGCACGCTGTCGCCGGCCGCATAGATGAGGGGATCGCTGGTCTGGAGCGAATCATCGACGATGATCCCCTTGTCGGTCTCGAGCCCAGCCTCCCGGGCCAGCTCGATCCGCGGCCTCACGCCGGCCGCCACGATGATCATGTCGGCCGGGCTCTCGCCGCCGTCCTTGAACCGCAGCCCCCGAGCCTCGCCCTCTCCCAGGATCTCCTCGGTCGCCACGTCGAGATGGACGCGGATCCCCAGGCTCTCAACCTGGCGCTTCAGGACCTCAGCACCCGGAATGTCCAACTGACGGGGGAGGAGGCGCGGGAAGAACTCATAGACATCCACGTCCCCGCCCCGGGTCTTGACCGCCCGCGCGATCTCCAGGCCCAGAAGCCCCCCTCCGATGATCGCCACCCGGGGGTGATCTGCCATATAGTCCAGGATGGCCTGGGCATCATCCAGCGTCCTCAGGGTGAAGACCCCGCGTTTATCCGTTCCCTGGAAGGGAGGGACGGCGGCATAGGCCCCGTTGGCCAGGACCAGGCGATCATAGGGGAAAAACCCTCTCCCGTCTGTTTCCACCGCCTTGGAGTCCCGCCGGATCCCGATCACCCTGCTGTCCAGATGGAGCTCCAATCCCTGCTCCCGGTACCACTCCTCCTTGAATGCGAAGAGCCGTTCATAAGCCAGGTTACCGGCCAGGTATTCGATGAGGTTGGGCCGCGGGTAATACAGGTGTTTTTCATCCCCGAGCAGTACGATTTTTGCTCCGGGGTCCAGCTCCCGCAGGGTCTTAGCCAGAATCGTCCCGGACAAACCATTCCCTACGATGACGACATTCATTTTAGTGGAGCCTGCTCTCCTGAAGAGTGCTGTCGATCAGTCCATCTTCTGGAAGAACTCTTTCCCGACGCCGCACTGGGGGCAGACCCAGTCGTCGGGGATGTCCTCAAAAGCGGTCCCGGGAGCGATCCCGCCGTCGGGATCTCCCATCCCGGGATCGTAGATGTAGCCACAGGCTGTGCATTCGTATTTATCCATGTCGGTCCTCCTCACAATTTAGTTTATCCGGGATCACTCCCGGTAACTCAATCCTCTTCCAGGACATGCTCTTCGTACTTGACTTCCAGTTTGTACTTGTGGGCCTTCTCCTGCTCCGCCATAAAATCGAAGAGCTTCTGCAAATCCGCGTCATCCGAGCTGTTTTTCAGTTTGGTGTACAGCTCAATGGCGCTCTGTTCTTTTTTAGCGGCAAAAATGAGAAGATCCTGGAAATTCATCTCCGGGCCGGTGGGTTCCTCGACCAGGTAATCGGAGATCTTCAGGTCGATAACCCTCTCGGGTTTCAGGGAGGCGATCTTCTGGGAAGTTAACTCGACCAGGAGTTTTTTGTGGTTCTTCTCTTCCTCCTGCAGTTCCAGAAGCAGCTCTCTGAGTCCGGGGGACTTGGCTTTCTCACTCATGCTACCATAGGCTTCAACAGCGTCCTCTTCCCGTGCGATCGCAAACTTGATGACATCTTCAAAATTATTGAATTCCATAATTTCTCCTTCTCAGGGGACTGTAGATCTATTCGTCTTTCTTGGGCTGCATGGGCTTGCCGCAGCACACGAGTGTTCCTGCGCCGGGCTTGACCACCTGGACTTCCTGCCCGCATAGGGCACACACATAAATCTTTCCTTTTTCCGCCATCTAAGGACTCCTTTCCAGTTAAGGTATTTCTTAGGGCTTATCATTATAATGAATAGCCCGGTTCTAGTAAACCACGTCTATTCATAACGCAATAATTCTCTGCTGTCTATTGGACTTTCGTCCAATACCGTTCTATCAACCCTTGAAATCTTTAATAAAGTTGTGGAAGTCGATCTCATTGGCGTCCAGGCCGTAGGCGTAGACGTAGCGGCTCGCCATGCGTGAAGCGAATACGGCCCGCAGATAGGCCTCGGGGACCCGCCTCATGATCTTTTCGAATCCCAGTTCGTCGATCAGCACACGGGGACAGCAGCACTGGATGACATTCCTGAACAACGTACGGTCCTTGAACAATTCGGAGGCATAGATGGCGTCGGTCACGCTGTTGATCTTGTCGCTCAGTCTGTCGGTCAGCAACACCAGGGAGATCCCTTTCTCACGGTTTTCTTTGGAGATCGCCTGGAATTCCAGGGTGGCGTTCTCGCGGATGATATCGAGGATCTCGGCGATATAGCGCTTCCGGAAGGCCGGGATGCGGTGGTTTTTGACACACATCTTCCTGGTGTGCTCCTCATCCGAAAGAGCCAGGCTGACAAAGACCTCCAGGGATGATGATGTTACCCCACCCTTGTTGGCGGAAGCGTCTTTGAAAATAATGACGCCTTTTTCCTCCAGGCGGAGGCGTGCACCCTGGGTCAGGAACAGGTTGGCTCCCTCAGATATGACCTTGAAGCGGGGATTCCCCTCCTCGTCCAGGAACCGGGTCCAGTTGTTGATGGTTATGGAGGCGGGCCGCCCCCCACAGGGCACGAACAGGTCGGCCGAAAATCTGGAGTCAAAATGGAAGGAGTTGCGAAACTCCAGCCCGCTCACGACCTTCTGCCCGTCCGGAAGGATCACATCCTCCTGATCGACCTTGACCAGGAAGCCCTGCCTGGACAGACAGGACTTCCGGAAGTGGCCGACAGGTTTACGTTCGAGCGCAAGCCTCTTCAGCTCCTTCCGGTTCAATCCTTTAGGATCGTAGAGAACCCCGGAACCGTCGATGATCGCCAGGATCTGGTCCTGGGAGATCAGGATCTCATTGCTGCCCAGGTCCCCGTCCGGCCCCCCCGTCATGACTTTGGTGATCTGCTCTTCCTTCCAGCCCAGCTCAGCCAGGATGTTCAGCACATACTGATGGACCGAATTGGTGGTCATCCCGTACAGGTCGTGAGGGATCCCGCCCATGGTCACCGGTTTGCCCGTGGAAAAGGACTTCCAGTAGGGATAATCCAGGGCCTTGGCACGCTGCGAGGCCCACTCCATGAGGTCGGCGGTGCCTTCGTCCGGCCCCAGGAACAGAATGACCTCCCTGCCGTAATAGTCCAGGATGTTTTCATCCGGGACCAGCAAATCCAGCAGCCCGTTGATGTATTTCTTAAAGGCGCATTCCGCCTTGTCCTGGTCTTCCCAACCCAAGAGGACCGTGCCCTTGGAGCCCCCTTCCGGGATGTCTTTGTTCTTTTTCTGCTGAGTGTCGGCCAGGTTGTAGTTCTCGTCAAAGATAAAATCCGAATTATTGATGTAGTTCTGAAAAGAGTTGGAGCGGACGATGCGGATCCCTCCCCGTGAAATGTCCCGAAAACGGATGTGGAACCCGCGCAGCTCGATCCCCAGGACATGGAAGATGCCGTAGGGCCTGCGGGGATAGTCGACCATGTTCAGGAATCCGGGCTCGTACATGAAGGAAATGGAGATTTTTTCCTCTTTGTAAAAGTTGGTCCGGAGGATGGAGCGGATGAAGAGCAGGATCGCCTGGTATACCTGTCGGTCGACCTCCACAGGGATCCGCCGCTGGATCTCGTCGGTAAGTTTGTCCAGGTCCTCTTCTATATCATGGTCTTTGTGAAAGGGATTGAACTTGCGGTCAAACAGGCGAAAGAGATCTTTGAGATATACATAGTTACCGATCAGGGCATCCCAGACCTTGGCCTCGGTGAAGGTGTCCTTGGCCAGCTTGGTCTTCAGGTTCCGCAGGATGCCCATGAGCTCAGGCGAGTCGTGCAGGACCTCGGCGATCTTCAGGTATTCTTCGTTGTAGGCAAACAGGAACTGATGAGCGAAACTCCAAGCAGAGACACCGAAGACCGTCTCCTGGGCCGTGAGCTTCCCCTGACGGAACAGGTCAGACAGGGGGCTGTCGGGGACCACATACACCAGGGTGAACTCAGAGATCAGGTTCTGCAGGAGCTCCTCGTCTGTGATCCTGTCCAGGTAGAACACATACACGGTCTTGCCATTGGAGAACTGTTCGATGTATTTGCGGTTGGACACCATCCTGTGGGTGTTGATCACATCAGAGATGTTGGAAAAGAAGCAGCTGCTGGAGTCCCGGTTAGTGACGATCATGATGCGGTGCTCTTCCGTGTCCTGTTTCAGGGAGACCTCGATATGGGGTGTCTCCCACCCACTGCTGGTATCGAGAGCCCTTTGGTAGCGGGCATAGGTCTCCGGTGTGGTGGTCTTCAGGAAATCCTGGCAGGCGATGGCCTTGAGGTCTGTCTTTTCCGGATAGACCTTGTCCATCCGGATGGTGGGCTTGTACACCAGATACATGCGCAGGTGCTCGGCGCCGCGGGCCTTGCCCGAAGTCCGGTAAGACTGAATGCGGTGGTTGGGATAGCGTTCCTCGATCCTCCGCTCTATCTCCATGGCTCGCTTGTGGTCATCATCCACGAGGTAAATGGCTTCCTCTTCCGCTTCGGTCTCCAAGTCGATGATGAGGTCCTTGTCGCTGCGGACCATGGCCATGATCTCGGCCGCCTTGATAGCTTCGATGTGGCCGGCGATGGTCTCGATGGGTGTCGTGCGGAAATAATAGGGCGCCATTCCCAGCTTGGTACAGAACCAGTCGATCTCTGCCCGTACCGCCTGCTCCGTGCACTGCCCATGGCTCTGGATGATCTCTTCCACCTGCCGCATCTGGTCTTCGGACAAAAGAGCCTTCTCAGCTATTTTTTTCAAGGTTTTCATTAACAGCTCCTTGGGAAATTCGAGAGTCCAAAGCTATGCCGTTTAAAAGCGCCCCATTTTACCACACGAGCCCCATAAATTCACCCATAAGCGTTCCCATGGAGGAACCTCTCCGGTCGCCTGGGTTGGCGCACACTCCTCTTCTTGGTCTGTTCAAGAGGAGCGCACGGCGTGGTTGCATTTCTTCCCGGGTATAAGGTTCAGGCGCATGGGGAAAGGAGAGTTTGTCTGATTGAGCCGAAGACCCACCCAACCACCCCATGCGGCTCAATAAGACAGACTCTCCTCAGAGCTGTGAGCATGAGAGGAAAGAATCCCCGGGGGAAGGAAGGGGGAGCTTGATCGGCGAATCTTCCCCTCCGGTCGCCTGGGTTGGCGCACACTCCTCCTCTTGTTCTGTTCAGGGGAGCGCATGGGGTGGTTGGGTGGATCTTCCGCTCCTCCTGAACAGAACAAGAGGAGAACCGATTCTTGCATTTCCCATGGGATTCCTATATCATTCATCCTCAAAATGAAAGCCAAAGCGGTCGCTAGCCTCCTCGTGGGTTGGTTCATTCCCGGCCTGGGCCATGCCCTGCTCAAAAAGTACTCCAGAGCGGTAATCTTTTTTGTCAGCATCTCCGCCATGACGGCTCTCGGGGTGCTCATGGGTGGCAAGATCTATTCCTTTCAGACCGAAAATCCCATCACCATCCTGGCGTTCTTCTCCGAGATCGGATACGGCAGTTGCTACCTCCTGTCGAAGATCCTCAGCTTCGGGCTCGGTAACCTCCAGAGCACGACATTTGAATTCGGAACCGCCTACATCGCCGGCGCCGGGCTCCTGAACTACCTGGTGGCCCTGGACGCCTACGACATCGCGATCGGGAAAAAATCATGATCTTCCAGAGCCACCTCCTCTCCATGATCGTGTATTCCTTTTTTGTCTGCCTGGTGCTGGGCCTCATCCGGCGGAACGACAGGAAAGCGCAGCTGCGTTATGGCCTTTCCCTGTTCCTCATCATGGTGGGGGGTGCCCTGATCTTCGGATGGTTCATGTTCCTTTTTATCTAGACCACAGCAGACCCTCCCACTTTTATCCAAGATCCTGAGCATTTGCTTTAAACGCTAGTTTGTGGGGAAGCAGGCCACTGCGACATCGGTGGCACCCGCCTGAATTCGCTGCTGCTGAGAGTATCCCAAGGGGACGGCCGAAGAGGCAGCGGGGAGAGGCGATAAGGAGCCAACAGGAGCTAGGCTGCTGCCCTATAAACAGCCCTGCCCCCACAGACACTTTCCAAAGAGAGGCAAGTAGCATATAATATTTGCGCTTTGGAGTTCATGAATACACAGCAGAAACGGATCGAAAACCGAGCATGATTGAGCTGTATCACGTCTGGAAACAGTATCAGAAACCCCATTGGGCCCTCTCGGACGTCTCCTTCCATGTCGAGAGGGGAGATTTCTGGTTCATCACGGGGCCCAGTGGATCGGGGAAAACCACGCTGCTCAAGATCATGTTCCGCGAGATCCTCCCAACCCAGGGCCAGATCATCATTGACCGCCGCAACATCCTGAAGATATCCGACCACAGGATCTACCAGCTGCGGAGGAAAATGGGGATCGTATTCCAGGATTTCAGGCTGCTTTTTCATAAGAAAGTCTTCGACAACGTCGCGATCGTACTGGAAATCCTAGGTGTTCCGCGGAAGGAGATCCGGCGCCGTGTGTTCGCTGCCCTGCGCATGGTCAACCTCCACAACAAGATGTGGGAATATCCCTCGCACCTGTCCTACGGGGAACAGCAGCGGGTGGCCATCGCCCGGGCGGTTGTCAACCAGCCCACCATCATCCTGGCGGACGAACCCACCGGAAACCTGGATACGGAACTGGCCTTCGAGATCATGAGCCTGTTCCGAGAGATCAACAAGCGGGGGGCCACAGTGATCATATGTACTCATGACCGGGAGCTCATCCGACATTTCGGACAGAAGATCCTGTTTCTATACAAGGGAAAACTCCTGAGAAAGGAAGCACTCTGATTTTTCAGAAACTGAAGTATTTCGGTCGCGAGGCTGTCAACAACCTCTGGCAGTATCGCGTCCGGAACCTGTTCTCGATCACCATCATCTGTCTGTCCTTCCTGATCCTGGGAGTATTCCTCTCGCTCTCGAACAACCTCAGGTTCATGGCCGATCAGGTCTCCCAGAACATGGCAGTGGTCTTCTTCCTGGAAAAAGACGTTTCCGAAGACCAACTCCGGTCCATTGAGGAGAAGCTCGCCGGATCCTCGCTGGTCCTCCAGGCAAACTTCATCTCCTCCCGGGACGCCGTGACCAAGTTCACGGAGAGGTTTCCAGAGCTGCAGGGGATCGTGGACAATCTCAGGAGCAATCCGTTCCCCCCTTCCTTCGAGGCCACTCTCAAAGAAAACCTCCTCTCCTCCGATATCACAGCTGAAGTCATCGCCGAGATGGTGATCCTGCCCGGAGTCGAGGATGTGCAGTTCAACCGGGACTGGATCGAACGCATGCAGTCGCTGAGCCGCCTGGCCAGCGCCATCGGATTTTTTCTGGGTGGGATCCTCATCCTGGCCTCCTTTTTCATCATATCCAACGTCATCAAGCTCAATGTCTTTTCCCGCAAGGACGAGATCGAGATCTTGCGCATGAGCGGTGCCACCAACACCTTCATCCGCATCCCGTTCCTGCTCGAGGGTGTGGTCCTCGGTTTCCTGGGGGGACTGCTCTCACTTCTTCTGCTGCTGGTCCTGATCCAGATCTTCCCCCTCTACCTGGGCGGCTCTCTCGGTGCCCTAAGGGACCTGATCAACTTCCGTTACCTCACGTTCCCACAGAGCGTGAACATCGTGCTCGGTGGAGCGACCATCGGCTTTACAGGCAGTCTGACCTCCCTGGCCCGCTTCCTCAAAAACTGATCAGGTTCAGCTCCCGCACTGCGCCGGCATCCGGGGGTTCAGGGGATGTGGGAAATTGTCTGGTGTTATACGCCCCGTCCTGAGAACAGGCATGACCTCGTTAGGCAGCCGGAGAGACAATCCTGGAGTCGAACCTTGCGGGTGTGATTGACATGGCTCGATGCATTGATTTACAATTCGAACAAATGGCGTCTTTAGGGCAGGAACTCAAGCGTGAAAGGGAACTCCGGGGCATTCCGCTCAAGGAGATCGCCGAAGCCACCAAGATCAACCTCCGGTTTCTCCGCTCCCTGGAGGAAGACCAGTTCGATATCTTGCCGGGAAAGTTTTTCACCCGCGGCATCATCCGCTCCTATGCAGGGTATCTCGGACTGGAAGAACACATGATCCTGAACCTGTATCAGGAAACACTGGAGCAGGGGGATCTCCCCCGGGAAGAGGTGGCAAAAGAGGACGGGAAGGAACGAGGCGGTGACCGGGTCAAGAAGATTTTCTCTTACTCGCTCATGGCAGTGTTTCTGACGACGGTGCTGGTCGTTTTCTTCATCCTCATCCAGAAAAAGGAAGCGGAACCGGTTACCCCTGCCTCCTCCACGCCGGCCTCGGCCTTCGTCGAAGAGGAGTCTCCCCCTCCCCCGGTAGTGGAATCAGAGTCGACTGAGACCGAGCTCCACCTGGACATTGCCTTCACCCAGGAAACCTGGGTCCAGGTCTTCGCCGATGGTGAACTGAAGCTGGATACCATCAAGCAGTCGGGTGATAGCTTCCAGGTCACGGCCCTGGAATCCCTCCGGATCAACACAGGTAATGCCGGGGGCTTCACTTTTACACTGAACGGCAAAACAGCGAAAGCCCTGGGCCTCCCGGGCCGGGTGATCAATGACACGATCATAACGCTCGAGAACTACCGGGAATTCCTCGAGGAAAATTAGTCAGGCCAATGGAGAATCCCAAACCCAAAGGGCCCCGTGTCATCGGATTCATCATCGTCCTCCTCATCATCCTGTTCTTCGCTATCGAGATCTTTGTGCGCGAGACACAGCAGTTCTCGCCCACCACCATGACCAACATTCTGCTGGCTTCGCTCCAGATCATCGTCCTGCTGATGTTCCTCATCCTGCTGTTCGTGCTGGGTCGCAACCTGGTCAAGCTCTACATGGAACGGAAAAGGAAAGTCGCGGGCGCCCATTTCAAGACCAAGCTGGTCCTCTTCTTCATCGCGCTCACCCTGATCCCGACCCTGCTGCTGTTCTTTTTTGCCAGCGACCTGATAAGCCGCAACATCGAGCAGTGGTTCAAGACTCCCATCGATAAGATCCTGGAAGACACGCGCAGCCTCTCCGAAGGGATCTACCAGAGCAACGACGATGTCACACTCCACTACGCAGAGCAGCTGAACAACGCCATCCGGTCCCAGAATCTGGTGGACGTGCGCAACCGCGGCCCCATGATGGATTTCGTGAAGGAAAAGCTAAAGGAATACAAGGTTGACGAGATCGGGGTCTATCTTGACGAGCAAGAGCTGTTCGCATACATGAACCCGGACCTTCCCCTCAAGTACTACCGGGACCTGGATACCAACTTCGTCAAACTGGCTCATCTGGGAGAAAAGATCCGCACGATCGACGACATGGGGACCGGAGAGATGATCCGCCGTGGCGTCTCGTACAACATCCCGGAAACCGGCAACCTGCTGGTTGTCGTCAGTAAATTCCTTCCCCAAAGCTATGCCGAGAAGATCGAGAATATCCGGGCCTATGTGGACCGCTACCGGCAGCTCAAAATCCAACGCAATCCGGTCAAGACGTTCTATCTGCTGACACTCATCTTCATCACCCTGCTCATCGTGTTCGCTGCAAGCTGGATCGGGTTTCACTTGGCCAAGGGGATCACCGTTCCCATCGAAAAACTGGCCAATGCCACCAAGGAAGTGTCCAAGGGAAACCTGGATATCCGGGTGGAGGACCCGGCTTCGGACGAGATCGGCATTTTTATCGAATCGTTCAACCAGATGATCTCGGACCTCAAGGAGAGCCAGCGCAGCATCGCACTGAAAACAGCAGAACTGGAAGGCAGAAAGCAGTACATCGAGACCGTCCTCAACAACGTCACGACCGGAGTCGTAACGCTGGACGCCAAGGGCACCATCACAACCATCAACCCTTCGGCCCGCACCATGCTGGGCCTCAGGGAGAAGGACCTGGTCGGGAAAAACCATACGGATGTTTTGAGCGATGCCCGCTATAAAGAGCTCGGCAAACAGATCCGCAGGGGCATGACGAATCGCTTTCAGACCACGGATAAAGAGATCATGATCAAGCTCGCCACCCAGAACGTGACCCTGGCTCTCTCGATGTCCCCGTTGAGACTGTCCGACAACCGTTTTTCCGGGATGATCCTGGTCCTCGACGACCTGACTCAGTTGATCCAGGCCCAGAAGATCGCCGCCTGGAAAGAGGTGGCCCAGCGCGTGGCCCACGAGATCAAGAATCCCTTGACTCCGATTCAGCTTTCTGCCGAGCGCATACTGAAAAAAATACGGAACAAAGACGACCTCAAGGACAAAGCCATCGAGGAAGGCGCCAACACCATCGTACAGGAAGCAGGGGCCATCAAGTCGCTGGTGGACGAGTTCTCCAACTTCGCCCGCATGCCCAAGATCCAGCTGCAGGAGGTGGATATCAACGACATCATCCATCAGGCGATCGCGCCCTTCAGAGGCATCTTCTCTGAAGTGAAATTCCAGACGGATTTCGCCGCCGATATCCCCCTCTCCATCACAATCGACCCGGAGCAGATGCGGCGCGTGTTCATCAACCTCTTCGATAATGCCATCGATGCGATGAACAAACAGGGCGAGGTAGGGATCAGGACCTCCTTCGACAAGCTGCAACAGCGGGTCTCCATCGAGATCTCCGACTCCGGTCCCGGGATCTCGGAGGAGGACAAAGAGAAGCTCTTCCTCCCCTACTTCTCCACAAAGAAAAAGGGGACAGGCCTCGGTCTCGCGATCGTCAACCAGGTCATCAACGAACATAAGGGCACCATCCACGTGGAAGACAACAAGCCCCTGGGTGCCAGGTTCGTCATCCAACTCCCGACATGACAAACGAAAAGATCCTGATCATCGATGACGAAGCCGGAATCCGGTCGTCCCTGCACGGAGTCCTGGAAGACGAGGGATATTCTATAAAAACGACCTCGACAGGAGAAAAGGCCCTGGAATTCCTGATGGCTGAAGAGTTCGACCTCGTGTTCCTGGACATCTGGCTCCCCGAGATGAACGGGATCGAGGTCCTGAAAAAGATCCGGGAACAGGATAAGAAAATCCAGGTGGTCATGATCACGGGTCATGGCTCCGTCGAATCCGCCGTCGAGTCCACCAAACTGGGGGCCTTCAATTTTCTGGAAAAGCCGCTCTCCCTGGAAAAAGTGGTACTCACAGCCAAGAACGCCCTGAGGCAGAAGAAGCTGGAAGAGGAAAACATTCAGCTGCATGAAAAGCTCAGATCGCGGCTGCACCTGGTCGGGAGGTCCCCCTCCATGCAGCGGCTGAGGAAGGAGGCGGCGGCCGCTGCCCCCACGGACGGGCGGGTCCTGATCATGGGAGAGAGCGGCACGGGAAAAGAACTCGTGGCACGGTTGATCCACCAGCGCAGCAAGCGCCGGAACAAGCGCTTCATTCAGGTCAGCGCCGCCGCGATCCCTGATGAACTGATCGAAGACGAGCTCTTCGGGCACACCCGAGACGCGTTCCCGAATGCGGAACGGGACAAGAAGGGCCTCATGCTGCTGGCCGACGGCGGCACCCTCTTCCTGGACGATATCGAGGAGCTGAGCCTCAAGACACAGTCCAAGCTCACGCGGATGATCGAGGAGGGGAGGTTCGAACCTCTGGGTTCGGAAGATTCCCTGTCAGCCGATGTGCGAATCATCACCGCCACCGACAAGGACCTGCGCAAGCTGACGCTTCAGAGGGCGTTCCTGGAGGAACTGTTTTTCAAGCTGAACATCATCCCCATGGCCATCCCACCCCTGCGAGAGCGGAAGGAGGACATCCCCGTCCTCATCCACTACTATCTCAAACGGTTCGCCCGAGAAGCCAGGAAAAAGGAAAAAACCATGAGCCCGGAGGCCATGCAGGCCTTCATCAACTACGCCTGGCCCGGCAACGTCAGCGAGCTCATCAATGTCCTGGAGCGCTTCGTCATCATGATCAAGGAGGACCGGATCGAGGCCTCTCACCTCTATCTGCTGGTCGAACCCAGGGAGTCGCAGTTCATCAGCGGGCTGGCCGAGAGCCTCTCGCTGATCGAAGCCCGGGAACACTTCGACCGGGAATACATCAACAATGTCCTCCTCCGCAACGACTGGGACCTGGCCAAGGCGGCCAAGGACCTGAACATCGATTTGCCCACTCTCGAGGCCAACATCCGGCGCCTCAACATCCGCTTCCTCGGGTGAGCCGGGCCTATTCAATCCGAGGGGAAGACCCTCCCAACCACCCCATGCCCTCGGATTGAATAGGCCCAGCTCCTAGCTCCCCATGCACACTGACTAAATAAACCCGGCTCTCGGTACTCCATGCACACTGACTGAAAACAACCAGCTCTCGGTACTCCATGCGCGCTGCCTGAAATAAGCCAACATCCGGCGCCTCAACATCCCATGCACTCGCATTACACAGGCCCGGCTCGTAGCATCCCATGCGTTTAGGCGGAACAGGCCGCCCATTGGGCTGGGCCAAGATGCGAGCAGAAGACCCGCCGGCCAACCACCCATCCCTCCCTTGCTTATAGCTCTAAGGAGAGTTTGTCTTATTGAGCCGCATGGTGGAGGATGGGAGGGTCTTCGGCTCAATAAGATTAACTCTCCACCTGTTTTTTAAAAATTATCCATTGGCTATATGCCGGAATTTGTGGTATTTTGAGAGGCGATTTTTTAAGGGAAAAACCATGAAAGTCGAAGCGCTCCGGTTGGTAATCAGTTCCGCTCGCAAGTTCATCAACATGGGTTCGCTCACCCGCCTGTGGAACCTCGTCAAGAACTTCCACCCCGCCGTGCTAGCCGACATCATGGAACATCTCATCGCGCGCGAGCGCCTGATCCTGATCAACACCCTGTATGAGCGGGACAAAGAGAAGGCGGCAGAGGTCCTAAGCGAACTGGACCCGGAAGACGCCGTCACCATCCTGGAAAACCTCCCCATCGATCAGATCGCCGACATCATGCAGATCACGCCCCCCGACGATGTCGCGCCCATCCTCGAACTGCTGCCCGAAGAGATGAAAGATGCGGTCCTGACCGCTATGGCAGCGAAGCCGACCGAAGAGGTCATGGAGCTCCTCGACCACGAGCAGGAAACCGCGGGCCGCATCATGTCCCCGAACTTCTACGCCCTCAAAGAGAGCACCAATGTCTCCGACGCTATCACAGCCATGCAGCTGGAAGGCGATGTGGAATCCGCCTTCTACCTCTACGCGGTCAATGACCAGGATCACCTGCGGGGAGTCGTATCCCTGAGACAGCTGCTGTTTTCCCGGCCCAACACTCCGCTGAAGGACATCATGACCAAGGATGTGATCAGCGTACAAACGGAGACTGACCAGGAGGAGGTGGCCCGGCAGGTGGCGGACTACAATCTGGTGGCCATCCCGGTCGTGGACTCTGAGCACAAGCTCGTGGGAGTGGTCACAGTCGACGACATCATCGATGTTATCGACAAAGAGGCCACCGAAGACATGTACAAGATGGTGTCACTGGACACCACCGACAGAATTCAGGACAGCCCCTTCACCTCCATCAAAAAGCGGCTCCCATTCCTGCTTTTCAGCCTGCTCACGGCTTCGGTCTCTCCCTTTGTCGTCAAGCATTTCCAGGGAACCATCCAGGAATTCGTGACCCTGGCCGTGTTCATGCCTCTGGTCGCGGCGCTGGGCGGGATCGCGGGGAACCAGACCATCGCCATCATGGTCCGGGAGATCGCCATCGGACAGACAGAATGGCTCTCGGCCCGCAAGGCCCTGCTCAAAGAGCTGCTGGTGGGCATCGGCAACGGGCTCGTGATCGGCATCATCGTCGGAGCCGCATCCTACGCCCTCTATGGAAATCTCTACCTGGGCATGGTGGTGGGTGTGGCCGTCATCATCAACCTGTTCGTGGCAGCCCTGATCGGGAGCTTGATCCCCTTCTTCCTCAAGCTGCTCAAGCTGGACCCGGCTCTGGGGTCTGTTAACCTGCTCACCATGTTCACCGACTCCATCGGCCTGCTCACGTTCCTGGGATTGGCCACCTTCTTCCTCGCCTACCTGAAATGAGGCCATGCCGCGCGATCAGTCCGAAAGCATCATCCTCCGCACCTTCCCCATTGGAGACCAGGATAAGCTGGCGGTCTTCTTCGGACGTCAGCGGGGGATCTTCAAAGGGATCGCCAAAGGCGCACGCAAGTTCGGCAACCGCTTCGGCAGCAGCCTGGAACCCATGTCCCACGTGACAGCCTTCTACTACGAGAAGGAGGGCAAAGAACTGGTGACGGTCAGCGGATGCGACCTGTTGGAATCGTTTTTCGAGCTGCAGACGGATTTGGAGGTTTCGTTCACGCTTGGCTATTTTGCAGAACTCATCGAAGACTCCCGGCCCTCGCTCACCGAGGATGACGTGCTCTTCCGCCTCCTTCTCCAACTCCTGCAAGCCTTGAAGGCCGGGGGGGATCTCAAGCTCCTGACCGCATATTTCGAAGTCTGGTTCCTGAAGCTCAACGGATTTCTCCCCGAACTGGACCGCTGCCGGGGCTGCCGCCAAGACATCACAGAAACGGGCTGGCTCTCGCACAAAAGAGACGGAGCCTACTGTGACGGCTGCGCCCCCAGCAGGAAAGAGGAGGTCACACAGGACCTGCTGGCCTTTCTGGAATGGGTCCGGAAGAATCCTCCCTCCAAGGAATACGATGTCCCCTTCACACGGACACAGGTCGATGCCATGCGCCGGGTACTGAAAGACCTCATTGTATTCTCCATGGAGCGCACGCCAAAATCGCTCTCTTACCTCGACCGACCGTCCTAACCGCAATGCGATTTCTCGCTCAATGTCCAGCCCCTGTTATTAGCATGGGAATTTCCTTGACCCAATAATCCATTTCTGCTATAAAACCTTGTTATCATAAGAGATAATTTCAGGTCATAACACAGGTTACAAGAGGAGAACTAATATCTGCATATTCGGCCCTCTTTATGCCAATTTTTCTTTTCCTTTTCCCACAATGTCCCTCCCTTTCCGGGAAAAGGCACAACCCCGTATCCCCACAAAAGCTTCATATAAATCCTAATTTGGGAGTAATTATATGCATAATGATCCTTCAGAGTTTGAAGCCATCATCGAAAGGCATTCCTCTGAGAAGCAGTACCTGATCCCCATCCTGCAGGACATCCAGTCCCAATTCAACTACCTCCCCCCAGTCGCCCTGGCCACCGTATCCAAACAGCTGGACATCCCCATGATCGACATCATAAGCGTCGCCTCCTTCTACAACGCATTCAGCCTCACGCCCAGAGGAGAACATGTCGTCACCGTGTGTATGGGAACGGCCTGTCACGTCCGGGGAGGCCCGAAGATCCTGGAAGAATTCGAGCGGAGGCTGAAAGTCCCGGCCGGAGGCACCACCGAAAACAAGCAGTTCACTCTGGAAACCGTGGCATGCCTGGGATGCTGTGCCATTGGTCCGGTGGTGGTGGTAGACGGCGACTATTACGCCCAGCAGACGATCGGTAAAGTTGAATCCGTACTGAAAAAATACGCATCGAAAGAGAAAAACAATGGCAAGCCACGCGAAAATTAATTCTGCTGAGGAACTCAAGAAAACCGTAGATCACCACACGGCGCTGAGGGCCGCTGACGACAGAGTCACACTCACCGTGTCCGCCGGGACATGCGGCCAGGCCCGCGGCTCCCTGGATGTCATCGCATCCCTGGAAAATGCCATCCAGGAAAAAGGGCTGCAAGAGAAAGTCAGGGTCAAGGTCACCGGTTGCCATGGTTTCTGTGAGGCCGAACCCAACATCATCATCCAGCCTCAGGACCTTTTCTACCAGCACGTCACAACCAAGGATGCCGAGGCCATCATCCAGGAAACCGTACTCAAAGACCAGGCGGTCGAGACGCTGTTGTACAAAGACCCCGTCAACGGCCAGACTGCCAGTAAGGAGAGCGAGATACCCTTTTACACCAAACAGAACCGCCTGGTGCTGGGTGACAATGCGCTCATCGATCCGACGGACATCCGGGAATACTTCTCCATCGGCGGCTACCTGTCCCTGGCAAAAAGCCTATCAGACATGACGCCCGAGGATGTGATAGAAACCATCACGGCATCGGGGCTTCGGGGGCGAGGCGGGGCCGGGTTCCCCACGGGAAAGAAATGGGATTTTACCCGCAAGTCGAAAGGAGATGTGAAGTACATCATCTGCAACGCTGATGAAGGAGACCCCGGAGCGTACATGGATCGCAGCCTGCTGGAAGGGAATCCTCACCGCATGCTCGAGGGAATGATCATCGGAGGCTACGCCATCGGCGCCAGTGAAGGCTACGTGTACATCCGGGAGGAATATCCCCTGGCCCTCAAGAACATCACTCGAGCCGTGGAACAGGCCCACGAGGCCGGCCTCCTGGGCGAGAACATCCTGGGAAGCGGCTTCAGCTTCAATGTCAAGGTCTACAAGGGAGCCGGCGCCTTTGTCTGCGGCGAAGAAACCGCCCTGATGCAATCCATCGAAGGCAAGGTCGGAGTGCCACGTCAACGGCCCCCTTTCCCCGCAGTAAAGGGCCTGTGGAAAAAACCAACCAATATCAACAACGTGGAGACCTGGGCTAACGTGCCCCTTATCCTGGATAGGGGTTCAGACTGGTACGCTCAGATCGGGACCGAAAGCAGCAAAGGAACCAAGATCTTCTCCCTGGTGGGCAAGATCAACAACACTGGCCTGGTGGAAGTCCCCATGGGGATCACGCTGCGGGAGATCATCTACGACATCGGCGGGGGAATCCCGGACGGCAGGGAGTTCAAGGCTGTCCAAACCGGAGGCCCCTCCGGCGGCTGCCTTCCCAAAGAGAAGCTGGACCTGCCCATCGACTATCAAAGCTTGATGCAGGCCGGCTCCATCATGGGTTCCGGCGGCATGATCGTGATGGACGATAAAACCTGCATGGTGGACGTGGCCAAGTACTTCCTGAACTTCCTGCGGGACGAATCCTGCGGCAAATGTCTCTCCTGCCGGGAGGGAACCCAACGCATGTGGGAGATCGTCCGCAACATCACAGAAGGCCAGGGAAAAGAAGGAGACCTCGTACTGCTCGAAACCCTGGCCCATGCGGTCAAGGACGCCTCCATGTGCGGGCTGGGTCAGACAGCAGCCAATCCGGTGCTGTCCACCCTGAGGTATTTCAACGATGAGTATCTGGCCCACATCAAGGACAAAAAGTGCCCGGCCGGCGTGTGCAAGGACCTGGTCGAGTACTTCATCATCCCGGACAAATGCACGGGATGCATGGTGTGCGCCCGAGTGTGTCCCCAGGATGCCATCACCGGGGAGAAGCAGCAGGTGCACATACTGGACCAGGAAAAATGCATCAAATGCGGGGCCTGTTACGAGGCCTGCAAGTTTGACGCCATCCTCGTGGAGTGAAGAAGACCATGATAAAAATGCTAATCAACAACCTGGAAGTGCAGGCCGAAGAAGGCTACACCATTCTGGACACCTGCAAATTCTACGGCCTGGAAATCCCGACGATCTGCCACAATGATGGCCTCAGCAACTACGGGGCCTGCCGTCTTTGTCTGGTCGAGATCGGAGAAGGAACAAACACCAAGATGGTCAGTTCCTGCACCTATCCGGCCCAGGAAGGCCTGGTGGTCCATACAGACACACGCCGCGTCCTGGAGACACGGAAAATGATGATCGAGCTCATGCTGTCTACAGCACCGGGTTCGAAGATCCTTCAAGACATGGCCGCCAAGATGGGCGTCAAACAGCAGCGGTTCGAGCTCCGGAACGAGGAGTGCATGTACTGCGGGCTGTGTGTGCGGATATGCGCGGAGCAGATGGACGCCAGAGCCATCGGGTTTCAAAATCGTGGCTATCAGCGTAAGATCTCGACGCCCTTTGACGTGAAATCCAAGGAGTGCCGACTCTGCGGAGCATGCATGTACATCTGCCCGGCCTGCCAGCTCCGCTGTCAAGGCCCGGATGCCGAAACCGCCATCTGCAGCGGATGCCTGGACATGGACCCCACCTGTGTGGATGTCTACGACGAGCTGCAGTGCTGGATGTACGATGCCGGCGAGTGTGGGACCTGTATACGCAAACCCTCAGAAGTCGCTGACGACATCGAGGAACCCAAAGAGAAAAATGCTTAGCATGATTCTCGATTACATAAAAAAGACCAACTATCAAGGTAATTCATAGGAGGAATCAGAATGTCTTATACAAAACTCAACAGAAGCGCAGCCACTTTGACCAAGAACAGGACCGAAGGTTCCGTCAGCCCTTTCAGCGGGATGTGTGCCACCTGTGTCGATGGCTGTATCGGAATGTGCGAGATCGGCAAGTCCGCCTACCGCGGCTCCGAAGTCCTGTATCCCCAGCCTTTCGGGATCATCACCGCGGCCTCGGAGAAGGACTACCCCGTAGATCTGTCCCACTTCACCGTGCTGGGAACCGCGGTCGGCGCCCACGGTGTCAAGGCCGATCCCGACCATGCAACTTTTGAAAAAGTCAGTGTCGCGACCAAGATCGGCGTTAACAAGGACATCAAGCTCAAGGTCCCCTTTATCGTTCCGGGCATGGGCTCCACCAACGTGGCCAAGCAGAACTGGAAGGGTTTGGCCATCGGCGTCGCCATCAGCGGCGGCATCCTGACCATCGGCGAGAACGTGTGTGCCATGGACGAGGATTCGGTGATCGAGAACGGGCGTGTGGTCCGTTCCCCCGACATGGAGAACCGGATCAAGTGGTTCCAGGAATGGGCGGACGGATACGGCGATGTGGTCGTGCAGTCCAACGTGGAAGACACCCGGTTGAAGGTTCAGGAATATGTTATCGAAAAGCTCGGTGTTGAGACCGTCGAGCTCAAGTGGGGGCAGGGCGCCAAGGACATCGGCGGAGAGGTCAAGATCAAGAAGCTCGCCAAGGCCCAGGAGCTCAAGCGCAGAGGCTACATCGTGCTCCCTGATCCCGAAGATCCCCACATCATCAAAGCCTTTGAGAGGGGCGCCTTCAAGGAATTCGAGAGACACTCCCGCCTGGGTATGGTGGAGTTCGATTCCTTCATGGCCCGTGCGGAAGAGCTCAGGGCCGCCGGCGCCAAGCGTGTCTTCCTCAAGACCGGAGCCTACCGGCCCGCAGACCTGGCCCGCGCAGTCAAGTATGCCTCGAAAGCCAAGCTCGACCTACTGACCGTGGACGGAGCCGGCGGCGGGACCGGTATGAGCCCCTGGCGCATGATGAACGAATGGGGAGTCCCAGGCGTGGAACTCTGGTCCCTGACCTATGAGTACTGCAGGAAGCTGGATGAGAAGGGCGAGTTTGTGCCCGACCTCTGCTTTGCCGGCGGCATCACCTTCGAGGATCAGATCTACAAGGCCCTGGCGCTGGGTGCGCCCTATGTGAAGGCCATTGGCATGGCCCGGGGGCCGTTGGCCGCAGCCATGGTCGGAAAGACCATCGGCAAGCGGATCGCAGAAGACCAGATCCCGGTCTATGTCGAGCGTTTCGGCAGCAAGAAAGAAGAGATCTTCGTCACCGCTTCCGACCTGAAAAACGAGTATGGAGACCGCTTCGAGGAAATACCCACCGGTGCCTTGGGAGTCACAGGGTATTTCACAAGACTGAACCAGGGCCTGCGTCAGCTCATGGCGGGCAACCGGAAGTTCAACCTCAGCCTGATCGAGAGAAATGACATAGCCTCGCTCACCAGGGAAGCCGCCGACATCAGCAAGATCCCCTATGTGATGGATGTCGACCAGGAAGAGGTCGAAGAGATCCTGAACAGCTGACCCATATTCTGTAGCACGGAACACCAGGGGGCGGAACCGGCCTGAGAGGGCCGGTTTCTGCCCCTTTTTTTTTTGCAACATATTGTGCTTAAAAGCAGCGGGATGGTATACTTTCTCTCTATAAAATGGACCATCGCACCATACGAGGAGGACAACCATGGACAGGATGAGGGTCATCATAATGGGATGCGGCATCATGGGCCGCAGGGTAGCAGAGGCACTGCTGCCCAAACAAAGTTTCGAAATCGTGGGCGCCCTGGACATCAACCCGGAGTTGACAGGCAGAGACCTGGGAGAACTGTTCTCGAGCCCACAGGACACAGGCATTGTCATCGCGAACGATGCGGAGGCGCTGTTTACGCGAGTAAAAGCAGACGCCGTAGTGCAGACCACCCTGTCTCATCTTACGACCGTGCTTCCTCAGATCGAGCAGTGCCTCCAGGCGGGCCTGAATATCGTATCGACCTGCGAGGAGCTGTCCTTCCCCTGGAAGCGACACCCTGAGCTGGCCTCTCGAATCGACAATATGGCCAAAGAGGCCGGCGTGACCGTGGTGGGGACCGGGATCAATCCCGGGTATTTGATGGACTCGCTGCCCCTGGCGCTCACCGCACCCTGCCTGCGTGTCGATTCCATACGGGTGACACGGATGATGAATTCCGCCCGGAGACGCATCCCCTTCCAGAAAAAGGTGGGAAGCAATATGACTCCCGAGGAGTTCCGCCAGAAGATCGATGACGGGATCATCACCGGGCATGTGGGCCTGCTGGAGTCGATCAACATGATCGCTTCAGGGCTGGGATGGAAGCTGGATGAGGCCGTGGAACTTCCTCCGGAGGCCGTGATTGCGGAGACGGAGACACCGAGCGGGATGGGAACCGTGCCGCCCGGGGACGTGATCGGCCTGAGGAGTGTGGCCTATGCTAAAAAGGACGGGGAAAAAATCATTACCCTCGAGTTCATCGCCAACGCCGGTGTCAAACAAGAGTATGACGAGATCGAGATCAAGGGCGAACCCGACATACACGAAAAGATCCTGGGTGGTGTCCATGGAGACACGGGGACCGTATCCATGACCATCAACACCATCCCCAAGACCATCGCTGCGGTACCCGGTCTCAAGGTGATGAGCGAGCTCCCCGCCCCCTGCGCCACCCTATAGTCCCTGTCCCCTTTGCTTATTTGCGGAATTTCTTGATAAACTCTTCGACTTCGGGCACCCCTCCCTGATAGATCAGGTAGCCATTGTAGGGTTCCCGCTCAGTGATGTCATCGTTCACGGGCGTCAGCATGATCTCATTGACCTTCCCCAGGTCATTCGTTTGGCCCAATGCCCAGCCCAGTTTTATGTAGGCGACCTCAGGAAGCATGTTCTGCAGGGGGATGACGCCCAGGTCCAGCATGTCGCGTCCGGTCTCGTACACATACATGTGGACATAACCCCACAGCGTCTGCACGGTCATGTAGATCGCCACCCCCTTTTCCACGGCCCGCTTGATGGCCGGGTAAAGCGGCTTGTTCACATGGCCGAGGCCCGTCCCCGCGATCACGATCCCTTTATAGCCGTTGTCAACCAGGCAGTCGATGACATCCGGCATCATGTTGGGATAGTAATAGACGAGCGTGACCTTCTCCTCAAAATAGGGCAGGGCGGTCACCTTCCTGTCTCTGCGGCGCGGATTGTAGGGATGCTTGAGCATCTCCACGCCGTCCTGCACAACCTTGGCCAGCGGGATGTCTCCAATGGTCCGGAAGGCGGAGCGGTAGGAGGAGTGCATCTTGCGAACCCGGGTTCCCCGGTGCAGGAATCCGTAGTCATCCGAAGTGGGCCCGAACATGCTCACCATGACTTCGGCGATGTCGGAGTGACCTGCCGCATAGGCGGCATGCATCAGGTTCAGGGCGGCATCCGAGCTGGGCCGGTCAGAGGACCGCTGCGAGCCCACCAGCACCACCGGCACCGGAAGATCGTCCAACATGTAGGTCAGGGCGGCGGCCGTGTGGTGGAGCGTATCGGTCCCGTGCCCGATGATGACCCCATCGATCCCCTTCCGGATCTCCTTGGCTATGGCCACGGCCAGGGTCTTGTACTGCTCAGGCCCCATGTTCTCACTGAAGACCGCAAACAGCTTGTCGGTGGTCAGGTTGCAGATATCCGCCAGTTCCGGAACGGCGCCGTACAGCTCTCCCGGGGAAAAGGCCGGGATCACGGCCCCCGTGCGGTAGTCCAGCCGGGATGCGATCGTACCGCCGGTCCCGAACAGCTTGACATTGGGTTTGTCATCCGAATACGGGAATTCCTTCTCAGGGATCTGGTAATGTGCCTTCTGATACCCCAGCTCTGTGATGGATCGAATGGTGTTGACCTTGATCCCGATATTGTAGCCCGTGGCGATCTTAAGGACGATGTGCTGGTCGTCATCGCTCTCCGATCGGGGCAGGATGGTCCCTTCAAAAAGCCCGCGGGTCGTGTCCATCCTGACCAGGCCCCAGACACGAGCGTGAAGGTCCTGCAGGACCTTCAGCGCCTGCCCCTTGTAGCCCTGGAAGATGTCGTCGCTCATTGTCCCGCACCTTCCCGGTTCGAATGGGCCCGGGCCTGGGAGTTGTATTCCTTCACGTGTCGATGAAGCTCAGGAAGCGAGATGTTGCCCCGAGCAGAAGGCCGAAGCTGGCCCATCATCCAGCGTGTCCGGGCCCCGGAGTCTTCAGAGATCCCGGACTCCTCTGCGATCGTGCAGAGCACTGGGATCTTCTCCAGGATCTCCGCCTCCGCGACCTTCTTGAACTTGATGGCCGCCAGGCTGGATTCGATATCTATCTGGGGATGCTGATACCGCTCCTCGATCATCTCCCGAGCGAGGGCAGGCTCGATGCCTTCCTTTTTGAGGTGCTCCATCAGGTCATAGATGACCTCATAACGGAAATCCGGGGACCGGGGATGCCTACCCTCCACATGCTTCAGCGTATGACCGAACAGGGTCCCGGCAAATACCGGATCGACCTCAAGCTCCTCGATGATGCGTGTCAATAGCGGAAACAGGTTGTTCCGCAGGATGTAGGGATAGGTGTCCTCGGGAATCCCCCACTCCGTCATCCTGGCATACATCTCATGGACATCGAGCGGCAGCCGGCTCCGAATCTCTTCAATGGCGTCGTAGTCCAGAGAGATGGGCACAGAGTCTGTATCCGGGTACATCCGATTGGGGCCGGGCAGCACTCTCTCAAATACCGTGGTCCCATCGGAAAAGGATTTTCGGCTCTCCCGGGGCACACCCTCAAAGGCCAGCTGACACCGCTCCTCCACGGTTTCCAGGGCTGTGGAGATATCCTCCTCAGGCCCCCAGAGCAGGACCAGGGCATCTTCCTCGTCAGCCTGCAGTTCATTCCGGATGCGATCCCAAAATTCTGGGGGAAGGACAGGATCGAGCTCTTCGGAGTGGATCATGTTGGGCTTGTCGATGCAGGCGATGACCTTCAGCCGGCCGCTCAGCTCATCTGCGAACATTTGGCCCGGTTGGGTGAAATGCGAAAGCATGCCCCGAAAACCCGGGAGCCTCAACGCGGAACAGCCATACCCTGATTCACGGGCTTTGGCGACCTCCGGCTGGATCAGCCCATACTCTTCCGCATCCAGGGATTTTGAAGAGATCCGCCAGCCTCGAGGATCCTGGACGGTTTTCTTAAGCAGGTCCCGGATCCGCAGGAGGGACCACTGCCGGAAGACCTCGTTGTGGGTCAGTTCCGGGATCCACCGGTTGTGCGATACACCCTTGATCTCGACCCTGTCTCCCCCCCGGCAGCTGACATTGACATCCTCTCTCCCGGCACCGATGCCGACCAGCACTTTTCCAGTGCTGCGGTTCAGGAAACGGATATACTGGGCGCCTTCCTGCACCTCATCGGGATGGGAAAAATCCGGATAGGTCACCGTCTCGATCAGGGGTATGCCGAGCCGGTCAGTCTGGTACACGCGGACGTGCCCCACATCCGAAACTTCCCGGCAGGAGTCCTCCTCCAGGGACAGTTGAATGATGCGGACCGTCTTGTTCTTCAGCTGGATCACGCCTTCCACACCCAGGATGGCGGTCCTCTGGAAGCCGGTGGGGATGCTCCCATCCAGATACTGCTTGCGGATGATGTGCACCTCCCCCACGATGTTGAGCCTGCACAGCAGCGAGAGCTCAAGGGCGATCTCCAGCGCCTTCCGGTTCAGGGGAAAGGGAGGTGTGTCGTCGATGTCATAGGTGCAGGCGGTCTCATTTCGGATCTGGTACACGATCTGCTTCCGGGTCTTGAACTCCATCAGGGCAGTGCCGTCATACTCGCCCAGTTCGCTCAGGGTGGGCCGCATGTGACGGATGATCTCCGCATCATACTCGCCTTTCCGGTTGTACCGGCCGGCCGGACAGTTGCAGAAGAGTTTTTTCCGTGTTTTCAGCTGCTGATGGACCTCAATCCCGGACTTGAAACCCACTCGGTCGTAATCCTCCTGCGTGGCCTTGGCTCGAGGGACATACCCCACGGCCTCGCGTGAGGTTTGGTAGTTTTGTCTGGGATCGATTTTTTCGTTTTTCATCAGGAACATTTATCAATAAGGTCGGTATTGTAACAGAAAAGCCCAGAGGAAATCTAATATACGTCGCCGCGACCAGATCCTCTAAAAACTTGAGCTTAAAAACCAACCGCACAGAATAGGGATATGTATAAATCGGATAGGAGTTGAAACCATTTGGCTCCGGATTCCGTCTATAGAGATGAACGGACAAATGAGGCAATACAAGGCAATACGATGAAGATAAAGACCATGATCGGGATGGGATTGGTGGCGGTCCTGTTCTCTCCGATACCTGTCCTGCTGCTGCTTATCCTGATCTGATCAGCAAGTATGAAATCTATCAATTGGCATAATAGCCTTTCCGGTGGGTGATCCTGTAATCCTTGTCCTTGATCTTGATCTCGATGGTCCTGAAGTTGCCATCTCTGACATATTCCCTGGGAGAGTAGTACAGCAGATAAGAATACTCTGTGAGCTTTGAGGTCGACTTGAATGCCGCGGCCGGATTCCGCGATTTGTCCACCACCCCACCCGTCGCCTCCGCCACCTGGGAAAATACCATGTACACATCCTCGGACTGCTCCCGCATGTAGACTCCGGAGACGCTCGCGGGCTTATTGTCTATAAAGAAGAAATTGAGGAGCACCGCCGCATCGGAAAAAGCCCGGCTAAGCCGATCCACATCGAGGGTCAGTTCCCGATGATATGCCTGGAACAGGTCCTGGATCTGCCCGATGATGTTGTAGTCGTCGTGATACTGCATCTGGATCTGGCCCAGAAGCGAGGCCTGGATCTCAGGGCGGAACTCCCGTTCATAGAAAAAATAGACGGTCTTCTGCTCTTCGATCCTCTTTAACTGAGACGCGAAGCGCAGGATCCATTTCTCATCGATCAGCCGGAGCTCCTCCATCCTGCCCAGCGTGTCGCGGTAGCGGGGGAGCAGGAACTCGAGGCTCTGGACCCCCACGGAGCCCGAGGAATCCATGTCCGCCATCCCGGAAGGCATCCCCGTCTGGGCTGAGGCGATGGAGCGCACGATCCGCCTCAGATCCTTAAGCAGGTTTTTGTACTCCATGGCCCCGACATTGGCATCCTTGCGGATGATGGTCTTCAAATCCTTGATCAGGGTTTCTTTGGGGATGGTCCTGGCCTTTTCCGCCGGGAGGCTGTAGTTCTTGACCGGGGTTTGGATCACCAGGTCATCGCCCGGTTGGTAGACGTGGTCGAAGAAATATTCGATGGCCTCCGTCATCTTGGGGTTGTACTCCATGACCTGAAAGACAAAATAGAACTGGCGGTCGACCATGGGCATGTAGTCTCTGGTGGCATCCATGCGTTCGATCTGGCCGTTCCGAGTGAGATACAGGGCCGTGATGTCCTGCGGCTTGCCGTCCTCAAAGACCTCGAAGTCGGCCATGTTCAGGTCGGGCACGAACCGCTCCCCCTCGAAGACACGGAGGGGAACCTGGACATTGGTCACCACGACCTCGTGCTGCTCCTGATGAAAAGCCGGATTCGATGTCAGGAACAGGAGGATGGCGACCAGGATCACAAGAATGAGCGTTTTCTTCATAATGAACCCCCCTTTATATATTGCACTTATATGTCCCTGATTGTATATACCTAAAATCCGCTCTCTTTGATGCATTCAGAAGCAAGAAGTGTGCCACATCACACAGGATCCCGCGTCTGGAACCGCACTCTTGGGGAATCCACCAGGAACTCAGAGCAGTTATCAATTCCCAGTGCAAAGGCGGATCTGTATCTGTAAACATTGTTTACATATAAGTCTCCGTTGGATCCCTTGGCCGGGCCTTCCCCCCATCCCCACAATCTGCTAGAATGAGAGAGATTGAGAAAGGAAGTCACAACGGGCTGAATTCCATGAAAGCGCCAACCGGTAGAGCCGGGGAAGAGTCGGAAAGACGCGGATCCTCCCGCTATGACTCCGTCCACAAAATGAACTACAAGGCCCTCATACCCAGGGAGGGACAGGGCTTCACCCAGAATATCAGCCAGGGCGGATTCGCCCTACTGCTGGATGATGAAGTGCCGCCCGGCGCTGTCCTGGAACTGAAGTTCGAAGATTCCAGCAAGGTGACCCAGCCCGAACGCACGATCGTCAAGGTCATGTGGCAGAAAGACCACATCGCAGGCGTCAAGCTCCTGGGCCGCTAGATCTGATCCTGCACGGCTTAATCCGCCAGATAACCAGCCCCCCCGTGGTTACCGCGATCTCATTTCTTTTCTTGCCTGCGCGGGTGGTTTTGATGTGTAATACTTTTTTCCCGGGCATTGGGAAACCCGGACCGGAAAAGCCGGTATTCCCGCAAAACTCGAACAAAGGAGAGAATCATGTTTCCAGCCAAGACATACATCCAGCGGCGACGGCGCCTGCGCGAGCAGGTCGGATCCGGCGTCCTGCTTTTCCTGGGCAACGATGAAAGCCCCATGAACTACGCGGACAATCCCTTCCATTTCCGGCAGGACAGCACGTTCCTGT
>JAUWTO010000369.1 GCA_030614685.1 Candidatus Aminicenantota bacterium
CATTTATTCCTCTTTGGATTTCTGGCCTGGCTGTTGTGTTTCGGTTATTACATGGATGGCCGGAAGAAAATCCCCTATGTGCGAATTTTCCTGCTTTCTTTGGGATACGGCATCCTGATCGAAGCGTGGCAAGCGATACTCCCCTACAGGCATTTTGACATGCGGGACATATTGATGGATCTTATTGGGATATCCGCCTTCATGATCGCCTTCTTGGTGATGAAACGCTGGGGAATCATTTTGAAAAGAGCTGCGTCTTGAACCTGGCATTTAAACTCAAGTTGGAATACTATTTGGGCAAGATATCCAGTTAATTCGATGTGTTGAGAGGAAAAGACATGAAGGGAATCATACTGGCAGGTGGATTTGGGACGCGGCTCTATCCCTTGACCATAGCGGTCAGCAAGCAGCTCATCCCGGTCTATGACAAGCCGCTCATCTACTACCCCCTCTCGGTGCTTATGCAGGCGGGTATCCGGGAGATCCTGCTCATATCCACACCCCATGACCTGCCGAGCTTCAAGAAGCTTTTGGGGGACGGCGGCCGGCTGGGGTGCCGGTTCGAATATGCGGAGCAGCCCGAGCCCAAGGGCCTGGCCCAGGCCTTCACCATAGGCGCCGACTTTATCGGGAGCGACCATGTGGCCCTGATCCTGGGGGACAACATCTTCTACGGGGCCGACCTGGAGCGGACGCTGCGCGAGAGCCTCGACCCTGACGGGGCCGTGGTCTTCGCCTACTGGGTGTCGGAACCGAAGCGCTACGGGGTCGTGGAATTCGACGAGAACCACAAAGTGATATCCATCGAGGAAAAGCCGCGGGAGCCTAAGTCCAACTATGCCGTGCCCGGCCTGTATTTCTACGACAACCAGGTCGTCGATATCGCCCGCAACCTGGAGCCATCCGGCCGGGGGGAGTACGAGATAACGGATGTAAACCGGGCCTATCTCGAGCAGGGCAGGCTCAAGACCTCGATTTTGGGACGCGGCACGGCCTGGCTCGATGCCGGGACCTTCGACTCTTTGCTCGAGGCCGGCATGCTCATCCAGGTGATCGAGAAGCGCCAGGGGCTCAAGGTGGGCTGTGTGGAAGAGGTGGCCTATCACATGAAGTTCATAGACCGGGCCAAGCTCATCGAACATGCGGAGCGGCTTCAGAACAGCGGCTATGGGCAGTACCTCATGAAGATCCTGCATCGCACGGATCACTGGGATGTGTGACGTACAGGTCTCTCGCAATGACGTGTTAATTCTGCTATAATGGGCCGGTATTTAAGGAGTTTTTCAGATGAGAAAAGGCATTCATCCTGACTACCAAGAGACCGCTGTGACCTGTGCCTGCGGCGAATCTTTCAAGACCCGCTCCACCAAGAAAGAGATCCGGGTGGAGATCTGCTCCCAGTGCCATCCCTTTTTCACCGGGAAACAGAAGTTCATCGACAGTGCTGGACGCGTTGACAAATTCAGGAAAAAATACGGTGATTTCAATAAAAAATAGTTGTTATGCTGCAAAAGCTGGAGGACCTGAAGGAGAAGTATAACCGCCTCCTTACCTCCCTGTCTGATCCCGCTGTACTCACCGACCCCCAAAAACTGAGAACCATCTCCAAAGAAAAGGCGGAGCTGGACCCCATTGTCCGCAAATACGACATCTTTGCAGAGGTGCAAAAGCAGATCCAGGACTCCAAAGAGATCCTGGATGACGCAGAGGCTGAGGCCGAGCTCAAGGAACTGGCTGAGGCTGAGCTGGAGGATCTGGCGCAGCAGGAGGGAAAGCTCCTGGAGGAGCTGCGCATGCTGCTCCTGCCCAAGGACCCCAACGACGAAAAGGACGTCTTTCTGGAGATACGAGCAGGGGCCGGGGGAGATGAAGCCTCGCTTTTTGCCCAGGATCTCTTCCGCATGTACTCCCGCTATGCAGAGCGCAGGGGCTGGCGGTCGGAGATAATGAGCACGAGCCACTCTCCCATAAAGGGCTTTAAGGAGATCATCG
>JAUWTO010000176.1 GCA_030614685.1 Candidatus Aminicenantota bacterium
CAGCGCCAGGGTATGGTCCCGCACGAATTCCCGGATGAGGAGATAGCACCCCCAGGCTCCGATCAGGAGGGCGAGGATGATGTACAGGTTGGTGCTCTGTTCCAGGTTGAATCCCAGGGCCTGGAAGGCCTTGTAAAAGAGGGAGATCCCGAACAGCGGATGGGTGCGCGCCATCACATAGGATTCCGGATACAGGAAGGGCAGGTGATAGATTTGAGAGAGGGGGGTGTGGAGGGAATACTGGATGATGCTGAGGATGTTGCGCACGTCGCCGTGGTCACCGAAGGGGACCTGGGAGGAAAAATCCAGGAAGAGGCCGGGATAGAATATGAACACGATGCAGAGCCAGCCGAGGAACAAGAGCAGGGCCCGGAACATAACCGTTTTCTGCCTGGTGAGAGACGGGTTGGAGGGCGAGGGTGTGTTCATCGATCGATTGTTCCTGTTTGTAACACAGGACAGGGGTGGGGTCAATGGGCGTGAGGCTCAGGAGAGCTTCAGCTTCCTGAGTGCCACGATACACATCTTCAGCAGCAGCCAACCGTGCCGGAACCTGTCGATCTTGATGTCCCCGTAGACCCGGGCCCGGTAGCGGATCGGGACCTCCACGATCTTCAGGTTCAACTTGGCTGCGCCAAAGAGCAGGTCGAAGTCCCCGAAGGGATCGAAATCGCCGAAATAGCTCCTGCCGGCGGCGATGCGCAGATAGTCTTCCCTGAACAGGACCTTGGTCCCGCAGAGCGTGTCTTTGATCCTCTGTCCCAGGAGCCAGGTGAAGATCCAGCTGAAGACCTTGTTGCCCATGATGTTCAGAGTGCGCATGGCCTCCTTCTCCATGGGATAGACCAGCCGGGTCCCGTTGATGAACTCACCCCGGCCTTCGGTAAGGGCCTGGTAAAACTTGGGCAGGTCTTCAGGCGGGACCGTCAGGTCCGAATCCAGGATCATGAGGATATCGTTCTGAGCCGCCGCGAATCCCTTGCGCACGGCATCGCCCTTGCCTTTGGCCTCTCCCTGGTGGATCAGCTTGATGTCCTTTTTCCCTCGATACTTCTCGATCATCTCTTCGATCTTTTCCACAGTCCCATCGGTCGAGGACCCGTCCACGAAGATGATCTCCTGTTCGGTCCCCATTTCAGGGGTCCGCGTGATCGCGCCCTCTATGTTCCCTTTTTCGTTCTTGCATGGGATGAGGACCGTGCAGCTGTACTGCGGAGCCGTCTGCTCGCCGCCTGCACTGGTGGGCCGGGCGATCAGGTACTGCACCAGGCAGAGTTTTTTGATCAGAGGGAGCTTGGAGATGTATTTGTTGAGGAGGGTCGAGAACAGGGGGATGTATTTGGGAAAGAGCAGCCGGTAATCTCTCTTGATGACCTCGAATCCGTTCAGGTCCAGGAGGTTTTCGATGTCCGGCAGGGACAGCCAGTTCTGGTGGCCCTCCTTCATCTTGAGCCCGAGCTTTTCTCCCAGTTTAAGGACCGGCTCCCAGAAAAAATTGTAATGGGTGATAATGATCCGCGTCTCGGGTTTGGTGACCTTATGCAGTTCCCGGAAGGCCTGGTACACGTCATACAGGTGGCCGATGATGTCCGACAGGATGATGTAGTCGAACTTTTCGTTCAGTTTAAGGTCTTCGGCATCGTCCTGCTCAAAGGTGAGGGTTGGGTACTTTTTGTGGGCCAGCTTGATCATCTCCGGACTGAAGTCGATCCCCACGCCGCGCGCAGGTTCCATCTTGGCCAGGAAATCTCCGGATGCGCATCCGACCTCAAGGACAGACTGCTGCGGTGGGATGATGAATTTCAGGAGCTTTTCCAGCTGCGAATAGTAGTACCTGTTCCGTTTCTTCCATTTCTCTCTTTCCGCAGCCATGGAATCGAAGTATTGGATCTTCTCTGCCTTATTCATCATTCTTTTCCTAACTTTGCTCTTTGCTTTCCAACTGCCCTCGGCAGGCTTTTGAGATCGATTGCATTTTTAATTCCGACGCTCTCTATGAATCGGGCAAACTCATTTCTGTGTGGGTGAGGGGCGCGTCTCCAACCGGTCCAGCGATTTGTATACCACTAATCCGGCCTTATGGAAAGGATTGGCGAACATTTTTACGGCCTCGTAGCCGTCGACCAGCCGTTCCCCTTCTGGGATTTCTCCGCTGGTGCCGATTCTGTGGAAAAGAACCAGGGGGAAGCCGATATTGCGCGCCCGGGCGATGGCGGCCTTGAGTTCTTCCTGATAGGATCCAAGGGATTGCAGTTTGAAGGCCCGCCTCCTGGGTCGGTAATCCGCCTGGTTGAAATACCATTCGAGGCGGGTTTTCCCAAAGGCCCCGGCTATGAGAACCGGCTGGTCGTGCTGCCGGGTCTTGAGCCAGTTAACGGCGGCCCGGTAAGGGAAAAATCGCTTAGGAAGGGATTGGGTCTGGTACAGGACCAGGCTCAGGTAGCTGTTCGCTGCGGCCTTGACGGCACGGTATCTCCCTATCCTTTGTTCTTCCGGGCTGATGTCGGTTGTTCCCTCCTGTCGGTGATACAGCACCAGGGGGTAGCCCGATTGGCGGGCCAGCTGCATGCTGTGGTGAAGCTCGGCCGTGGTTGCTGCCTTGGGGGGAGTCCGGATCGCGAGATATTCCGGGAGGAAAAGGCGGGGGTGGCGGAATCCCGGGCCCATGTACTGGGTGCTCGGTGCCACGATCAGCGATCCCGGCTGATAGCCGGCCTTCTCGAAATACCACTCCAGCGTCAAGTGGCGTGCAAAACTGCAGGCGAAGAGGACCGGCCAGTTGGGGCGGTTGGATTTCAGCCAGTCGATCATTTGCCCGTAGGGAAAGGTGTACTCCCGGACGTTGCTTTCCGCGGGTACCCCCCATCCGGGTTTCTTGTCCCCGGACAGGGACAGCGGCGACAGGGACAGGTTCAGTGCCAGGCATAACACGACCGTGACCGGGAGCAGCAGCGGCTTTTTTCGCTTGAGCCATGCGATAAACTCGAAGGCCAGGACGGCTAAGGGTGCAAAGAGGAAGAGGTTGAAGCGGGCCAGCCCCATGTAGACCTTACGGTCCAGGAAATGGAAGAAGACATGAATCAGGAACAAGGCCAGAAGCGGGAGCACGATCCCGGACCGGCGGTTCAATATTCCCACGATCAGGCCGCCCAGGGCCAGGATCAGGACCGCCCCGAACTGGACGGCCAGCGCCTTGCCGGCGGTGACATAGAGGCCCCAGTCAACCAGGTTGCTCAATGACGGGCTGTAGCCTCGGACTTGGATGAAAAGCGACCGGAAGACCGCGTATACAAAGAGCGGCAGCGCTATGCAGAAGGCCGCGGCGATCTCCTCCCACACTCCTTTACCATTCAATCGCCCGGCCTTGGCTTGAGAGACCATCCGGTGTCCGAGGCGCAGGCCGATTATGCCTGCAATGAAAAAGACCAGGGTCTCCTTGAAGAATCCGGCGGCCAGCAGGGCATACCATCCCGGACTGCAGCGCACGGAGCGGAAATCTTCTTTCAAGAGGGTGTCGAGATGGTACAGCGCGACCAACAGCAGGGCGAGCGCGGGAAGTTCCAGATAAAGGATGGTGGAATGATAATAGAGGTTGGGGGTCAGGACAAAGGCCAGTCCGAAGCCCAGCGCCGCTGCCTGGATCCCGTTTTTCTGCAGCGCCCACATGGTGAACCAGCCGATGGCAAAGACCGCCAGCATGGGAATCAGCCGATAGACCCCCTCCCGGAATACAGTGGAATCCCACATGAGGCCGGCCTGGTGCAGCCAGACTGAGATGAAGGGGTAACGAGCCAGTATGAAATCCCTGTGGGGCATGTTCAAGAACCCCGGTAAAAAGCCGGCTGCCATTCCCAGGGCACAGACCACTCCGGCCTTGATAGGGAGGGGGAGGCGTTTTGCGGCAAACCAGAAGACGACTCCCAACAAGATAATGCCGAGTGTGATCGCCAGGTTAGAACCCCGGAAAGCGGGGCTGATGATGTCCCGGAGGATCCGCGCCCGCCAGATATGCCATCCCTCATCTCCCTGGATGGGGACCTCGCCGCGCAGGGGAAAAAAATTGACGGCCGACAACAGCAGTGCCAGGAGCAGCGGATAGAGCGAAGCCAGGGGGCTCCGTTTCTGTTTGGGATGCGTGCTCGCGGGGACCTCACCCGCCGCCAGCCATGCCCAGAACAGGGCCAACACAAACAGGGAGGCGTTGATGAGAAGGAGGGCCGGGGTCCTCCCCAGAGACCGGACGAGGAGCATGTCACCGGAGGAAGGCGCCACCAGCCCATAGGGGGAGAAGATGTAGGCCAGGCAGAAGACGAAGGCGAGCAGGCCCATCCCCCGGGGGCGGCTCAAGGCGCGTATCCTCAATGAGAGCAGGAACGCCATCCCGGCCAGGGCCTTGATCGCGGGCCAGGGTGCGAGCAGCATCAGGCCGAAGAAAAAAATGGTCAGGAAGGCCTGCTTTTTTCCTGGAAATGTGTCGGTTTTGGGAGGGCTGTCTGGAGTGATCTTCCCCTCAGCGGTCATCCTGTCGAGGTTATACCACAGCACTGTTCGACCGTCAATCGAAGGCGGGTCAGGGGCTCAAAAATATCATCCCCCCAATCATCTCTAGAGGCTATTTACTGATGCCGGGGACTCTTCCATCATATACTCAGGAAAACAGGCAAGCGCCATTGTTCGGCAAAGAGGTATTTCGATGACTCAGAGACGAAAAGACAGCCGTGAACGCGAAGAAAACAAGGTGGTTATCGAGTTCGTGACCAGCTTTGGGGATGCCGTCAGCACCACGGAGATCTACGCCCTGACCAAGGATATCTCCGTGGGCGGGGCGAGGATCGTCACAGACTGGTTCTTCCCCATTGGCACGCATTTCAAGGTCAACCTGGCTTTGTCGAAGTCGAAGCAGGTCGTTTGTGTCGACGGCCGTGTCAGGTGGGCGAGGAACCTGGACGACAATGACGATCTCTTCGAGGTCGGTGTCG
>JAUWTO010000036.1 GCA_030614685.1 Candidatus Aminicenantota bacterium
ATCTTGACGCGCATGTCCTTCTGATGAGCCTCGTCAATATAAGATTTCATCTGCCCGGGGCGCAGGAAAGGATAGTTTATGAATGGATTGATGTCCGTGGCATGATGCACGTTGATGGTGTTGGCCCCGGTGGCCGCGATCTTGTCCACGGGCTCGTAGCGGTGATAATAGCGTGTGGACCACTGGGCCCGTGTATTGAGCGGGCGGAAGGGCGTTATGAGCAGGCTGAAATAGTAGTGTTGGGTCTCGCCGGCCTTCATCTCCCGGGGGCCGCTGTAGGCCCGCAGCAGGACTGTCCCCTCGTCCGGCTCGATAATGTCGCAGCCACCCCGGCCTCCGTTCCACCAGGAATCCGGCAGGACCAGGGGCTTGCGTAGGTAGAAATTGGTGTTCAGAGGACGGGAATAGCGCTCGTCACGGAAGCTGCACTGGAGACCCGCGTTAACATCTCCCAGCCAGGCGGAATCCTGATTGTTTTCCGTCTTCCACTTCCAGCGGAACTCGGCAGGACGCTTCCCTCCCTTCACTCCCATTCCCAGCATAAAGCGGGCTGCATCCTTGCGGAAGGGGATTTCGAGGGCGATATCCGAGACCGGCAGGTCTCTGTCAGATCGCATCCGGATCTCAAAATCCAGAAAACCATCGAACTCCATATGGGCACGGCACTCGATCTGAATAGGCCCGGCCTGTGAGAGGCCGGACCAGCTCACGGTCCCCTGTCCCTGCCGCTCGATAAACAGCTCGACGGGCTCCCACGCAAGCTCTTTCCCTCCCTCGTCTGCGATCCGAAGGCGGATAGGGCCAGAGAGGATGTCCCTCCCTTCAGCACCGATGGACGTCACCTCGGCTGTGAAATAGCTGCGAATCCTGGAGGGTAGTCCGGTCTCATTCAGGCTAACTGAACGTCCCAGGCAGTTTAGGACCCGTCCCCTCATCTCCACAGGTGTATAGGGGGCCACGGGATCGTCATCCAGTGCCAGGCGGGAATTGAGCCAGCGCAGACGGGAATGCCGCCAGGGCTCACTGTCCCCGGCATCCTCCAGTACGTCCTGAGTCACCGCCAACCGGACCTTCACCTCCCGGGACGGCAGATCCCCGCAGGCTACGGTTACAGTGCCGCTGTACTCGCCGGGCTCGACCTCTGTGGGAATCTGCACACCGCACCAGAGGGATTGGACCGTCCCCCTGGGAACCGGGACCCTCTTGGTGAACGATTCGCCCCTCCAATCCATGCCCCCTGTGTTGAAACAGGTGAAGCTCTCCGGGCCGATCCGGGACTGACCGGAGCATGCCGTCAATCCGCTGAAAGACACCTCCAGGTCCGGGAGGTCAATCCGGAATGCATATACCGCGACCTGGAACGCATAATACTCACCCCGGGCAGCCTGCCCCTGTAAAGGACCTTCCGCCCCGGCCTCGATCCAGCGCAGTGGCAGGTCCGCTGTCATGCGCACGGGATAACGTCGGTCCTCCGCAAAGAGCAGGAAATCCGCATTCCTGTGACGCTCCAGCAGGGCTTCCTTCTCCCCTGATGTGGCGATGACCTCCATGGGGGAAAAGGAATTGAACGCATTGATGGACTGAATCTCGTGCACGGATGCTGTGGGCAGGCGGGAGCGGATAGCCTCGGAAGACACATCCGTTCCCAGTCTGTGACGATCACACCATCCCGGGTCCGCCTGTTCTTCCGAACCGGAATAGGTCACGGTGGGATAGTTACTGCGCCCTTCCATGCGGTTGACCAAATAATAGACATAGTAGTCTCCCGCACCGGATACGGGCTGGAACGCGATCTCCCCGTACTCACGGTTTGTCTCCAGGCGGATCCAATTCCTTATCGGTTTTTGCGTGGCGGCATCCACGATCACGAGGCCTTTCTGATCGGGGTTTCGATCCCGCCGCCGCCAGGGAATGCGCACATAGACAGCCTCGGCCTCTTCGGCCACGCGGATCACTGCCCGATGATTGCCGTAAGCGGCCGCGTCCCACGTCCCGGTCCCATAGCTAGGCCGGTCCTGGGAGGAGAGCAGCAAGCTCAGAAGGGAGAGCAGACAAACGATACTCGGTAATTTCATCTTCGACATGGGTTCACTCCTCACCGGCACAGGGTCTCTCGGCATTATCTCTCCAGCAGGCGCAGGGTTTCCAGGATATCGGAGGGCGGGCTTTCCGCCTGTTCTAGCCAGTCCCGGGCCTTTACAGCTTCTCCCTTCCTCCGGAAGACCAGTCCCCCGAAGTATGCATGGGGCCCTGACGGGCTCCCCTGCTTGTCACTGAAGGCACGGATGGCATCAAACAGGGTTTTGGCCTTATCCAGCTCCTCCAGCTGGGTGTAACAGAGGGCTTGGAGGTACTGCTGCATCCTCTGGTCAGGATCGTAGGGGCGGCCTGTTCCCAGGAGTTCTGGATACTTCATGGAATTCTCCAGGGCTTCGATGCCGCGCCTCAGGTTCCCCGACCTGATCTCCTCGAGCCCCAGCTGTACAGCAGCCCGCACATATAGACCATGAATACCTGTCGCACCTTCTGAGGGAAGCACGGTCAAACCGTCGAGCACCTGCACGGCTTCCCTGAATTCTCGGCGCTCCAGCAGGGCCCGAACATATTCAACCTGGATCGGTATCGACTCCGGGAATTGAGCTGCTGCTCTGTGGGCGTTCTGATAGGCCGCCTGAGGGAATCCGGACCGGTTGCAGAATTCCAGCAGCCTGTACCAGTTCCTCCATCCGTCTGGATCGTACCTGGTCGCGGCCGTATATTCGATACGCGCCCGCTCAGGATCTTTTTCCCGATAAAAGAAGGCCCGGGCATGGTAGAGGGGGGCGAATTCCGGCTCCCCGCACGCGACCAGGAGGGTCTGCGCCTCCCCCATCCGGCCCTTGGACCAGAGCAGCAGGGCGAGGTAGTATCGGGCTTTCCAGGATTCCGGATCCTGACCCAAAGCCCACTCCAGTACAGGAATGGTTTCTTCCCGGAACGGGAAGACGCCCAGCGCAGAGGCCAGGCCGGCACGGGCCAGGTGCTCACCACTCTGTTCAGGGAATTCTTCACGCAGGATGTATGCCCGCCAGTAGGTTGCGACCGGATAGGGCTCTGCCATGCGGAGGAGCGCTTCCGCCTCCTCTTCCAGGCCGAGCTTCAGGTAGTAGAGGGCCATCTCCAGGTAGGTCTCGCGGGCGTATTCAGTCCGGACCATGTGCCTGAACTCATCCTGCCGGGCCTCGGAGGGTGCCAGCCGGTAGAGCTCAAAACGGGCAGTGTGGTTGAGCGGATCAAAGGAGAGGATGCGGTCCAGCCTGCCTTCCGCTTCAGTCCTTCTCCCTAATCTGCGCAGGGCAATGGCCTGTACCTGCAGGGCCGCGACATTATGTGTGTCGTATTGCTCTGCCCTCTGCCCGTACTCCAGCGCAGAGGCGTAGTCTTTTTCGAGGAGATGGATCTCGGCCAACTGGGAGTACGCCGCACTGCGGTATTGGAGGGAGCGGGCCGCCCACCCGAAGGTTTCCTTAGCATCCACCAGCCGACCCAAGCGGAGGGCGATGACTCCATAGGCGAAGTTGGCATCCGGATCGTACATGGTATTGTCCAGCGCACGCTCCGCATGACTCAAGGCCCGACCATATTCGCCTCTCCGGCTGTAAAGTTCCGCCACACGGCACAGCGCCTGGCCATGGATCGGTTCGCTTTCCAGGAGTTCTAGATACAGAGGTAGGGCCTGGACATAGTTGCGGTCCTGCATCAGCCGTTCTGCATTGAGAAAGAGACCTTCGATCGAATCCACCGCATACTCCCGGAATCTTATCGGGCGCTGCAGTCGCACGGCAGAGGGATCGTCCGTGTAAACGAGTTGGCTTCCGATATGGACCTGAAGCCACTCCTCCTGATCCCCTGCACTCAGGCTTCGAATCACCGTTTCCAGGGGGCGCAGGCTCAACCGCTCCCGGTGGAGCTCCGTCGCCCCCTGGGTGACGATCAAGTCATCCTCCAGTACCTCAAGCGGGCAGATTCCCAGGGTGATCTGCTCAACGCCTCTCGCCAGGCTCAAGGCGACCTGAGGAGTGGCCGCGACCATCGGGCCGATGTCCTTGTAGGGGAACCATAGCTCCCTCCAACGATCGCCGCTGCGCGGCGGGAAAAATGCACGGTCACTCTGATTGAACATGCGTCCTGCCTGGGGTTCGCTGTACTGCCCATCCGCATCGGTCAGCAGCTTCTCCCAGATCATCCCCTGCCGGGAGAGTCCCCAGATCCAGATCTTCTGGCCCGGAACATCATCATAACGGGCCCAGTGTCCGAAGCCGAACTTAGTATCATGCCAGTAGCCACCGAAAAAATTTGTATATTCTCCTACGGTAAAATAGCTCTTGTAGGACCCGAAGTCATTGTTGCGGTACCAGGACAGGTCGCGGCCCTCGGCATTCCTGGGCCAGGGCCGCAGCGGCTCAGAATACTGGTGGCCGATCCAGGAATTCCCTGGGAAGACATACTGCAGATCATCGCTCACGCGGACAGACGCATTCATCCACGCATAATAGGACTGATGAAAAGACGAGGGGTTGTACCAGAAGGACCGTGTCTCGAAATAGGCCTTATCCGGGGGGACATGGATGGTCACATTCCAGCGCGTACGCGAAGGCAGGTCCAGGCTGCCCACCACACAGGATACACTGCCGTCGGGATTGCTGCGGAGCATGTAATCCACGGGATGGGCGCCTGAAGGCGCGTGTCCCAGGATCCCGAAATTGAACTCAATGCCGCCCGAGGTCCAGGGCCCGCGCAGAGCGATCTCACGGAATTTCAAGACCTTGTTGGTGTAGATGAACTCCTGACCCGTGGACTTTTCCGAAGCGCCCCAGACCTTGCCTCCCACTTCAGGCAGGACCGTCACCGCGATGTAGGGGTTTTCCAGGCGTACCACGGTCCATTCTCGCTCTTCAGCCTCCGGGTTGAACTCATCGATGAACGAATAGGGATAGATGCGCGCCACACGATCCCAGAGGTCGTCGGTTCGTGTCAGTACCGGCACGGGATCGGGATTGCCGAACGGGTACGTTGTTATGGTCTCCTTGGTTTCCTGGACCGTAGCCTGGGGCTGCGGAGAGCAGGCCCCGATCCAAAACACCAGAGCCAGGATCCCGAAGAGCAGAATCCATTTTGTCGTTTTCATAGGATCTCTCCCGAAAGATCAGAGATGTTCATAAGACAATATATACTTTTTCAACCAGGCAAAAGCAAATCTCTTGCCCCCATCCTCGTTCGGCGGGAATGGAAGCGCTGGACGGCACGGCCCCTTCAGCGGAAAAGGGCTTTCTGGGACAGCAGTCTTGGGGTCATTCCCCGCCGATCAGCATCTTTGTGATGCGGAAAGTGGGTGCCGTCATGCTGCGGTCGAGGTCGAGATCGTTGCCCAGTAGGTCGATGGCGTTCAGCATCTCGTCCGCGCTTCCGGCAATTGTCAATCCCTTGACCGGAAAGGCGATCCGGCCGTTCTCGATCCAGAATCCCGAGGCACCCCCGCTGAAGTTCCCATTGACGGGGTTGATGCCGTAGCCCGTTACTCCCTTGAGGAAGAGTCCCTTTTTTGTAGCCTTGAGTATCTCCTGCGGGTCGGCATCTCCGGCGGCCATATAAAAGCTGTGGGCACCGATCCCGGGGAGGCTGCGGTATCCACGGCGACTGGCATTGCCGGTGCTCTTCACACCCGCCCGCTTGGCCACGATGGTGTTGTACAGGAATCCCTTGAGCGTGCCCCTGGCCACGATGGTTCTCTTCTGTGTGGGCACTCCCTCGCCGTCGAAAGGAGAACTGGCCAGGCTCTTCGGCCTCGTGCCGTCATCGAAGATCGTGATGAGCTCGGAACCGATCTTCTGATCCATACGGTCCCGGAGGAAGCTGGCTCCCTGCAACACCCTCTCGCCGTTGACAGCGGCCAATATTCCTCCCAGGATTGCCCGGGCCGCATCCGGGTCAAAGATCACCGCTGCCTGCTGGGTCTTGACTGTCCGGGGATCCAGCATGGAATAGGCGTCTTCCGCGGCCTTCCCTGCCACCTCTTCAGCGGGCTTGAAATCTGCGAAGAAGCGGCGTGAGCAGTATTCCCCTCCGGAGGATTTCTGATCACCCTTCTCCGCCACGACCGAGACACCAAAAGAACAGGCGGATTCCTTATAGCTTTTGGAAAGCCCGTTGGAGTTGGCCAGGAATATCTCCGCCTCCCCTTCTGAAAAGCCGGCTCCGGCGCTTTTTGTGATGCGCCGGTCCTTCAAGGCCAGCTCTTCCACTTTTTTGGCGAGGGCGATCTTATCGTCCATGGAAACGCGCGCCAATCCAGGATCGAAGAGCTCTCCGACATCTGTGATACCCCGGTCATCCGGAAGCACGTTGTTTTCATCCGGTGTGGTGTGCGCAGCGAATTGGACAGCTCTTTGAATCGCATCGTCCAGGGATGCATCCGACAGGTCATTACAGTGGGCAAATGCCATGCTGCCCTTGACAAAGACCCGGAAGCTCGCCCCATGGGAGGTGGCCTCTTCGACCGTTTCCACCTCGCCGTTGCGTACCTCGATGCTGAGATTCCTGCCCGATTCAAGATAAGCCTCGGCTCTATCCGCTCCCTGATTGAGGCATTTTTTCACGAGTTGTTCGGCTAACGCTGTGTAGTCTTCCATGGCGTTCATCTCCTCCGGCTTCCGCCCACGTTGATGCCCCGGATCCTCACGGTCGGCTGGCCGGCCGAGACTTCACAGGACTGCCCCTTACCGCAGATTCCCGGCCCGAAAGCCAGGTCGTCTCCCACAGCATCGATGTTGGCGATGATGTCAAGACAGTTGCCGATCAGGGTGGCTCCCTTGACGGGCATGGTCTTCCTGCCTTTTTCGACCAGATAGGCCTCGCGGCATGTGAAATTGAACACGCCGGTCGTGGGATTGACGCTTCCCCCGCTCAGGCTCTGGACATAGATACCGTTCTCGGTCGAAGCCAGGATATCCTCCGGCCTGTCCTTCCCCCTGTCGATGAAGGTATTGGTCATCCGGGGAATGGGGATGTGGCGGAAGCTCTCGCGCCGGCCGTTTCCGGTACGTTCCATGCCGATCTGCTTGGCCGAGAGGATGTCGGTCATGAACTTGAGCAGGACGCCCTTGTCGATCAGGATGTTGCGCTTCATCTGCGTGCCCTCATCATCGAAATTGGTGGTACCGCGCATGTTGGGAAGGCTGCCGTCATCCACCATGGTGAACACATCGCTGGCCACTTTCTGCCCCAGCTTGCCTGTGAACACACCGATCTGACGGGCAATGTTGTCGGCTTCGAGCGGATGTCCCACCGCCTCATGGACCAGGACTCCACCCCAACCATTCTGCATGACCACGTCCATCTTACCTGCCGGGCAGTCTGTGGCCTCCAGCATGGCGATGGATTCCCGGGCACTGGTGCGGGCCACTTCTTCGGACGGGAACTGCTCGAACATCTCGAATCCCATGTGTTTGCTCAGGCGCTCCCTCCCCATGTGGCGGGTGTTGTTTCCCTCTCCCAGGGTCTGCACGATGAAAAACATATGGGGCAGCGCATCGTTTAGCAGGACGCCCTCACTGGTGGCGATGGTGCGGCCCCGGATCTCATCGTAGTAGCTTATGGAGGCCATCTTGATGCGGGGATCGTAATCCAGCGCGGCCTGGTTGGCCCGCTGCATGACCTCCAACCTGTCGGCATCGGCCACCTCGTCCAAGGGCAGCCGCACACTGACATAGGAAGGCCGCCCCTGAAACGCCACATCAATGGGTTTTGTCACCTCGGTGTTTCGTGCCACATAAGAGGCAATCTCAGCGGCCTGCGTGAGTTTTTCCGGCGTGACCTCGTCCGTATAGGCAAATCCGGTCTTGTCCCCGGAAATGACGCGCACGCCGGCCCCCTGGCTGATCCCAAAGACAGCGCTCTTGAACTTGGATTCCTCCATCAGGATGCGGCGGGAGATCCGATTCTCAAAATACACATCCGCGAATTCCCCGCCCTTCTCCAGGGCCTTCCGGAGCGTAGCATTGATTAGCCCCGGGTCGATGGCCGTCTGGACGGCCAGCTTCTCGGACCCTTTACAGGAAATGAGCTGCGTCAGGAGAGCAGGCGTCACAGCCAGCGCCACGCCCCCTTTGAGGCTGAGGCTGAGAAACTGACGCCGGGGAATATCCGTCACAACATACTTTGCAATATCCATGCATGACCTCTCTTAAGTTTTTTTCCATTATATGAAAAACTCCTCCGGTTTCAAACCTTTTAATCATGACAGGAAACCTCCTCTGAGATGTCGAGTAACGGCGCTGGAAGCGATCGCGCATATAAGGGGAAGCGACCTAAGGTCGTGAGGGAGGGGGAACAGGCATGGAGCCGGAGCTGCGAGAACAGAACCGGAGCATGCAGGCAGGGCCGATCAGTAGGCCATTTTGATGTTTTTCTTTTCCAGGGTGATTCCCATGGCCAGGTCCAGCTGGGCCAGGGTCAGCACATAGTCGAGCGCAGCCCGCAGCAGCGTGCTGCGGGCATTGGACAGGTCACGCTGATGCTGCAGGACAATGTAATTTGTGGTCATCCCCACCCTAAGTTTTTTTTCTTCAACTTCGAGCTTCCGTTCGGCCAGGTCACGCGCCACCTGATAGGCCTGGACCCGCTTGTAATTGGTATTCACCAGGCGAACGGCACTCCGGACCTCGAGGAAGATCTGTTTCTCCTGGCTCTTGATTTGGGTCAGGGACTGCTCCAGGGCAAGCCGGGCCCGGGATTCTGCGGCTCGGGTCAAGAACGTCTGAGTGGGGATGGTCAGGGTGAGGCCGATGGCCCAGTTGCGGTACTCGAAGTGGAAGGCATCCCGCAGGGAGTCGACACCCGTGCCGGGGATCTGCCCGACGACGATGCCGGTATAGGGATCGTTGTCTTGGTATATGAGCTGAGTCCCTGAGATGCCGGGGCTCCAGTAGTTGAAAGCCAGGCTGAGGTCGGGCAGGAGCTGGTTTCTGGCAAAACTGAGGTCCAGATCGCGGTTCTCCAGGTCATAGCGACTGGCCTGAAGGTCCGGGCGGTTGAGGAGCGCAACTTTCAGGGCCTCATCCACGTCGATCTCCAGTCTCTCGAATTCCGGCCTCTCCACAGGATCGATTAAAATCAGCGGGATCTCCGCATCCGTGAACGAATTAAGCATGGTCTTGAGGATGTCCTCACTGTTTTCCACCGCCACACCGGCTTGAAGGATGTCCGCCTCCCGGGTGGCCACCTCGGCTTCAGCCGTGAGGATCTCGATCGGGGCCAGCGTTCCCACCTCAACCTCTTTCCGGTTCTTGCGCAGGAGGTCCTGGGCCAGCTCCAGGGCTTGATTCATGACGTTGAGATATTCCTTGGCAAATACCAGGTTCCAGTAGGCTTCCTCCACATCAAAGACCGTCATGAGGAGGGAAGACTTGAACTGGCTGTCGGAGACGTTCAGGTTGTTCTGGGCGATGATGATCTCACGCCGGCTGGTCTTGAAGCCGAAGTTTTTAAGCAGGGGCTGGTCGAAACTGAAGGAAAGGGTTGAACCATAGCGGGGATTGATTATCTGGAATGACTGGTTGGTGTCGTTTTTGTAAGAAATCAGGTTAATGGAGAGCCGGCCCCCGGTGGGGATTTCCTGGTCGATACGGGCCGACCAGTCTCCGTAATCGGACATCAGGGTCTCGTCAGTTTCGAGGAACGAATACGAGGGGCTCTGCTGGCTCCGTTTGCTGAAACCGAAGGACAGCTGCGGCAGAAATTTTTCGTTGGCCTGTTTGATGGTCATCTCCGCGATCTGCGGATTGAACACCTGCACAGCAATGTCCAGGTTGTTCTTGACAGCGGCTACGATGCACTCCTCCAGCGTCATTTTGACTTGTCTCTGCTGGCCCCAAAGGGGTGAGAAGACAAGCGCAGTGCTCAAGAGGATCAAAAGGGATCTTGTCTTTGTCATGGGCTTAACTCCATTCTCATGCGGGCTCGAACCGGGGAATATCTTACTCCTGGACCCAACCGTCCAACAGCCTAATGATCTTCTGGCCGTAGGCGGCATTTTTTTCCGAATGAGTCACCTGGATAATAGAGGTTCCACCCTGGTTCAGTTCCTTGAACATCTCCATGATGGTCTCCCCTTCCTTGGAGTTCAGGTTCCCGGTGGGCTCATCGGCCAGTATGAGTTTGGGCTCAATGATCAGGGCCCGAGCCACGGCCACGCGCTGCTGCTGGCCTCCGGAGAGCTGATTGGGGAAAAGTTTCTGTTTGCCAACTATGTTGAACTTATCCAGCATGTCGCATACGCGGCTCTTGCGTTCAGAACCCTTGACTTTTTTGTAGAGCAGCGGGGTTTCCAGGTTCTCGTAAACCGTGAGATCGTCAATGAGGTGATAGCTCTGGAACACGAACCCGATGTGGTTCTTATGGATGTCTGAACGCTGGCGTTCGCTCAAGCGGTGGATCTCCCTGTCATAGAAAAAATACTCACCGGATGAGGGCGTGTCCAGCATCCCTATAATATGGAGCAATGTGGACTTCCCAGCCCCGGACGGCCCCATGATAGTGACAAAATCTCCCTCATTCACCTCCAGGTCGATGTCGCGCAGCACAAATGTCTTCACGAAACCGCTGGAGTAATACTTGGTTATATTCCGCAGTTTTAGCATTGTCTTCTTTACCTCCTCAGCCGCTTCCTCGGGATTCAGGCTCACATGACCGGGCAAGGAGCGGCTGGCACCATCCTACTCCGAGACTTTTTTCTGGAACATGATCGGGATGTTCTTTTCCGTGGGGACGCCGATCTGGATCAGCCTCCAGTCGCGATCATGTTCCTTGATGACCTGTTTGATGGTGGAGACCTTATCTATGGTCTCCGAATCATCGGATTCCCATTCAACGATCTCAACCCGATACTTTATGGTTCTCTTTTTCCCGTTGATCCGGACGTCGATCTCGATGTTCTGTTCCGATTCATAGGTGGGGATCTGTACGACGACTTCTTTCATGCTCATCCTCCTTGACTCGGTTCACGGCCACTGGCCGCGGCAAACCGGTCTCCGTAGATGGCTCCTGTCCCAGGTACTCAGATCCGGAAATCTTTCTGGATGTTCTCCGAAACGACATGCCCGTCAAACAGATGCACGATGCGCTGGCTGTACTCCGCATAGGCCGGGGAGTGCGTGACCATCACGATGGTGGTGCCCTCTTCATGCAGCTCGTTCATGATCTTCATGACTTCTTCGCCGTGCGCCGAGTCCAGGTTTCCGGTAGGCTCGTCGGCCAGGATCAGCTTGGGCCTGGCCACCACCGCCCGGCCCACGGCCACACGCTGCTGCTGGCCTCCGGACAACTGCTGGGGGAAGTGATTCTTGCGGGCCATGATCTCCATGGTTTCCATGGCTTCCGAGACTCTCTTCTTCCGTTCCGCCGAAGAGTATCCCAGGTACAGGAGAGGCAGTTCGATGTTCTCGTAAACAGTCAGCTCGTCGATCAGGTTAAAGCTCTGGAACACAAAGCCGATGTTGTTCTTGCGAAGGTTGGCTCGCTGTCTCTCTGAATATTTGGCGACTTCCTCTTCAAAAAAGAAATACTCTCCACCGCTCGGCTTGTCGATCATTCCCAGAATGTTCAGAAGTGTCGATTTACCGCACCCCGAGGGTCCCATAATGGCCACGTATTCGCCCTCTTTCACCTCCAGAGTGATGTTGTTCAGGGCTGTTGTTTCCACGTCCTCGGTCAGATAGACTTTGGTGAGGCTGTTGAGTTTGATCATATTTTTCCTCCCGTTATAGGTTATTTCTCGCTGACAGCCTGTGGCTCCCAGTCATTCTATAATACTTATTATTAGAGCTCATTTCCATTCCATTCTTAGTCTATATACGTTATTTCAGGACCAAGCGTTCCATGTCGCCGAAGCTCTCATAGGACGAGGTGATCACCTTCTCTCCCGGTTACAGGCCTTCCACCACTTCATAGACCTGCGTATTGTACCGGTTGGTCCGGATCCGGCGCTTGACGGCGAGGGTCTCTTCCGCATCGACCACATAGACCCAGTTGCCTCCGGTCGTCTGGAAAAAACCACCCCGGGCCAGGACAATGGCCTCTTCCAGGTCTCCCAGGTTGAGCCGAATATGCAGGGTCATCCCGCGTGTCATCCCCACGGGCTTTTCCCCGTTGAAGAGCATGTCCACCTCGAAGCGGCCTTCCCTAACCTCCATGTATTTCCGGCTCACGAATAGTTCGTAGGACCCTCCCGAGAAATCGAAGGTCCCGATGCGGCCCTCTTCCACGCGGGCGATCCAGTGCTCATCGATGCCCACGACCACTCTGAAGGAGTCAAGTACATCGATCTGTCCCAGGCGCTGCCCCGGATTCTTACGCTGGCCGATCTCGGCATCCAGGGCGGTCAGGAATCCGGAGATGGGGGCACGCAGGACCAGGTTCTCCAGCTTCTGCTTGATGATGGCCAGGTTTTCCTGCATGCGGCGGAGCGATTCATCGAGCGCCTTGACTTGATTTCCACGGAATTCGATGTCGTTTTTCTGGCTCTCGATTGTTAGGTCCCGTCGTTTGATCCAGTATTCGTATTCATCCTTGGCCAACTCGTATTGATGCTGCGAGATCAGCTGTTCCTTGATCAACTCGCTGTAACGGTCGTATGTCCGCTTGCTTTGCGCCAGGGAGTTGTCCACCTGGGCAAGCTGTTGGCTCAGCGTCAATCGCCGTTGATCCAGGCTAAGCTGCGTATTACGAAGGTTGTTCTGGGTCTGGAACATCTCCGACTCCCGCCACATGATGTTCATGAGCAGGTCTGTATTCTCCAGACGTAGAATGGGATCGCCCTTGGCGATCTTGGTCCCGGATTCGATAAAGACCTCTTCGACCACACCGCCTTCGACGGCATCCAGATGGTAAGAATCTATTGGTTCCACAGCTCCCATCACGGGAATGAACTCCTGGAACGGCTCACGTTTCACGGTTGAGATGGTCAGGCGGTCCTTCTCCACATTCAGCGTTGATTTATTCAACTTGAACAGGAACAAATACAGTACTACGACAACAAAGGCCGCGATCGCCGCATATGTCGCGATCCGCTTGGGTGGCCATTTCTTCTTTTTTATCGTGCGGTCCATGCCCATTTTCTTCCTCCTACTTTGTTTTGATGCATTTCGGCATGTGAACGTTGTCTCCTCAGGCGCTATTTAAGCAATAATCATGCCACATTCACAATTTCAGGATAAATGTCCGGATCCATGGGGGGGGGAGATCTATTCCTGCCTGGACCCGGGAAGGAACATTGACAAATAGTGTACGATGAGTTAACAAAGAGTGTACGTTTTCGGACATTCATCCGGGGCAAGGAATGCTCTCTGCCCTGGAAATTGAAAACGGCACACTTTTTGCAGATTACATGACCGAATTACGTAAGTATGAGTTTTATAAAGGATAAAGACATGACAAAGAAGTCCGGAAAAGTACTCATCATCGACGATAACACAGATATTCTGCAGGCTGCGCGTCTGTTTTTAAAGCAGCACACCGCACTGGTTCATACTGAGAACGATCCCAAATCCATCCCCAACTGCCTCAAGAACGAAAGTTATGATGTGGTTTTTCTGGATATGAACTTCGCCAAGGGGGCCACCAGCGGTCAGGAGGGCTTCTACTGGTTGGACAGGATTATGGAGATCGATCCATCCATCATCGTAATCCTGATCACGGCCTTTGGGGATGTGGACATGGCGGTCCGGTCCATCAAGGAAGGCGCGACCGATTTCATCCTGAAACCATGGCAGAACGAAAAACTGCTGGCCACTTTCTCCGCCGCCTTGAAGCTGCGCAGATCCCGTCTCGAGGCCACCAGTCTGCGTTCTCGACAGAAACAGTTGAGTGCCGACATGGACCAACCCTTCCATGATTTCATCGGCGTGAGCTCCGCCATGAATCAGGTCTTTGAGATCATCGAGAAGGTGGGACAGACGGATGCTAATGTGCTCATCCTGGGGGAGAACGGGACTGGCAAGGAACTGGTCGCCCGGGCCCTGCACCGTCACTCCCCACGAGCGGACGAGGTGTTCATCAGTGTTGACATGGGGGCCCTGAGCGAGACCCTGTTCGAAAGCGAGCTGTTCGGACACGTCAAGGGTGCGTTCACGGATGCCAGGGAAGACCGGATCGGCCGCTTCGAGATCGCATCGGGAGGCACGCTCTTCCTGGACGAGATCGGCAACCTGCCGCTCACACTGCAGGCCAAGCTCCTGCGCGTGGTCGAGACCCGGGCCATCACCCGGCTTGGTTCCAACAAGTCCATAGATGTGGACGTGCGTCTGGTCTGCGCCACCAACATGCCGATCCAGGAGATGGTGGCTGATAAGGAATTCCGGCAGGACCTGCTCTACCGCATCAACACGGTGGAGCTCCCTATTCCTCCCTTACGTGAGAGACCCGAAGACATCCCCCTGCTGATCGACCACTTCCTAAAGATCTACAGCAAAAAGTATAAAAAGGACATCAAACGACTGAACACCCCCACGCTGAAGAAGCTGGAAAAATACCATTGGCCCGGCAATGTGCGGGAACTCCAGCACGCCATCGAACGGGCGGTCATCATGAGCGAAGACCCGGTGCTCCAGCCCGGGGATTTCTTTCTCGCCTCTCCCGAAGCCGGGAGGGACGGCGTTGTCTTCGACGACTACAACCTGGACAGCATCGAAAAGACCATCATCCGGAAGGTCATCAGCAAATACGGCGGCAACATCAGTCATGCCGCCAAGGAATTGGGGCTCTCTCGCACTTCTCTTTACCGACGGTTGGAAAAATATGGCCTTTAAACGCTTCCGCATCCACGTGATCGGGCGGACCCTGATCCTGTCCCTCTCGGTCGCCTTTTTCTTCTTCCTCCTGTTCCGGACCCAACTCTTCGCTGCCCTCTTCATCACAGGCGTGCTGATCATATACCAGGTGTACTCCCTCATCCGCTACATCGAGGTGACCAACCGCGACCTGACACGTTTCTTCGAATCCATCAAATACGGTGATTTCACGCAATCCTTCAAAGACGACAAACTGGGCCGTTCCTTCGCGTCCCTGCGCAACACCTTCAACGATGTCACCAATGCCTTCCGGGCAACCCGGGCTGAAAAGGAGGAGCACTATCAGTACCTCCAAACCGTGGTCCAGCATGTGGGGGTCGGCCTGATCGCCTTCCAGCCAGACGGTGAGGTCGAGCTCATCAACACTGCCGCCAAGCGGCTTTTGAACCTGTCCCACCTGAAGAACATCAAATCCTTGAATTCCCTGAGTCCCAAGCTGGTGGAAACCCTGTTCCGGCTCAATCCGCGCGAGAGGGACCTGGTCAAGGTCGAAAGCGAGACCGAGTCCCTGCGGCTGGCGCTGTATTCCACCGAGTTCAAGCTCCGCAGTCAGGTCTTTTCGCTGGTCTCGATCCAGAATATCCAAAGCGAGTTGGAGGAGACTGAGATCAAAGCCTGGCAGCGGCTCATCCGCGTGCTCACCCATGAGATCATGAACTCCATCACTCCCATCTCCTCGCTGGCCTCCACCATCCAACAGCTCATCCGGGATGGTCTGGAGAGCCTCGACCTGCCCGAGGGATTCGATCCGGAGATGCTGGACGACATCCAGCAGGCCCTGCACACCATCCAGAGGCGGAGCCAGGGGCTGATGCACTTCGTAGATGCTTACCGAAACTATTCTCTGACGCCCAAGGCCAGCTGCTCCATTTTCCCCGTCGGGGAACTTTTCGCAAGGGTTGAAAAACTGATGCAGGCCAATATCGTGGATCGAGGCATCCTGTTTCAGAGCCATATCAAACCGGAAAATTTGGAGCTGACAGCCGATCCCGAGCTCACCGAACAGGTTCTGATCAATCTGCTGCTCAATGCGCTACAGTCCGTTGAGAAACAGGAAGGGGGGCGTATTGACCTCCTCGCCTTTCTTGATGCTCAGGGGCGGATCCTGATCCAGGTCAAAGACAACGGACCAGGCATCCAGGAAGAGAATTTGGACAAGATCTTCATCCCGTTCTTCTCCACCAAAGAGGGCGGTTCAGGGATCGGCCTCAGCCTCTCACGGCAGATCATGCGGCAGCACAAGGGGACCATCTCGGTCCATTCCGATCCCGAACAGGCGACCGTTTTTACGCTCAGGTTCTAGGCGACCCCCCTAAGGAATCCCATCACTCCAGCTCGATGGTTTCGAGATACCCGGGTACGACGACCTCCCATCCCTTGGTCTCCCGTATGGCTTGGGCCAGACTGCGGATGGCGCCCTCCTCGCCGTGTGTCAAAATGACCTTCTTGGGTTCCGTCTCCAGAAATCCCAGCCATTTCAGAAGTGCCGTGCGGTCAGCGTGAGCCGAAAAGCCCTGGATCTGACGGATACTGGCCCTTATGGGATAGTGCTGTCCGTGAATACGGACCTCCTCCATCCCCTCCACGATCAACCGCCCCAGAGTTCCCCGAGCCTGATAGCCCACGAAAAGGACCAGGGATTCCGAACGCGCGATATTCTGTTTCAGGTGATGTTTGATCCGGCCTCCCGTACACATACCGGATCCCGCCATGATCACACAGGATCCCCGCAGGGAATTAATGGCCTTGGACTCTGCCACGGAGCGCACGAGTTTGAGTCCGGGGAAGCGGAAGGGCGGCTCCCCTTCCCGGAAAAGCGCATGCGTCTCCTCATCCAGGTCCTCCCGGTGCCCGAGAAAGACATCTGTGACATCCACGGCCATGGGGCTGTCCAGAAACATCATGAGATAGGGGATGCGGTTTTCCCGGACCAGCCGGCTGAGATGATACATCAGCTCCTGGGCACGCTCGATAGCAAAGGTGGGGATGACGACATTGCCCCCGGCTTTCACGGTCTGGTTTATGGCGTCGCACAGTTGGTTCTCCACGTCCTCCGGCGCATCATGATCCCGATTCCCATACGTGGATTCCATAACAATGTAGTCCGCCTGCCGAAAAACAGAAGGATCGTTCACGAGGGGCTTGTCCCACTGTCCGATATCTCCTGAGAAGACCAGGCGACGGGTTGTACCGTTTTTCCGGTATTCCAGTTCGATCATGGCAGCCCCCAGAATATGGCCAGCGTCATGGAAACGGGCCGTCACGTTCCCGTTCAGGGCGACATCCTCTCCATAGCGGACGGGCCGGATCAGCGGGAGGCACTTTTCCGCATCCTCAACAGTATACAGGGGGATCTCGGGATGAGGTCCCTTGCGCCCCTCCTTTTTATGGCGTTTACGCTTATAGGCCGCGTCTTCCTCCTGGATCCGGGCGGAATCGAGCAGGACGATCTCTATGAGGTCTTGAGAAGCCGATGTTGTAATGACCGGCCCGGAAAAGCCTTCCCGGACAAGCTTGGGCAGCAGGCCGGCATGGTCGAGATGACTGTGTGTCAACAACACAAAGTCGATCTTCCCCGGATACACGGGAAAGGGCTTCCAGTTCCGCACTGCATACTCCCTTTCCTGGAACAGGCCGCAGTCCACCATGATTCGCATCCCATCGACTTCAACTACATAGCAGGAACCCGTGACCTGCTGTGCCGCACCCAGGACTTGGATTCGCATCATCCACCCCCCCCGATTTCCCAAGAGCTTCTTCGAGGGAAGTGGAATACGAACAGGACCAGTGAAAAGAAGAGCAGATAGTGGCAGTCTCGGTGAGACCCGGTCAGGAGCACGATCACCAAACCCAAAATGGCGGGGATCTCGCACATGGCGCTGGTCAAGACCGAGGCCTGAAGCAGTCGCATGCTCTTGATGGGCTCAGAGGCGTCCGCTCCAGGCTTCAACCAAGCCGGGACGCGCCGTATGATCAGGACCATGAGCACGGCGATCCCGTAAAAAACATATCGGAGGGAGGAAAATGCGCCTCCCGCGCCTCCCGCAGGATTCACAACCATCCCGCGGAAAACGACCTCCACCACCAGGAGATAGATGAGCAGGCTCCCCATCAATGCAGCGTGGACCAGGACCGCGATCTGTCGCTTCCCGGGCAGACTCACATTCCGATCTTCAGTCATCAGGCTCTCCTTTTTCTGTCCAGAGATAAAGTCTTTTGAAATAGCTCGCAGCGTATTATACTATTTTTTAGCAATAAAATTCACATTTCACCCATCGCAGGCTTTGGGATCGATGGGCCTAGACAGGAGAGGAGCACACATGAAAGAGGGGAAACTATCGAACCGATGGGGGGTCATACTCCTGGCAGGGGCCATGGAATGAAGGTCCTGGGGATCGATATCGGCGGTACCGGCATCAAAGGGGCTCCTGTGGACGTGGACCAGGGAAAGATGGCGGACGACCGCCTTCGCATCG
>JAUWTO010000161.1 GCA_030614685.1 Candidatus Aminicenantota bacterium
GCGGACCAAACCAGAGACAGCGTTACAAGGGTCGTGGCGACCGGATATGGGCGGGACGCACTGGATTTCGCGGATGTCGTCATCACGGAGATCACCTGTCACGCCCGCGGGGTGCGCCATCTGAACCCGGAGGCCCGAACCATCGTGGATATCGGAGGCCAGGACAGCAAACTCATCCGCCTCGACGCGGCGGGGAAAGTGCGTGATTTTGTGATGAACGACCGCTGCGCTGCCGGGACCGGCCGCTTCCTCGAGTTGGTCTCAGAGCGGCTGGAGATAACCCTCGACGAACTGGGAACGCATGCCGAGCGGGCCGTGCGGCCATCGGTCATCAGCAACATGTGTGCCGTCTTCGCCGAGACCGAGATCACCGGACTGATGGCGCAGGGGGAAAGCCGGGAGAACATCGTGGCCGGCGTGCAGAAGGCCATCGCCTCTCGTACGGCAGCCATGGCTGGCAGCAGGATAGAGACTCCGGTGGTTCTCACGGGCGGCGTGGCCCTCATCTCGGGAATGGACACAGCACTGGCTGAGGCTCTGAACCAAGAGATATATGTCTCGTCCCTGCCAATCTTTACAGGAGCTCTGGGAGCCGCCCTCTCGGCAGAGGATTTCTCTTAGAGCACCTGGACAGGCTGCCGCTTCATCCGACCAATCCTTCGACGGTTCGTTTATCCAGGTCGCAGGTCACGGGATATCCCTTGTGGTGCTGAAACTTACCCAGCGCGATACGCGTCTGGCGGCCCAGGATTCCGTCAGGTCGTCCTGAATAATGGCCCAGCTCCCGCAGGCGGGTCTGGAAACCTCTGACCTCTTCCGCAGTCCAGTCTCTGCGGATATAATGGACATCCTCACGTGTGATCTCCGTCCCGACAATGAAGACCGCAGTACCTACTCCGATGTCCGGATGGTCGAACAGCTCCTCGATGTCGCCGTTCCGGAGCGCGATGCAGCCCCAGGTCCAGTTCCGCTCCAGCGCCCAGTTCCGCAGCTGGCCGTGGACCTGGATCTCGCCGCCGATGTCTTTTCCCTGAGGGACTTGATCCTGAGAACGCAGGAAATCATACCGGATGCGGTCGATCGCACTGGGATAATCGATATCCAGGGCCCGGTGGAAGGTGGAGTTGCGTTTGAGGTTGGTGATCCGGTAGATTCCTTCGGGTGTGGTCCGGAAATCCTGGTGGAGTTTTCTGGCGACCGGATCCCGGCCCAGGATGACCGGAAACTTCTTGACGACCTCTCCCCCATCCCATACCTCCAGGACATAGTGAACCTTATCGATGAGGACTTCGGGCTTCTGAAGCGATGGAAGCGAAACATCCCCGACATGCAGGGAAACCACATTGCTGAGCTCTTTCCCGTTGTCTCCCATGCTCAGCGAAGCCGCATAATAGTATGTGACGTTATGGGCCGCATGGACATCGACGAAGCCGGAGGACAGGTCCGAAGAGGGAAGTTGAATGGTCGTGATGGGATACCGGATCGCATTCAGGTCGTCCGGGGTGATGGCACGGGTGCTGCGGAACAGTGTCAGTTCAACTCCCCGGGGCTCTTCTGATAAGTGAAACGAGATCATTGGCTGCTGGTTGTCCCCTACTTCGCCGGTGATCTTTATTGTTTGTGCGATCAGAGAGGGCAGGCATACGGCAAGAACTAAAACAAGAGCCGTGACGAGCCTGATGCTTCTCATTGCCTTATCATGTATTTTTCATTAACCAGATATTGTAGCACAAAAACTCCATAGGTCTTAGAGCACTGATTTTGGGTATAAAATCGGCGTTTTAAGCGAAATATAGGCGTAGTCTAAGGCTTCAACTTGTTTATTTTCTATAAGTTTTAGCGGTCGGAGCGCATCTTGGCCATCTTGGCAACCTGGCGGTAGGCGTCCCGGAAAGGCATGCCTTCTTTGACCAGTTGGTAGACTTTTTCGGTGGCGAACAGCTCATCCGTCATGGCGGAGCGGCACCTATCCTCATCCACCTCTATCCCGGACAAAACGAGCGTCATGATCTCCAGGCATCCCGCCGTCGTGTCAAAGGCCCGGAACAGAGGTCCTTTCATGAGCTGGAGGTCCCTCTGGTAGCCCGACGTAAGATTCGAGACCAGGGATCTCACCTTGGATTCCTCGCCGCAAACGATATGGTATTTGCCTCGGACAAGCTCCAGCACATCGGGATTTTTCTTCTGGGGCATGATCGAGCTTCCCGTACATAATCTCTCGGGCAGGTCGATATAGCCGAATTCATCCATGCTGAAAAGCAGGAGGTCCGAGGCCAACCGGTTCAGGTCGAACATCACTGCAGACAACAGAGACAGAATGGTCATCTCGATCTTGCCCCGGCTGAGCTGGGCATAATGGGGATTGGCCAGGACCGAAGCGAACCCCATCAGCTCAGCGGTCATCTCCCTATCCAGCTCGAATACAGGCACGCCGAATCCGGCAGCCGTTCCCAGAGGTGATCGGTCGACCAGCTTGAACACCGCCTTCAACAGAGTAGAGTCGTCATTCAAAGCCGCGGTAAAGGATCCTAACCACATGCCAATGCTCGAGGGCATCGCCTTCCGCATGTGTGTGTAACCCGGGATCGGGATGTGTCCGTATCGGTCGATCCTCCCAGCCAAAGCCTGCCGGAGCTCCCCGAAGGAAGCACGCAGATTATCCAGTTGTTCCTTCTCATACAGCCGCAAGGCTGTCAGCACCTGGTCATTGCGGGATCGGCCGAGATGGATCTTCTTACCGGCCTCTCCCAGTTTATCCGTCAGAAAGGCCTCAATGGCGGTGTGGCAGTCCTCCTGTTCCTTTGTGATCGGAAACTCCCCCTTCTCCGCCAGTTCCTTTATGATCGTCAAACTCTCGACAAGCTGTTCCGTCTCCTCCTGCGTGAGCACCTTGATCTTGTGCAGCATGCGGGCATGGGCCATAGAGGCCAGGCAGTCGTACTTCACCAGCCGCAGATCCAGGATGTGATCATCCCCCACTGTGAAGTCGAGGATGAGATCGTCGACTTCAGTCCCCTTATCCCAGAGTCTCATGTCCGCTCCTGTGTTTATGCATGATCGCCTGATGGGCCATCAGCCTTACGGCCTGGATCTTGATAAATCCCTTGGAGTCCTTCTGATCGAACCCGCCCTCGATATCCATGCTGGACAGGTCCTGGTCGTACAGGGAGCTGGGAGAAGTGCGGGCATAGGGGAAGACCGAGCCTTTGTAAAGCTTCAGAAAGACGGTCCCATCGATGACATCCTGGCTCTTGTCGATGGCAGCCATCAGGAAATCCATCTCCGGTCTGAACCAAAAGCCGTTGTAGATGTGCTCGGAAAGCTTGGCTGTCAGCATGTCGCGCAGGCGCATGACCTCCCGGTCCATGGCGACGCCTTCGATATCGAGATGGGCGTGATGCAGGATGGTACCCCCCGGAGTCTCATAGATCCCGCGCGACTTGATCCCCACAAAACGATTTTCCACCATGTCCACGCGTCCGATCCCGTTCTCGCTTCCCAACTCGTTCAGATAGGTAAAGAGCTCGAGCGGCTTCTCCTGCACGGTCCCGTCCTCCAGGTTCTCCAGGTTTACCGGAAGGCCGTCCTTGAAGGTGATCGCGATGCGGGTGGGGCGGTCCGGTGCGTCCTCGGGTGATTTTGTCCAGGAATAGACATTCTCCTCGGCTCCGGCAGCAGGATCCTCCAATATGCCGGATTCGTGGCTGATGTGGAGCAGGTTCTCGTCCTCGCTGTAGGATTTTTCCCTGGTCGCCTTAACCGGGATCCCGTGCTCCTCGGCGAATTCCAGCATGCACGGCCGCCCCTGGAAGCGCCCGAGGAAATCGGCCTCCTTCCAGGGTGAGATGACCTTTATCTTCGGATTCAGGGCATAGTAGGCCAGCTCGAAGCGCACCTGGTCGTTCCCCTTCCCCGTGGCCCCATGGGACACATACTCGGCGTCCTCCCGGGCGGCGATCTCGATCTGCCGTTTGGCGATCAGCGGCCGGGCCAGGGCCGTGCCGAGCAGGTATTTCCCCTCATACAGGCAGTTGGCCTTGAAGGCCGGGAAAATGTAGTCGGTCACGAATTCTTCCTTGAGGTCTTCGATGTAAACCTTGGCGGCGCCCGCCTTGAGCGCCTTGTCCCGGATCTCCTGGAAATCCTCACGCTGCCCCACATCCGCCACATACGCGGTCACATCGAATCCCTGTTCCTTGAGCCAGACCAGTATGACGGACGTATCCAAACCCCCGCTGTACGCCAGCACGACATGTTTCCCATTTTTCTGCGTGTGCATGCTCTCTCCTTTATGAACGATCAGCCCGTGAGCTTGTGGATGTGTTTGATGACCGATCTTTGATCCGAGGCTGACCTGACAGCCACGAAAAACGTGTCATCACCGGCCACCGTGCCCACCACTCCCGGGATATTCTCCCTGTCGACCGCCAGGGCCAGCATGGAGGCCTGGCCCGGAGGTGTCTTGATCACGACCAAGTGGTCTCCGGCCGTGTCCACATCCAGGACGACTCCGGCTTTGGCCCCATCCACGGAAGAAACAGAAAACTGATAGACCCCCCGCAGCTTGGTGATGTTGAGCTCGATCAGGGCGCGGGAGATGCTGGACTGAGTGGATTCGATCCCCAGCCGGCCAAGTTCCCGGCGAAGCTCAAGCTGATTCCCGATCCTCTTGGTCCGGATGATCTCGCTCAAGGCGGCCTGTCTGTCCTTTTTACTCACTTTTTTTCGCATATTCCAGCATATATTAGGATTTTTTGCATAATTATGCAATAAATTCTTTTTTGTAGCCGAGGCGCAAAGGATGCAGCTGTAGTCATCTACGGCAAATCCTTTGCAACGAAGCAACCTCCCGCCCACCCTTATTCTAAAGGGCGGCTCGCCTTAAAGGTAAAAACTATCGACTGTGAATAAAAAGTACATTGAAAACGGAATGTCAAGATGATTAACTGGAAGAATAATGTAAATATTTGATCTTGCTTTTGTTGTACAAAGTATCGACATTTTTTATAAATAGTTCAGGCTAGGAGGGAAGGATGAGATTACTTCTAAAAACTCTCGCAATCATATTGCTGGTCTCGGGGCTGGGAACGATAGGGCTGGCTGCCTGGCCCTTTCAAGGCGAGCTCGTCATCCCCGAAGTCCCCAAAGAAGAACGGATCTGTTTCGCGCTCTACACCGTTCACGACGACACGCTCAAGCTCACGGCCCAGCTTTATCCCCTGGGCAACGTGGATGCCATCGAGGTCCACCTGGAGATCGAGCGGGACGGCCAATGGGACA
>JAUWTO010000177.1 GCA_030614685.1 Candidatus Aminicenantota bacterium
CAAGGCCGGACTAGACGAGGATGCCTGGAAGAAAGGCGCGGAGATCCAGGTCTTCAGCGCGCAGGTTATATCCGAATAATACCGGGCCGCGCCTCTATTTTTTTCTAAACTTCTTGTTCTCCAGAATCTCCTGGGCCAATTCCTTGCTCTGCTTTAGTGACGACACCCAGAGGGGATCGTCCGGCAGGTTAATGACATATTCCAGCTCGGCCCGGGCTTTTTCCACCTCTTTCATCGCCAAGAGCGTATCCCCCAGATAGGCTCGGGTCAGCGCGTCTTCCGGTCCATATTCCTTGGACTTGAGCAGGTGTTCCAGGGACTTGTCCTTGCTGCCGCCGGCAAACCCGGGAAGCTTGAGGAAGACCCGGCCCATCACACGGTCCGGCCCGCCGTCCTCATAGCCCCTGTTCAGTTCGATGACCTTGTTCATGTCGCTCTTGATCGGCTTGACCAGAGACAGGCTCTTCAATACACCGCGCGTCTCGCCATATTTGCCGTTGTTGACCCCCCGCCAGTAGTAGCCGTCCGGCTTTTCAGCCTCCAGGGCCATGGCTTTCTCAGCATGGTAAACCCCCTGAGCGAAGGTATTCTGGCGCTCCTTTTTTTTCTCCTTGTGCTCACCGATGTAGTACAACATGCGGGCGATCTTCCAGTACGCCTCATACTTGTCTTCCGCCGCGACCAGTGCTTCCCGGTACAGGGACAGTGCTTTCTCCGCCGTTTCCATATCCTGCATGTCGGCATAGAGAGCATCCGCCTCTTGTATCAATTCCTCCGGGGTCTGGCCGAACGCAGCCATCGAAACCAGGATCAGTCCAAAAACCAAACAGAATACTTTTTGCTTCATCTCCCTCTCCTTATATTCATATCGATATGACCTTATGGTCTTCTCAGACTAGCACACATGTGTGTGCTTCACAATCCATCAAAATATTGATCCGCCCGCGCGTCGAGCTCCCTGAGGAGTCCCTCGATGCGGAGACGCTCCTGTTCGAATGCCTCCTCCTTGAGGCCCTCCGGGTCCACGGTGAAAGGCTCCCCGTAGATGGCCACCAGGCGCTGGAACGGCCAAGGCAGCAGAAATCCATCCCAGCTGCCGAGTATTTTCCTCCGGGCGGCAGAGAAAGAGAAGGGCACGATGTGAGCCCCGGAAACCTGGGACAGCTTGAGGGCGCCCGGCTTCACTTGTTTACCCGGGCCTTTGGGGCCGTCGGGGACAATGACCACCTCACCTCCCGCGGCCAGCTCCTTCCTCAAGGTCGCCCAGGCTTTAAGCATGGAATGAGAGCCGGATCCGCGCAGAAACTTGTATCCCCAACCCGAGGCAAGTTTCACCAAGAGTTCTCCGTCGCCGGAGGGGCTGATCATCGGCATGATGCCTCGATTCCGGAAGAAAAAGGGGGTGATGAAAAGGCGCCCATGCCAGATCATGAAGATGACGGGTTTGTTCTGATCGCGCAGCCGCCGGTAGGACTCCTCGCCCTCCACTGTGATCCGGGTCGACCACATCCAGAGCCGGTACACCAGCTTCCCTATGCTTCCGATGAGAAACAAACGCACCCTTTGCCCAAGCGCCATGGACCCCATCATATACCATCCGTTTCCGGCCGTAAAGCCGATGCAGAGCGCCGCATGTCCCATGCCAGGCCGATCAGGAAGCCTGTCAGGCTCAGGCCCAGGCCATAGGGGATGGAGAACGGCCATTCCGGGAGCGGCAGGGAAAGCAGGCCGAGCGCGACCAGAAAGACCAGCACGGCATAGCCTCCTCCCAAAGCCACACTCAGAAGGCCGGCCGTCGGCACCCTGCGCCGCAGGAAGAGCATTGCGACCCCGGGGATAAAAAACCCCTCCGCCAGGATCTCCGATGCCAGCCCCAGCGCCTGCAGGATGCTTTGGAAGCGGGTGGCGACCAGGAGGGCCAGGACCGCGATAACAACAGTCGAGACCCGGCCCAGGATGAGAGCATCTATCCGGGAAGCCCGCTGTATGAGCCTCTGGATTACATCGCGCGTCAGGGAGAGCGCGCCGGTGTTGATGGCCGTATCCAGGGTGGACATGACGGCTGCCGCCACGGCCACGAACAAGATCCCGGACAGCAGCGCCCCCACAGACGATACCAGTACCGACAGCAGCGGGCCATCCAGATCATGGGCGGGGAACAGGGGAAGCGCCAGGATCCCGATTCCGACGATCACAGCATAGATGACCAGGAACGCCAGCGCCGCCGCCAGAAGGCCTCGCCGTGCATGACGGGGCGTCCGGGCCGCCTGGATCCGCTGCCAGACTATGGGGGAGATGGTCCAGGCGCACACGAAAGACACGACCATCAGGGCGTGCCGCTCCCAACCCTGGAAGAAATTCCAGAATCCCGCCTCCCTCCCTCTCAGGGCAACAGCTGCGGCTTCCTCAATAGACACCCGTCCGACCAGGAAGAAAAAAAGCCCGAATATCCCGCCGATCAGCAGGATGAACTGCAGGCTGTCCGTCAGGACCACAGAAAAAAAGCCGCCGATGACCGAGTACACCACCACTACGGCCGTGCCCAAGAGCAGCGCCTGAAAATAGGGGATCCTGAGCAGGGTTCCCAGGAAACTCCCCAGCGCCACCATCTGGGAGGCGGCCAGCAGGATCATGTACCAGACGATCAGGAAGGAAGCCAGGTGCCGGACCAGACGGCCGTAGCGCATCTCCACCAGATCGGGGAGGGTGAGGATGGGGAGGCGCCGGATGGGCCCTGCGAAGATGAAGGCGAAGCCCAGGGCTGTGAGGACGGCTGGCAGGCCCATGACCCAGAACGAGCTGACGCCTCTGGAATACGCCTCGTCCACGGTCACAAGGGTGGAGGAAGCCCCGATCCAGGAGGCGGCCAGGGACAGGAAGACGAGCAGGGAGCCGAGATTCCGAGACGCCAGAAAATAGTCCTCCAGGCTACGGGTTTTCCTGGAAAAAAACACCCCCACGAACAAAAGTAGGAGGAAATACCCGGTCAGCGCAACCAGCAGATCGATTCGCACACAGGGGTTATACCAAATCCCGACCCGTCTCTGCAACTCGTCAAGCCCTGAGGAATGTGCTATAATCAGAGAACGATGTGGTTGCTGTTTATCCTGTTATTGAGTTGGGCAGGGGGGTCATCGCAGACGGCTGAAGATATCGCGAAAACCCTGGAAAATCGGATGAGCGCCCTCCACTCCCTGCAGGCCGAGTTCCAGCAAACCCTGTATCCCGCGACCGTATCCACACCCCTTCAGGAAAAAGGGACGCTGTATATCCGCACCCCGGGCTGGCTGAGGTTTGACTACGAAGATCCCGAGATCAAGGTGTTCCTTATCAAGGACAACCTGTACCAGGAATACTGGCCGGAAGACAAACAGTTGGTGGAACGCCCGCTGCAGGTTGACGGATCGGAAGGCGCACTGCTGGCTCTCCTATCGGGATCGAGTGGAATCCTGGAGCACTATCGGGTCGAATTCGATCCGGACGCACCAGAGGATCCCGACAGTCACCACCTCAAGCTGACCCCCCGAGAGGAGGACGCCGACACCTATATACTCCTCGAGATCAATGCCCGAGACTGGCTCATCCGCAAGGCCGTCTCCTTTGATTGGACAGGAAGCCGCCAGGAGTTCGTGTTCAGTCACACCAAAACCGGTATCAGACTGTCGGACAGCATCTTCACGTTGAAGGTCCCCCCGGATGTGGACATCATCAGATAGGTTCCGCCCTGAAAAAACCATTTTCAGCGGAATCCGTATACACATCTGAGGGCTGGACGGTCCTCCATGGACGACGATAAACAACTGATCCAGAGAACCCTCGCCGGTGAAAAAGAGGCATTTGAGATGATCATTCAGAGGTACCAGCAGCCGCTCCTGAACTATATCGGGCGCACCCTCGGCCAGTACGAGCTGGCGCTGGAATTCACACAGGAGGTCTTCATCAAGACCTACTCTTCCCTGCACACATATCAGCCACGCTACAAATTCAGCACCTGGCTCTTCAAGATCGCCTCCAACTACATCATCGATTATTGGCGCAAGAAAAAGATCGACGCCTTTTCCATCGACCAGCAGGAAAGCAGCTCTCACCGGATCCACCCCATCCAGATCCCTACCAAAGAGATCCCGGTATGCCGCAGCTACGAGCTCTCGGAGCTGACGCAAAAGGTCGAGGAGGCCCTGCAGTCGCTGCCTCCCTCCCTCAGGGAACTGTTTATCTGGAGGCACATCAACGACCTCAGCTACGAGGAGATGGCGGAGATCAAGGACCTTCCCGTTGGGACGGTCAAGAACCGGGTGTTCCAGGCAAAGGAACTGATCCGAAGAAAACTGGAGGACAACCTATGAGCTGCCTCAGCGCAGACGAAATCTACCTCTACCTGGAAGGCGAACTGCCCGGACCGGAGGCGGCCCGGATCCATGAGCATCTGGAACACTGCGCAGCCTGCCGGGATGCCCTGGAAGAACGAAGCGCCCTGTCACAGGCAGCACAATGCCTTCCCCGCTGGACTGTTCCCCAGGATTTCGCCCGAAAGGTCATGGAGCGCCTGTTCCCGCAGAGGCTTTCCCTGGGACGCGCCCTGCTGACGGCGGCGATCGGAACCACTGTGATCGTGACATCCCTCCTCATGGTGTTCCTGTTCTCGGGTCTTAACCTGCTCAACTTCCTCATATCCCTCAATCAGTCGATGCTGAATGGTTTGCGCGATGCCACCGTGTTCGGGGCCAAATTCATCAAGATGCTCATGCTGGCAGTCAAGGTCCTCTCGCAATTCTCAGGTTTTGTCTGGGAAAACCTGACCCGGCTCTCCGGGCTCCCCAGCGCAGAGCTCCAGGCGGCACTGGTGGGAATGGCTGTCCTCTTTACGGTATCCATATATTTCGGCCTCAGGCGCCTATTGCCGATAGGAGAAAGATCATGAAGCACAGAGGAACCGTGCTGGCCGTCGCACTCG
>JAUWTO010000071.1 GCA_030614685.1 Candidatus Aminicenantota bacterium
ATCGCTTCTAGCCTGAGCGCTCGCGTATAGAAGTCCTCCGCCCCGGACATCATTGTCTGGGGCGGTTGAATCGGGGATGGCGTGAGGTCGGTCTATCCTCCACATTTTTGCGAACCGCATTATATTTAGGTAGACGTGCAGAAGGAGCTGATAAATCCATGAAGATCCGCAAGGCCGTCATCCCTGCAGCCGGCTACGGCACACGCTTTCTGCCCGCCACCAAGGCCCAGCCCAAGGAGATGCTGACGGTGCTGGACAAGCCCCTGATCCAGTACAGCGTGGAGGAGGCCGCCGGGTCAGGCATCGAACACATCGCCGTGATCGTCAGCCGCGGCAAGGACGCCATCCTGGACCATTTCGACAGGAATCCCGAGCTGGAGCAGTTTCTGAAGGAGAAGCAGAAGTTCGAGCAGCTCCATGAAGTCGAGAGGATCACCGGCCTGGCGGAATTCCACTACATCCGGCAGAAGGAAATGCTGGGACTGGGCCATGCCATCCTGATGGCCGAGGAGTTTGTCGGAGGCGAGCCATTTGCGGTCCTCCTGCCCGATGACATCTTCGACTGCCCGGTCCCCTGCACGCAGCAGTTGATCACGGCCGCCGAGCAGTACGAGGCCTCGGTGATCGTGCTGGGGCGGGTGGATGCCGAGGGGACAAAAAAGTACGGGATCATCAAGCCGCACCCGATAGCCGATCGCGTCTTCCGGGTGGATGACATGATCGAAAAACCCGGACCGGAACGGGCCTTCTCCGACCTTGCCATCATCGGACGCTATGTGTTTACCCCCGAGATCTTCCAGGCGATCCGGGATACGGAACCGGACCATAGAGGGGAGATCCAGATCACGGACGCCATCAAGCTCCTCCGGCAGGAGCAGCCGGTCTACGGCTATCTCTTCGAGGGCACGCGGCATGACTGTGGGGACAAGATCGGTTTTCTGAAGGGATCGGTCTCCCTGGCTCTGAAGAGGCCTGATTATGCTGCGGAATTCCGCGCGTTTCTCAGGGATATCGACCTCTAGCCCCGAATCGCCGCCCGCTCTTTCTCTTCGCTTGGCCTGGGATGAGGTCCAAGATGGACACATATCCCCTCGATCCGATTCTCCAAAACATGTCTATACAGACATGCAGAACGGAGATATGATAGCGTAAAGAGAATGAGGGGAAAAAAGAATGGCGAGGGACGGAATCGAACCGCCGACGCAGAGATTTTCAGTCTCTCGCTCTACCGACTGAGCTACCTCGCCGGCCATCCTAAATCGGAATGCATGTAAGTATAGATATCTCCCTGGGGATTGTCAAATACTAATTTGGGCCGGCATTTCTCGGGGCATAAATTGCGAAAATTACCGGAATTGTGCTATTCTGTGCATCCGGAGGAAGGACTCTATGGAAGAAAATGTACTCAAGCAGCAGCTGTCGCAGGAGAGCCCGGAGTTCAAGAAAGTGCTTGACCTTCATCGGGAGTACGAAGTGCGCCTGCAGGAACTCAGCGATAAGAGCAATTTGACGGATGGCGAGGACCAGGAGCAGAAGGAGATCAAGAAGAAGAAGCTTGTCCTCAAGGACAGGATGTATTTTCTGATGGCACAGTATCAAAAATCCCTTCTCTGAAGCCATAGACCTGGACCATTGAACATGGGAAACATGCACCTGGCTCTGATCGGGACCGGATCCCTGCAAGGACGAGAGATCAAAAACCTGCTGAGCTCCCGGGCCTTCCCGCTGGCGAGTTTCGATTTCTTCGATCCGGATGTGGAGGGGGAGTTCAGCAAGCTGTCCGAGTTCCGGGACGAAGCCAAGGTCATCTCCCTCCCGACCCCCGCGGCTCTGGAGGGGTTGGACCTGGTCTTTCTCGCCAGCGATAAAAAGACCAACCGCCGCTTCGGAAGGATGGCCGCGCAGCGGGGATTCAAAGCCATTGACATGGGGGAAGCGTTCCTGGAGGACCGGGATGTGCCCGCGGTCGTGTCCGGGATCAATGATCGTACGGTCCTGAGGAAAGGCCCCCCGCTCGTGGCCAATCCCCATCCCGCCTCCATCGTCCTCTCTCATCTGCTCAATGCCTTACAGAAGCTGTCCCGCATCCGGCGGGCCGCTGCTGTGGCCCTCCAGCCGGCCTCCGCTTTCGATGAGGAGGGAATCGGGGAGCTGGCCAAACAGAGCCTCGATATGCTCCAGAGCACGTCCGTGACCAAGAAGGTCTTTAGCGCCCAGTCCGCCTTCAATCTGCTTTCTCAGACCGCGCCTGTCGATGAAAACGGCTTTTCTGCCGGGGAGCGCCAGATCGTGCGGGAGGTCAGGGAGGTCCTGTCCAACCCGAAGCTGCCCCTGTCCGTATCCGTGATCCAGGCTCCTGTGTTCCATGCCTATTCGCACATGGTCTACCTGGAAATGGCGGACGACCTGGATGTGCCTTCCCTCGGTTCGGTGTTGAAGAAGTCTCCCTTTTTCAAGTATTCGGCTCCCTCTGTGTCCTGCCCGGTCTCATCGACAAGGGTTGCGGGGCAGGACAGGATCTGTGTGGGCCAGTTGAAAAAAGATCCGTCCCGGCGTGGGACCTACTGGCTCTGGGCCGTCGCCGACAACCTCACGCGGGGATCGGCGCTGAACGCCTATGAGATCGCCCTGTCTCTTGCGGAGATATAAGACAGCGTAACGCCCATGAAACAACTGATGAAGCTTTTCAAGCTGGTCATGTTCGAGAAGAGGAGGCTCGCGATTTCGCTTGTCTGCACGCTGCTGGTCGCTCTCTTCACCCTCGGCTTCGTCAACCTGATTCAGCCCATCATCGATTACATGATGTCGCCGTCCGATGTGTCGGAGAATGCACAGTTCACGATATTCGTCATGAAGGCCTTCAACATCACACGGGACCAGCTTGTCCAGTATCTGCCCTGGATCCTGGTGGGCGTGGTATTCGGTAAGGGGCTCTTCACCTTCCTTTCGTCCTTTTTCATGCAGTCCATAGGAATCCGGGTTGTGCGGCGCATGCGGGATGACCTCTTCCGGAGCCTGATCAATCAGTCTGCGGATTATTTCGATCGGCGTTCTACGGGAGAACTCATGTCCCGCCTGACCAGCGATGTGGACCGGATCCAGGATGCGTTATCCGGGAGTGCCAAGGATTTTATCCAGGAAGCCTTCGTGCTCCTCGCCCTGATCATCACGGTGTTTGTCATCGACTGGAAGCTGGCCCTGGCCACAATGATTATCACGCCCCTGGCCGTCATCCTCATCGCTGTGTTCAGCCGACAGCTCAAGCGGATCGGGAAGCAGAACCAGATCAAGGTGGCCAACATTTTCAGCCTCCTGCATGAGACGATCACCGGCAGCAAGATCGTCAAGGCCTTCACCATGGAGGAGTTCGAGATCAAGAAGTTCATGGAGGCCACCCGGAATCTCTACCGCACCGCGATCAAGCTGGCCTGGATCGGGAGCCTGTCCTCCCCGTTCATGGAATTCCTGGGAGGTCTGCTCGGGGCCTTCATCCTCCTGGTCGGAAGCCAGCGTATCGCCGCCGGACACATCACCTCTGGCGAATTTGGGACCTTCCTGTTCGCCATCCTTTCCATGTACATGCCGATCCGCAAGATCAGCCGCGCCAACAACACACTGCAGCACGGGGTCGCTTGTCTGGAACGGGTGGAGGAGGTGATGCTCAGCCGACCCACCATCGTAGACAAGCCCGAAGCCCCGGCCCTGCCGCCGGTCAAAGGACATGTTGTGTTCGAGGATGTGACGTTCAGTTACGACAGTTCCCGGCCGGTACTGCGTAACATCTCATTCACTGTCCTGCCCACGGAAAAGATCGCCCTGGTCGGCCTGAGCGGTTCAGGGAAGACCACCATCATCAATCTCCTGTCCCGCTTTTACGAATCCACGTCCGGGAGGATCAAGATCGACGACAGGGACATCCGGGATGTCAGGCTCAGTTCCCTCCGGTCCCAGATCGGCCTGGTGACCCAGGAGCTGATCCTGTTCAACGATACGGTCCGTAACAACATCGCCTACGGCCTGGCCGACACGCCGGATGAGGAGGTTATTCGTGCTGCCAAGACGGCCGAGGCACATGGGTTTATCTCGGCACTTCCCCAGGGATATGACACAAAGATCGGAGAAAAGGGCGGGCTCCTGTCTTCGGGCCAGAAACAACGCCTGTCCATTGCCCGGGCCCTGCTGAAGGATCCCCCCATCCTGATCCTGGATGAAGCCACCTCGGCCCTGGATGCCGAATCCGAGCAGCAGATCCAGATCGCCCTGGCGAATGTGATGAAGGACCGTACCACGATCGTCATCGCTCACCGCCTGTCCACCATCCGTAACGCAGACCGGATCTTCGTAATCGATAAAGGCACGATCGCCGAGATCGGCACCCATGAGGAACTCGTGCAGCAAAATGGGATTTACCGGAAACTGTCCGATCTTCAGTTTCCCGAGAAAAAGGAGGGTAGCCCGTGATCCAGAGCATGACCGGTTTCGCAGAAAAGTACTTTGAATCTCAGACCTTTACCATGAAGATCACGATTAAAAGCCTGAATCATCGCTTTCTCGATTGGAACTTTCGTGCTGGCCAGCTCAGCGAACTCGAAAGCCGCCTGCGCAGCCTGTGTCAGAAGACTCTGAGCAGGGGCCGGATCGAGGTCTTCATCGATGTGCAGTTCACGGATCCCGCGCGCTGGGAGGTGCGGATCAATGAGGAGCTGCTGGCCAAGCTCATCGCGTCGCTCGAACACGTATCCGGCCGGCTCAAGCGGGATGTCAGCTTTTCCGTCGACCACATCTTCGGCATCCCTCACGTCATCGAGATGAAGAGAAAGAACCTGACCACGGGTGAGGTGGATTTTATCGAGAAGTGCTTCACAAAGACGCTGAAGGAACTGGTGCGCATGCGCCAGGATGAGGGCCGCCGGATGAAAAACGAGATCCTGATCCATTCCAGGGTGCTGCGGCAGGCTATCCGGGAGATCGAGAAGCTCGGTAAGAAACAGCCGCTGCTCATCCGGAACAAGCTCAGGGACCGGCTCAAGGAACTGGGGCAGGAGGCGCGGATCCCCGAGGAGAAGTTCATCGAAGAGACGGCCTACATGGCTCAGCGTTATGACCTGTCTGAGGAGATCGCTCGCCTGAAATCCCATCTCCTATACATGCAGGAGCTCCTGTCCTCCAAGACTAAGGTGCCCGTAGGGAAAAAGCTGGACTTCGTGGCCCAGGAGCTCTTCCGGGAGGCCAACACAATCAACTCCAAGGCCCAGGACATCGTCATCATCCAGAAAAGCCTCACGGTCAAGGGGGAGCTGGAAAGCATCCGCCAGCAGGTTCAGAACCTGGAGTGAATCTCGGAAAATTATGCTATCATGGAAACGAGGATGAAGAGATGTTGTTTGTGATCAGCGGCCCTTCGGGCTGCGGGAAATCCACGCTGGTCAAGCATGCTCTGTCTGCGCTGTCGCAAGTCGCGTTTTCCGTGTCCCACACCACGCGCCCCCAGCGTGAGGGCGAGGAAGAGGGGACGGATTATTACTTTGTGGACAGGGATAAGTTTGACAGCATGATAACCGAGAGCCGGCTGGCGGAATGGGCGGTCGTGCACGGGAATTACTACGGGACCTCCAAGCGGGAGCTGGAACACAGGGCTTCCGGAGGCACGGATGTGATCTTGGACATCGATGTGCAGGGTGCCCGGCAGATCAGGGAAAAACACAAAAAGGGCCTGTTCATCTTTGTCCTGCCTCCCTCCTTCGCCCAGTTGAAGCAGCGGCTTGTGAAGAGGGGACAGGACGATCCCGATGTCATAAGCCAGCGGCTTGCCATGGCGCGGAAGGAGATCCGGGCCTATCCCCAGTTCGATTACATCATCATCAACGATGCGCTAGAGACCGCTCAGCAGGAGCTCGAGGCCATCTTCATCAGCGAAAGATGCCGCCTGCACAGGAGGCAGAAGGGCATCATACCCATACTCAGGAGCTTTACTGAGCCTGAGTAGGGGCGGGGGGCTGCCATGAACGAGACCATCATCCTGGGCGTGAGTTCCTCCATCAGCCTGTATAAGGCGTGTGAGATCGTGCGCGCCTTCCAGAAGCGGGAGTTCCAGGTCCGAGTCATCATGACGCCGAACGCAGGGAAACTGATCTCCCCGAGGCTGTTCCAGGCCCTCACCGGCCACGAGGTCTTCCTGGACCTTTTCGCCGACTCCTCTGTAGAGCGGATCGCCCACATCGACCTGGCCCGGCAGGCATCACTCTTCCTGGTCGCACCCGCCACCGCCAATGTGATCGGGAAGTTCGCTTCCGGAGTGGCCGATGAATTTCTGTCCACCTTCTTCCTGGCGGCGTCCTGTCCTGTCGTGATCGCCCCTGCCATGCATGAGAACATGTACCTCCACCCTCAGACTCAGGAGAACATGGCCAGGCTGAGGAGCCGGGGAATCCGATTCGTACTGCCCGGGAAGGGACAACTGGCGTGTGGAGACGAGGGATGGGGGAGACTGGCTCAACCAGAAGCGATCGTCGCAGTGGGCCTGGAGGCCTTATCCCGATCGACAAGCCTGACGGGAAAACGGATCCTGGTGACAGCCGGGCCTACCCGGGAATCCGTCGATCCGGTCCGCTATTTCACAAACCGGTCTTCAGGAAAAATGGGGTATGCTCTGGCCGAGGAAGCGGCCAGCCGAGGAGCCGAGGTCACTCTGGTCTCCGGCCCGGTATCGCTCCCAGTCCCCTTCAGGGGGGGGCTGGTCCGGAACGTCGAGACCGCGGCCGAGATGGAGGCCGCTGTGTTCGATCTGTCCGCAAAGGCCGACATCATCATCATGGCAGCGGCCGTGGCGGACTTCCGTCCCGCGCGGACAGAGGCGAACAAGATCAAAAAAGCCGGGGCAGACCTGGAGCTCACGCTGACACGCACTACCGACATCCTGGCGGAACTGGGGCGCCGGAAGAGCAGCCGGATACTGGTGGGATTCGCCGCCGAGACTGAGGCGCTGGAAGACAACGCGCGTGCTAAGCTGCAGGACAAAAATCTCGACATGGTCGTAGCCAACGATGTCTCCCAACCCGATACGGGATTCGGCTCCGATTCCAACCGGGTTTTCGTGGCTCTGCGGGACGGAAAGTCGTTCCAGACCGAGAAAATGAGCAAACGCGAAGTCAGCAGCGTCATCTTTAATGAGATCGAGGGAATCATTGAAAGAAAGAAAAACTCGCCTGATCCATAACCTGCAGGACCACATCAGCTATCTCAGTGAGCTGGGCGCTGAATTCATCGCCACTCCGGACTCTACGCCGGGACCCTCCGCCTCCTCCGGACTGGACCTGAGCGCTCTCGAGGCCTTGATCCGCCGGTGTGAAAAATGCCCCCTTTACCAGACGCGCACCCAGGCGGTCCCGGGTGAAGGCAGCGCTCAGGCCGGCCTGATGTTCATCGGTGAGGGCCCGGGACATGACGAGGATGCCCAGGGCCGCCCCTTCGTGGGGAGGGCCGGCCAGCTCCTCACCAAGATCATCAATGCTATGGACTTTCGCAGGGAAGATGTGTACATCACCAATGTCGTCAAATGCCGCCCCCCCCAGAACCGAAATCCCAACGGCCAGGAGATCGAAGCCTGTGCGCCCTATCTCCAGCAGCAGCTGGACCTGATCCGTCCCAGGGTCATTGTTTCGCTGGGCAATGTGCCCACGCATTTCTTGCTCGGGACCCGGTCAGGGATCACCGTGATGAGGGGCACTTTTCAGAAGCATGCCGGGATCCCTGTCATGCCCACCTTTCACCCCTCCTATCTGGTGCGAAACGAGCAGAACCGGGAGCTGAAGCGGATGGTGTGGGAGGATATGAAGCAGGTGATGGAACTGTTGGGCAGGAAATGAGTGTGTATGCCGAGGTGGTCTTTGCCCTGCCTCTCGATCAGAGCTACTCCTATAGGGTACCTGAAGACATGGCCGCGGGCCTCATGGTTGGCGTGCGTGTATTGGCCCCACTCGGGCGCCGATGCCTGACAGGCTATGTGATCAAGGTCCGGCACAGAAGGCCGGTCGGCAGTTTCGAGCTCAAGGCCCTGCAGGAAATCTTGGATGAGAAGCCGGTATTTTCCCCTGAATTCCTGAAGTTCACCCAGCGGCTGGCCGACTGGTATCACGCGTCGTGGGGCGAGGTGCTGAAGGCTGCACTCCCGCCTTCCCTGGTCGTGAGGAGCCGGATCCGGTATGCCTTGCGAAAAGAGGCTTTGGACACCGAAAAAAACCAGGCCCGGCTGACAGCGGAAGAGAGAGAACTGCTCGAGCTGCTGGGTAAAAAAGCCTACACCGAGAGATATATCCGCAGGCGCTTCCCGCAGCAGGATGTCCCTGCCCTGCTGAAGCGGCTGGAAAAGCGCGGATTGGTAACGCGCCAGCGTGAGATAAAAAAGGCATCTGTGGGAAGAGTCGAGGCAGTTGCCCCGACGGTTTCTCAGCTGGAGCTGGATTTTTCCCTGGATCGGGATGCGCTGCAGGCGGCGCGAGCCATGGGCAGTGCCCTGAGCCGGAATGAGCACCGGGCGGTCTATCTGCACGCCGCGGCCGGTACGCGGCAGGCGATCTATCTGTATCTGCTCAAGCAGAACTCCGGCCTGCGGCGCAGGGCCCTGGTCCTGGTTCCTGAGATCGCTCAGTCCGAGGGCCTTCGGCGCGACCTGGAACTAAAGCTGGGGGAGAGTGTGGCCGTCCTGCACAGCCGCCTGACCCCCTCACAGAGGGCGGCCCAGTGGAGGAAGCTCCGGAGCGGGCAGGCCCATGTGGCCATCGGGCCCCGCTCGGCTCTCTTTGCCCCTCTGGACGATCTGGGGCTGGTGATCGTCGATGAGGAGCAGGATGGATCCTTCTTCCAGAAGGAAGCCCCGTCCTTTGATGCCCGCCGGGGGGCCCTCATCCGCGCCCAGATGTCAGGGGCCCTGTTGGTCTACGGGTCTGGCTGGCCCGCCGTGGAGACCCTGCATCGGGCCCATAAGGGCGGGGATGTGGTGCATCTGACCGGACGTCTGCAGATGGGCTATGTGGAAATCCTGGATGATTCTCGTTCCCGGAGCCTGATTGCAGGCAGGATCATCGAGCGCATACGGCGGCGCCTGGAGTTCAAGCAGGAACCGGTCCTGGTGTTCTGCAGCCGGCGCGGTTATGCATCCTTTTTGAGGTGCTCCCGCTGCCGTCACATCGCCCGCTGCCCAAACTGTGACGTAACCCTGCCGTACCACAAGAAAGACGGCCGCTTGCTCTGCCATTACTGTGGACATGGGCAGGCGTTTTCTCCCGACTGCCTGGAATGCGGGGGGCGGATGATCGCCAGCCGAGGGCCGGGCATCGAGGTCATCGCAGAGGAGCTCAGGAGGAATTTCCCAACACGCAGGATTGTGAGTTTTGATCCGGATGCGGCCATCCAGAGCACAGACCGGGAGCGGATCCTGGACGACTTCGAACAGGGCCGGATCGATATCCTTCTGGGCACGCCTTTTCTGGCGCACCGCCACAATCTTCCCCCTGCCGGCCTGGTGGCCGTGTTCCACCCCGAGACCGCGCTGGGTGCGCCGGATTTTCAGGCGGGGCAGCGAGCCGCCCAGAACCTGCGTCAGGTCATCCGGCATCTGGCCCACGCCCGAGACAGCGAACTCCTGGTCCAGACGGAATTCCCCTGGCATCACTGCATTCGCCCCGTGGCCTTCGGACGATTCGAGGACTACTACGATCAGGAGCTCCAGTATCGGCGCACGCTGGGTTATCCGCCCTTCTCCTACATGGCGGAGATCGTCTTTCAGGGTGAGAACTTGAGGAGCCTGGCGAATTGGACGAGGAATTTTTCCCGGCAGTTGGATGAGGCACATGCGGACGTAGAGGTCCTGGGGCCGGCGCTGGCTCCAATGTCGCGCATCCGGGGGAGGAACCGGGTCCAGATGTTCGTCAAGTCAGCACGCAAGAGCCGGCTGGATCAGGCTCTGCGCAGCCCCCTGAGTCGGGTCAAAGGCCGACGTTCGGTGCATATTTTCAGCTAAAAAAAAAGGCGCCCCGGGGGACGCCTTTTTTTTGATGGTGTCTCTAGTTGGTTCCTGTCCCCTTGATCAGCTTGATGTCCATGTCTTTATGGAGCCAGAACTTTTCCGGGGGATCTTCGGGATCATAGGGATTCTGGATATGGACCCAGTCCGTTTCGGGCTGACCTTCTATGGTAACCCAGGTCTCGGGCGCTGTGAGCTGGGAATGGGGGGGGCTGATGTACAGCAGTTCCGCAACTCCGTTGGCATTGGTCACGGCATAGGTCAGGACCTTTCCGTTCTCGAACACACCCGGGCCCCGCTTGATCTCGAAGAAGACCTTGCGTCCTACGACAGGCACGCCGTTCTGATAGGTGTAGATGCCGCGGATCGTGGAGGTGGTGGTGGAAGACGGAGGGACCCAGAGAATGTTTGGGAAAGCCTGGAGCTCGAACTCCAAATCCAGGTCGGCCAGCACGTCGCCCACGATATGGATGGGGCAGAGCTCGCTGATCTCTTCCTTGCCGTCCCAGCCCACCCACGCGAAGACGTAGAGGGTGAAATTGTCGGCCACGTCCAGCTCTGAAGCCGTGGGGCCCGTATAGGTGACCGAGACCCTACCGGATCCGTCCGTCACCTTGGACACCACGACCATGGAGTTGTCCAAGTGTCCATAGCCTGCCTTGAATCCGAACTCATCGCGGATCTCGAAGTGGATCGTCTTGCCCGAGACAGGCGAGCCGTCGAACTTGTACAAATGGGCGTTTACTAAAGCGGTCTGACGTTCTTGCAGGCCGGCCGCGATCACGTTGGGGGATGCGCCGAGCTTGAGTATGGTGGCCAGGGTGGAGGGACCGGTGGGATCGGCTATGCCTACGGTGTCCCGTTTGCACGAACCGAAGGTCGCGATCATCAGCGCCA
>JAUWTO010000062.1 GCA_030614685.1 Candidatus Aminicenantota bacterium
CTGCGATATTTTTCAGGACCTCGTAGTCGCTGCCGATAATGCCCGGCTCATCGCAGGCCTCGGTCGTGACCAGCAGGAGGCAGGAACGGTAAGGCGGCACTTCCACCTCTATGCTTTCCCCCTTTCGGAAATCGCCCAGGATCCGCTCTGTGGGATGAAACCTGCGGCAGTGGACCCGGCCGTCGGCCACGAGCCCGATACTCCCGTCCAGCGGCACGGAATATATGACCGATTCCCAGCTGAGATTCCGCAGTGTGATGAGCCGTGTTTCCCCATCCCCCCGGGACACGGCAAAGGGGCCGAACCGGTCCTCGGGCAGGTCCATGCCGTCCACAAGGATGTCACGGTATTTCCGGTGCAGGTTGAAGATCCGGGCCAGGCGGGGGAACTCATCATCGCGCAGCAGCCAGGGATTCCCGTAGAGCTGAGGAGCCAGGATGAGCGCGCGGTTGAAGGCCTGGAGCACGAGGTCATCCTCCCAGTAATCCAGACAGGAGGAGAGGCACACGCCATGGTCTTCGGTGAGCCTGAGCAGATCGGGGACCAGGCCGCGCGAAAGCGCATCGGCCCGGTGGTGGGGAGCTGTTGTGCGGTTGGTGGAAAAGACATCGATATAGGTCTCCTTCCCCTCCCAGAGGAACGTGGTCGCCTGGGCCTGAGCTCGCTCCAGGCCCAACCGGTGGTTGAGCAGGATAAGATCGGGGCTGTAGCGGCGGCACTCGGTCATCATGCGGATGAACGCGTCTTCCTTTTCCGGCCGAAGCGGGCCGCATACCGCATCGAACTTGAACAGGGCGAACTCCAGGTCCCGGCACAGCCCCACCATCATCTCGCTTCGGGCTTTTTCTTCCGCCGGGGTGTCGCCAAAACCGTCAGGCCCACCCCAGATACCGAGGCGTATACCCATGGACTTGGCCTTCCGATAAATGGGTTCGAATCCATTGGGGAACTGGTTCCTGAAGCGGTCTGAATCCATGCGTCCATAGAAGCGCTTACCGTCGATGGCCCCGGCATCAAAAGCGTAGATGTCCAAGACCATGCCGTACTCATCGTCCAGCCACTGGAAAAACGCCAGGTTGACAAGAGAATGGGCCTCAGTGGTGCCTTCGTTGGTGTTGTTGATCCAGGAAAAATATTGGGCCCGGCTGGGTGTTTTTTCGTGCGCACCCGGGAATACATCCTGCTCCTCCCGGCTCGAAACAAAGACACAGAGCAGCAGCACAAACGATAAAGCAAAGACCTTGCGCATCATTTCACACTCCCGATTTCCTCGTTTGAAACATCACTACCCTATCTTCTTACCGCCTTAGACTTTACTTTTCAAGCACAAAGTAATCTGATACCGTTTAAGCGTTAATAGGATCATCCGACGTTTCCCCAAGGAGAGGAGGACCGCATGAAGAGGAGAGAATTTGTTAAGCTGGCGGGAATCGCGGCGGCCGGGCCCGCCGTGGTCCCGAGATTCGGAAGACAGGATACAGACAGGAGAGATCTTTCTCCCCTCGAAAAGGGAATACACCCTGTGCTCAAGGAGGATCATCCCTATATCTTCATAGATTCCTGCATGCAGATCTGGCCTGATGCGCAGTACCCAATCGCCCACCGGCACGGCGTCACGGTGTATGCTGCCACAGCCTGGGACCCGCACCTTCCCGTGGATCGTGCCCTGGAGGGAATGATGTACTGGCACTGGGTCACACGCGAAAATCCCAACCTCCTCATCGTGACCAGGCCCGCGGATATACCCACCGCCAAGAAAAGCGGAAAGGCCGGGCTGCTGCTGGCCTCCCAGTGCGGGGACTTCATTGGAGACCGGCTCCACCGGATCGAGGCCTTCTACCGCCTGGGACTGCGCATGCTGATCCCTGCCTACAGCCTGTCAAACCGGATCTGCGGCGGCTGCCTGGACAGGACCGATTCGGGCCTGACATCGTTTGGTAAGCTGGTGGTGGAGGAATGCAACCGCGTGGGACTGCTCTTGGACTGCTCCCATCTCAGCCGGCAATCCAGCCTGGATATCATCGAGCGCAGCCGGAAGCCGGTGGTCTTCAGCCACTCCTGCACCTCGGCTCTGGCACAGAATCCCCGCAACATCGACGATGCCCGGATCAAGGCCTGTGCCGCCAAGGGCGGAGTGATCGGATTGTCCCCCTGGGGCCCCATGGTGCTCAAGACCGGGCAGACCTCACGCCCGACACTGGATGATTTTATCGACCACATCGACCACGTGGCACAGCTGTTGGGTTCGACAGGAAACATAGGGATCGGGACCGACATGAGCTTGGGAACCTAGCCGGACCACGAGTACGATCCCTGGGGAGAGCCCGCCTATAAGGACGTTACCGGCGTCTACAACGCACGCATCACAGGCAACATCCGCTCTCCCCTGCGCATGGTGGATGGATTCAGCAATTTCACCGAGGTGCTGAACTTCATCGCCCGGCTGCGCAAGCGCGGATTTGCCGAGGCCGATATCCGCGGGATCCTGGGTCATAATTTCCTGCGGGTGTTCGAGCAGGTCTGGGCCTAGCCCTTTGCCGGCGGCGAGAAGAACTTGGCCAGCTTCAGGTTCGGATCCTCCTTATTTCTTGATCTTTATGGCGGTCATGCTCTGGAATTTCAGCATATTCCCTCATATTGACAAAATCCAGAAAATTATTTCCTGCGTCTAAGAATTACGTGTGGAATGTGGTAGGATTCCTTCAGAACATCAGGGAGAAGCCATGAGAACAGGACACGGAACACACAAACTTTTTTTTCTCCTCCTGGGACTGTTCGTGTATATCACGCTCGTGCAACCGGCCGGTCAGGTCCAGGATTGGGACATGCCCTTCCAGAGGTGGGATGTCCCCTACGTCCCCACTCCTTATGAGATCGTGGACGAGATGCTGGAGATGGCAGAGGTCACGGAGTCGGACATTCTCTATGATCTGGGCTGCGGAGACGGCCGCATCGTCATTACGGCGGCCCGCAGGCTGGGGACCCGGGGATACGGTGTGGACATCGATCCGGAGCGGATACAGGAATGCCATACCAACGCCTCGGCAGCAGGTGTCGAAGACCAGGTCACGTTTCTGAACCAGGATCTCTTCGAGACCGATTTCAGCCAGGCTTCCGTCCTCACTCTCTACCTGCTGAATTCGGTCAACATGAGACTGCGGCCAAAGATCCTGGAGGAACTCAAGCCGGGAACCCGGGTCGTGTCACACGATTTCAGTATGGGGGAGTGGAAGGCGGATCAAAAGGCCGACCTGATGGTCGACTACCGGATCCATAACGTCTATTTCTGGGTTGTGCCCGCCAATACCTCAGGGAAATGGAGGTTCAACCAGCCCTCGAACCTGCCCTTCGTGCCCTTCACCCTCAACCTGCAGCAGAAGTTTCAGACGATCGAGGGACACATCACGAACCGCAGCGAGGTGATCCGGCTGAAATCCGCAGACCTTACGGGCTCCCGGATCGTGTTCTCCTTCGACAGGGACTCTCAAGATCAGGCGCAGACCTTAACGTTCGAGGGAACGGTCAAGGGCCACACCATGGAGGGCACGCTGACCATCTTATCCGGAGAAAAAAGGGAGGCCTTCAAGTGCCAGGCCAAACGCGACCCGAAGACCAAACGCCCCCTCGATTCCCTGGTGGGACAGGACACGTGAGCTAGACCGGTTTGTCCATGTATTTCTCAGAGAACGCGATCATCAGATTGTCTATATCCTTACCGGGGAATCCCTTGAGGTCGTCAAACTCCTCACACCGGCGTCTGATGATCTCGAGCGCTATGTAAATCTCTCGGATGGCGATGTTTTTTTCATGCATTGGACCTTCTTTACCTCTTGATTCACGCCCTGATCGGCCTATCTATACCACAGGCGTTAGCAGGATTCAAATCCAGGTGGCGACCATGGCCGATGCGATAGGACCTCGGGACACCACCGGATGCTAGGGCAAAAACGGCTATTCGTGGCGCAAGGCTGCCACAGGATCGGCGGAGGCCGCCTTGAAGGACTGGAAGCCGACCGTCAATAGAGCGATGATCAAGGTCAGGGCCGAGGTCATCACGAACACTCCCAGTTCCAGGCTCACAGCATAAGGAAAATTCTGCAGCCATTTGCGAAGCGCAAAATAAGCTACCGGCCACGCGACAACGTTCGCCACCGTGACCAAGAGGATAAACTCCTTGCAGAGGAGCAGGACAATGGATCCCGCCCGGGCACCGACCACCTTCCGGATGCCGATCTCCTTGGTCCGCTGCTCAGCCAGATAGGCCGCCAGCCCAAAGAGGCCGACACACCCGATCAACACAGCCATCAGCGCAAAAGAGCGGAATATGCTGCCGAGCCTCTTCTCTGACCTATGCTGGCTGTCGTAAAACTCATCAAGGAGAAAAGAGAAATAGGGATTGCCTGGTTTGGCCTCCTCCCACTTCGCCTCGATCAAGGCCAGGGTACCGGCAAGGTCCCCTGTCTCCAGCCTTAGGGTCAAGCGGCGGGCCCGGTTCTCGATGTTACCTTCATCGCTCACATGCGTGATGATGGTGGGAGCTACCGCCGAATACAGGGACCTCTGATGAATGTCCTTGAACACTCCGATCACGGTTTTCTGCACACGCTCGGAGCGGAAGGGCGTGAGCACCACGATGCTTTTGCCCACGGGATCCGACCATCCCAGGGCGCGCACTGCGGTCTCGTTGAGCATCACGGCATCGGTGACATCGGTGCGGATAGCCTGAGTAAAACCCCGCCCCGCGACGACCTCGATCTCGAAGGTATCCAGGAAGCCGTGGTCGGCCAGGAAGTTGTCCATGAACACACTCTGGTCTTCTGGAAAACCCTCGGGATAGGTCCCCACATTGAACAGGTACATTTCGCCCGGGACCATGGATGAGGCGCCCGCGCTCTTCACTCCCGGGATACTCAACATCTCATGTTTGAGAGACTCCAACCCCAAGCGGGCCTCTGCATTCTGGAGGGCGATGACCAGCAGGTTCTGCTTCTGAAAGCCCAGGTCCTTGCTCTCCATGAACCGCTGCTGATGGAAGATCACGATGGTGCCGATAATCAGGACGATCGAGACGGAAAACTGGAAGACCACGAGAACGGAACGGAAGCGCGACCCACTGGACTCCCGCACACGACTGCCCCTGAGGATGGAGACGGGCTTGAACGCGGAGAGGAAAAAGGCGGGGTAACTTCCGGCCGTGAATCCCACGAAGACGATGACTCCGGCCAGGCCGACCACGAGGTAGGGGATCTTGAGGAAATCCAGTGGGATCTCGCGGGCGGCCAGCACACGGAAATAGGGAAGCACGAGACGCGTCAGGAGCAAGGCGATGGCCATGGACAGCACGGCATACACAAAGGATTCGGCCAGGAACTGGCCCACCAGCCGGATCCGCACGGCCCCCAGGACCTTGCGCACACCTACTTCCCTGGCCCTCCGCGCGGAACGCGCCGTGGACAGGTTCATGAAGTTGATGCAGGCAAGCAGCAGGATGATGACCGCGATCCCGACCATGACCTGAACAACGCGGATGTCGCTGTTAGCGCCCAGCTCGAAATCGAGGCGGGAGTGCAGATGGATGCGTTTCAGGGGCTGGAGAAAGGATTCGAGCTCACTGCCTGAATCCGCCAGGAGCGGCTCCAGGTATTTCCGGTCGAAGTCCTCCATCTTGCGCTCAAGGTCCTCGGGATCCGTGCCCTCACGCAGCAGCACATAGGTGGCGAAGCTCCCACTCCTCCAGGATCCGATCCGGGCGTCATACTTGATGAGAGTGGCGAAAGAGGCCAGGACCTCAAATGTGAAATGGGAGTTGGCGGGAGGATCTTTGACAACGCCGGTGACGGTGTAATCGAACTTGTTGTCCCAGTTCACGGACCGGCCGACAGGATCCTGGTCTCCGAAATACTTGAGGGCCGCCGTCTCCGTCAAGACCATGGTGAAGGGCGCCTCGAGGGCTGTGTCCGGATCCCCCTTGGTCAGCTCGAAGGAAAACACATCGAAGATCGACCGGTCGGCATAAAAGACCCTTTCCTGAAAAAAGACCCTGTCTTCAAATTTGAATACACGCTTGACCGTAGGCATGAACCGGACCGAGGCCAGCACCTCGGGATAATCCTGCACCAGGGTAGATCCCACCGGAGCGGGTGAAAAAATCGACTCCCGGGTCTGCCCCATGTCCGTCAACCTGGCGGCGACTCGGAAGATCCGGTCCGCCTGCGCATGATACCCATCGTAGGAGAGTTCATAGCCTACATAGGCGAGGATCAATATGCAGCAGGTGATCCCGAGGGTCAGTCCGAACAGGTTGATCAGGGAATAAGATCTCTGTCTCACGAGATTGCGGCAGACGATCCTCAGATAGCTGCCGGCCATGGCGGCCCTCCCTAAAAGCGATGTGCCGATGAATCCAGGCAGTGCCCTCAGGACCTCTCCCCAGTACCAGAGGCGTCCATGCCCGGACGGCGAAGACCCCTCGCAGCGATCCTGGTAGAGTTCCTCGACATCCCCCAGGAAGCCCTCGTCCCGCTCTCGTGAAGAGACGATCCTCAAGAGCCACTTGGCCAGCCGGGGAGGAGGAGCCATGGCTACACCTTCGCTCCTCTGGCAGCCGCCCCATCCACATCGTTCCAGATGGTCGTGTTCAATTCCCTGTTTGCCTGGAGGACGTCGACGCCTTCCTGGGTCAGTGCATAGTGCTTCTTGCGCATTCCGCCGCGTTTGGGGTAGGATCGCCCTTGAAGGAGTCCAGGTAGCCTTTTCTTACCAGCCGTTCCAGGGGAAAGTACACGCTGCTCACGGCGACCTTATTCCCGGTCTTTTGCACCACATAATCGTATATCGAGATCCCGTAGGCCTGGTCCTGCAACTTCAACACCGCGATGAGCACAAGTTCTTCAAGTTTGGTCAGCATGTCCATCCGGGCTCTCCTTCCGATTTATTTACCCAGGATACAGGAATATACGACCGGAAGCGAGAATAGTTTCTGATATTCAGAATAAATCACTCTTTTTCATCCTGCCCATATCTTTTTCCAGGCAACGCCGTACATATCGACACGTATTATGAATTATTCAGAAAAATTCACGTGAGCGAGGTAATCAAATGACGAAGACCTGGTGGATACGGACTTTGTGTTTCATGGTTGTGCCCTTTCTGTTGGCTGCGGGCTCATTTCTGTCTGGGACACGCACGGATGATCCTTGTGCGGGCTCCATGAGTGTTGAGCCCGACATTTCACAGAACTGGCCGCAGTTTCGAGGGACAAATGCGGCAGGTATCGCGACCGAACAGGACCTTCCCCTGAACTGGGATGTCAAGACAGGGGCCAATATCCGCTGGAAAAGAGCGATCCCGGGCCTGGGACATTCTTCGCCCGTTGTCTGGGGAGACCGCGTCTTCGTGACCACTGCAGTGGGAGAAGGGAAAGAGGCCTATCTCAAGGTCGGCCGATACGGGGAGAGTCCGGACAACCCGGAGGATTACGATCACCACTACAAGGTCTACTGCCTCGATAGGACGACCGGGGAGATCGTCTGGGAAAAGACGGCCTACACGGGAAAGCCCAAGGTGGCGCGCCACATCAAATCCAGCCACGCGAACTGCACGCCGGCCACGGATGGGAAACACCTCCTGGTCTTCTTCGCCTCACAGGGCCTTTACTGTTACAACCTCGAGGGCAAACTGCTCTGGACCAGAGATCTGGGTTACCTGGATGCCGGGGCCTTCAATGTGCCGGACATCCAGTGGGGATTTGCCAGCTCCCCGGTCATCTATCAAGATAAGGTCCTCCTCGTGTGCGATGTCAACAATCAGTCCTTTATCACGGCGCTGGATCTGGAATCCGGAAAGGATATCTGGCGCACACTCAGGGACGAGAATCCGACCTGGGGAACGCCCACCGTGCACACATCCGCGGATCGCACGCAGGTGATCGTCAACGGCTACAAACACATCGGAGGTTACGAGGTCGAGACCGGCAAAGCGATCTGGTGGATGAGGGGCGGAGGGGATGTCCCCTGCCCTACTCCGGTCGTGGCACACGGACTGGTCTTCATCACCAATGCCCACGGCCGGATGCGCCCCATCTATGCCATCAAGCTGGAGGCCGAGGGAGACATTTCGCTGGCCAGGAACGAAAATTCCAATCGCTTCATCCCCTGGTCCTATCCCAGGCGCGGTTCTTACCAGCCCACTCCCCTCGTCCTGGGGGATCTCCTCTATGTCGCGGACAACGGCGGCATCCTGACCTGCTACACTGCGGTATCCGGTGAGGAAAAATATCGCGAGAAGATCGGCGGGGACCTTGGTTCCTATTCGGCCTCTCCCGTGGCGGTGGATGGACGGCTGTATTTCACGGATGAATACGGGACCATTACCATTTTGAAGGCTGGACCTCGATACGAACTCCTCGCGAAAAATTCCATGGATGAGGTCTGCATGGCCACACCGGCCATCTCACACAAGACATTGTTCATCCGCGGCCGGAGACACTTGTTCGCCATAGGCCAAGTCGGTGATTGAACCCCTCCGCCCTAAAATCGGTACATGAGCCCCAGGACAGGCAGTATGCCCAGCTGATGATCAGGATCGGGAACGAAGCTCCATCAAGGGAATTCCATAAAGATCGAGAGAGATGTCACCTGTTTATCCGGTTCGGGCTCAATAAGACAAGGTTTCCTTTGCGTTCGACCTCCTGATCCGTCAAGGCCGCGATCAGCTCCAGGATCTCGTCGAGCGGCCGATTGTCGATATGGACCGTCAGGCGCTCCGCTGTGATCGCCCCGTCACTAAGCACGAATTGGATTCCATACCAGCGCTCCAACAGAAAAAAGATCTCAAAAAGGGGCGCATCCTGAAAATCAGCCTCTCGATCGAGCCATCCCAGGTACTTCTCGACATCGACGGTTTCCGGAAGCGTAGGGGCCTGGCCCTCCCAGAGCGTGCTGCCCTCCCCCTCGGTTATGACGACCGCATCTGCGGCCGCCTCCTGATCCAGACTCAGCGAGACCCGCCCCCGGCTCACAACAACTTCGACCTTCTTGCTGTTTTGCCAGGCACGGACATTGAAGCGGGTCCCCAGAACCCGGATCCGGGCCCCATTGGCATGAATGAGAAAGGGCCTGCGGTCATCCGCGGCTACTTCAAAATATCCCTCGCCGCTCAGATAGACCTCCCGCGCCTCTCCTAAAAATTCATCCGGAGACTGAAATAAACTCCCGGAATCCAGCACCACTCGTGTGCCGTCAGCGAGGTCAAGGATCTCCTGCTGCCCCTTGGCTACGAGGACGGTGTTGAGTTTGAGTACAACATCGACAGGAGGGATATTCCCCGTGAACCGCCAGATCAAATAGGGAACGACCACAGCCAGGAACAGCAGGAGGGCGGCCAGGGGCAGCAGCTTCCGCGTACGCAGCGAGGCGAGGAAAGGGACCCGAATCTTTTGGATCTGGCTCTGCTCTTCTTTGTTGTGCGCCATATTCCTGCCAAGTCAATCTATTATACAAGGGAAAACCGAAAATGTTGTTGAAAATCGGATTTTTCTCAGGATTTGCAGCTCAGTGGGCGGACATGGACTGAAGCCGGGACTACTTGTCGAGGGCGTGGGCGTGCAGCTCATACAGCATCGAGTCCTCGTTCAAGACCAAATAGTAGAAGGTCTCGTTCCGGATTACATACTCATTGCTGAAGGGTGCGATCCCCCGGAGCAGCCTGACCTCCGGATCTAAGGGGCAGGAAAAGGCGCGCTTCACCAGGTTGCCCTGCAGATCGAGAACCACGACTTCGTACAAACCGTCCTTCTGGGCGTATGTCGTGAGATACATCCTCCCCTGCTGGATCTTCATGCTGAAGAATGCGGGGTAGTGATCTCTGATGATATAATTGAACCGCTGCTTCTGTTGTTCCCAGTTGTCTGCTGCCCGCGTCTCCTCCCAGAACATTCTCTTGAATTCCTCGGGGACCTTGATGCGCCGGTAGTCTTTGGCCCAATCCTCGAGATGTGTACCCGCTCCGTTAAACACAGCGATGAAGAATCCCTTGCGGGAGTCTGCTACAAAAATCCGGCCTTCATGAACCGCGACCTCCAGGCAGTTTGGGATGACCTGATAATCCACCTTCACGACTTTTTTCCCCGGAGGAGGAGGGGGAAGAAGCGCTGGACTGTCCCCCTGGTATAGTTCGGCGATCAACTCAAACTGGGGATCGTAGAGGTTGACGGTGTGGATCACCTTCGAAAGATCCTCGACCCTCTTCAGGGGAAGGCCGACAAAATTCTCCCCAGATCTCATGATCGGATAATACATAGACCAGTAGAGGAAGGGGACCTTCGTCTGAGTCTGAAATTTTCCGGCTGCTGAAAAAGCCATGATCTTGCCCATGGTGTTGATGAACAGACCATCAGGCTGAGCGGCCAGGTGAGGCGTGGAGTTGAATTCCCCCGGACCCTCACCGCCCCGACCCACAGTCCGGACAAACCGGAACGGATCCAGGGAGTAGGCATGGATCACATCGCTGTTGCAGATATAGAGAGTCGAACCGGCGAAAGCCATGGATGCAGGCCGGCTGAGCTCGGACAGATCAGCGATTTTTTCGCCGAATACAGGTGTCATGATCAGAGTGGCCAACAGCCATATTCCGTATCTCATTTTTTTCCTCTCTCATTTTTGTATCGGACCGGTCACCCCGTTATACGCCTCTTCTCTCATTTTTATTTATTCCGACCAATGAACGGCTTGACGGAAGAATACAGCGTGATTATATTGGGATCAACCATGTACTCGAGGTGACGATCACTTCCCGTCTGCAGGAGATATCATCGCAGATGTCAACCTCACCATGTTCGGATCTCTGTATGCGGAGAGGGATTCGATGATCAATAGAGGATCCGCGTATAGGAGGATCTCATGAAGAGGCTATCCAGTGTAATATTGGTCGCCGCGCTCCTGGCCGGCTGCGGATCCCCACCGCCCGAAGTCGAAAGATCTACAGAGGGGGGAGTGGAAATAGTACAAAACCACCTGAAGCCCTACCAGCTGGAGGGCGAGCCTAGCTCGCTCCATCTCGAGAGGCTCTTCTCCATAGACACGGAGGACCAGGCCGTCATCGAGGCCGGCCTTCTGGACATGGAGGATTTCGATGTGGATGCCCAGGGAAACATATTTATCATCCGATGGCAGAGCCGGGAGGATTTCATCTTCAAATTCGATGCTGGGGGTGGATTCGTCACATCCTTCGCGACTCGGGGGGAAGAGCCCGGCCAATTTCTGTTCGGCGGGACGATCCAGGTCTGGGGGGACAGCACACTCATGGCCAAGGACCCCGGCTTGACTCAGTTCCAGCTGTATTCCCTGGAAGGGGAATTCATCCGGGAGATGCAGACCCAACAGCGTTTCGCGATCGACCAGATGCTGCGGAACGGGAACTTCCTGATCCACTGGCAGGATGAGAACATGGCTGAAAAAAAACGTGTCGATCATGTCGGCCTGGCCAATGTCCTTTATGAACAGTCCACTGAGATCGATGCGTTCGCCTGGACTCCCCTCGAGGTCGCTTCCCGTTTCCTGGTCCCCAGGGGAGACCTGATCTTCAGTGCCTCCCGGGACTTCGTGTTCGTTGTCCATCCGGACCGGGGTTACGAGATCCTGGCCTTTGATCTGGAGGGCAGCCTGGCCCGCAAGATCCGCAAGGAATACACGCCGGTCAAGGTCACGGCCCGGTACAGAGAATCCTACCTCGATCAGTATCCCGAGGACAGCCAGGCGCGGCAGAAGATCGTGTTTCGCGCGGCCTGGCCTCCCTGCCGCTACCTCATCACAGACAACGAAGGGCGGCTCTATGTCATGACACACGAAAAGGGTGAGAACCCGAACGAGGCCGTATACGATGTCTTCAACTCCGAGGGGATCTTCATCGCGAGGGCCAGCATCGGAAACAAGGGAGCACAGAA
>JAUWTO010000213.1 GCA_030614685.1 Candidatus Aminicenantota bacterium
AGGATTTCGTGAAAAGCGGCGCAGATGTGTTGGTCATGGGATCGGGCATCTTCAAGCGCCCCGACCCCAAGGCAGAGATGATACGGATCAAGCAGGAGCTGAGTAGACTAACGGACGATTCATGAGATGCCTGGTTACCGGAGCAGCGGGCTTTATCGGCTCCCATCTCTGTCACAGGCTGCTGCAGGACGGGATCACGGTCCAGGCCGTGGACTGCTTCACAGACTACTACGCCCGTGAGCTCAAGGAGGCGAATCTCGCTCCGTTGATCGGGAGAGAGGGATTCACTTTCATCCCCGAAGACCTCAACCGGCTCGACCTGCCGAAGCTGTTAAACGAGGTAGACAGCGTCTTCCACCTAGCAGCCCAGGCCGGCGTGCGCGCCAGTTGGGGACAGAATTTTTCAATCTACACACAGAACAACATCGAATCCACGCAGCGGCTGTTGGAAGCATCCAAGGAAGCCGACATCCAGAAATTCGTGTACGCCTCCTCTTCCTCCGTGTACGGAGACTGCCCGGAGCTCCCCATGCGGGAAACCAGCCCCACACGGCCCTACTCCCCCTATGGGGTAAGCAAACTGGCGGCCGAACATCTCTGCCTGCTCTACGCCTCCAACCACAGTTTCCCGGCAGTTTCCCTGCGGTTTTTCACGGTCTTCGGGCCAGGGCAGAGACCGGACATGGCCTTTCACAAGTTCTTCAAGGCGATCTGTCTCGGCGAACCCATCACCGTGTATGGAGACGGGCAGCAGACACGCGATTTTACCTTCGTCGATGACATCGTGGACGCCAATATCGCGGCCCTGAACCAGGGCCAGCCCGGCGAGATCTACAACGTGGGCGGCGGACATCGCAGGATCCTCAAGGAGCTCTTCCCTCTTTTCGAAGAGATCTCAGGCCGCGAGGTCCGGATCCAGTGGGAAACAAAACAGAAGGGGGATGTGCCGCATACATCGGCCGACATCAGCAAGGCTGCCCGGGACCTGGGCTACGCTCCCCGCACCGCACTGGAAGAGGGCCTGAAACAGGAATGGCAGTGGATAAATCACGTATATGCCTGAGTAGGGTTTCCTTAGAATGTCAAAGGACTAAAATATGAAAAAACACTGCATATACACGCTGTGTCTTATCCTGATCCTGGCGATCGGGATAGGATGCGGAGGCAAAAAAATTGAGATCGACCCGGACGCCACCTCGGACGAAGAGCTCTTTGAGCTGGGCCAGCAGTCTATAAAAAAAGACCCGGAAAAAGGTCGACTCTACCTCCGCCAGGTGATCGATTCTTTCCCGCGCAGTTTCTATGCGCAGAGGGCCAAGCTGATCATCGCCGATTCGTACTTCGAGCAGGGGGACGAAGGCAGCTTGATCATCGCCTCCTCTGAGTATCGCGAGTTCATCTCGCTCTTCCCCTACAGCCCGTCTGCCGCCTACGCCCAGTACCAAATCGCCCTATCCTACTTCAAGAAGGCCCTGAAACCCGGGAGAGACCAATCCAAGACCAGGCAGGCCCTGGTCGAGTTCAAGCAGGTCATCAGCAAATACCCCTTCAGTGAAGAGGCGGAGCAGGCCAGGGAAAAGGTGCGGGACTGCGAGGAGCGCCTGGCGCAGCATTCCTTTACCATCGCTTATCACTATTACAAGCGGAAAGCTTACAAGGCCGCTGTCAGCCGGCTGACAGAGATCCTGACAGAGTACCCCGGCTTTTCCGAGATGGACCGAGTGTATTTCATCCTGGCTGAATCCTATTACAAAGGCAGAATGATCGACCAGAGCATCCCCTACTTCCAGAAACTCATCTCGGACTATCCCAACAGCAAGTACTCCCCCCTGGCAGTAAACAGGATGGCGGAGATCGATAAAATCCCGATAAAAAAGGACTAGGAGGATATATTCATGGCTAAATGGAGGATTGTGCTGAGCATCAGGATTCTGTTTCTGGCTTGGACCGTGCCTTCCAGCGCACAAAACCAGACTGGCCTGATCCAGGATCTGCGCATAAAGGCCACCGTTGGATTCGAACACTTCAACCGGGCTATCGCCTGGGATGCATCGGAAGAGACGACCAAGCTCAAGTCCTCGGTCTTCACGTTCCGGCCGGCCCTGGAGATCAACCAGCGGTTTTCACTGGCCGGGATCATCGGCTACTCGCTGTCCAACCATGGCACCGTTTTCAGCCGGGAGCTGCCGCTCTCACTTGAGCTGGTCGAGGGCAATACAGGAGGCCTGCTGTTCGGCGGGGAGTTGGGTGCCATGCTGGTCGAAACGGGCGATTTTGAGATTGGACTGCGAGGAGAATACGTCTATTACAATGGGAAGCAGGAAAGCTTTGAGATTCCGGGGCTGGCAGTGAATGGCACAGTGAACACGCAACCGAAGTGGCAGCGGATCCATGGCGGGCTGCAGTTCACCTATATCCGCTATTCCTATATCTACCCCTACCTGCGCTTAGCCTATGATTATCTCTGGGGACGGCTTGTCGTTGAGGAACAGATCCAGGACCTCACCGGTTCGCAGGAGATGACTTTCAAATCCAGTGGAAGATTCAACGCCGTGGCAGGCCTGGATTACGAACCCGCCGACGGATGGACGCTCAAAGCAGAACTCTCGATCCTCCCCAACTCGAGTTCCGTGGATTGGGGCGTGATGGCGGGGCTGTCCTATGTGTTCTAGCCGCATTTTTCGAGGAGGTGAGCGAGCATGACAACGAAACACAAGTTGGTGTTGGTTCTGATAGTTCTATTCACCGTGATCAGCCTGCAGGCCCTCCCGCAGCAGGCTAGGCAGAGTCAGGAACGCATCCGGGGCGACCTGACCCAACGGATTGCGGACCGTGTCATTTCCCCGCGTGCGGACACGGAAACGGGAGAGATACGGCTTTATGCCGAAGATCACATTCTGGTCAAATTTCGCCCTCTGCTCACGACTCAGCACGTCCAGGCCATGGCGAGGGCGTATGGAAGCCATGCCTCGCAGAAGATCCCCATCGTGGACCTTTACCGTATCCAGGTTCCTGAAGGCTCGACTGTGGCGGAGATGGTGCATGCCTGGAACCAGAACTATTACGTGGAATATGCCAAACCGGATTACATAGCCCGCGTGGCTGTCACTCCCAACGACCTCTTTTTCCGGGATCAGTACGCGCTCTCCAACACCGGTCAGACGGTCCCCGGAAGCCCGGGAGGCACCCCCAGCGCCGACATCAGCGCCACCACAGCCTGGGAGGAAACCACCGGGGTGTCCGACATCGTCATCGCAGTCATCGACACGGGCGTGGACCTCACCCATCCGGATCTCAAGAACAAGATGTATTCCTCGGGCAAGGACTTCGTCAACGGCGACGACGATGCCACGGACGACTTCTGGCATGGGACAGCCGTGGCCGGCATCGCGGCGGCCGAGTCCAACAACGGGATCGGCATTGCCGGCGTGGCCTGGAACTGCATGGTCCTGCCCGTAAAATGTATGGACCAGAATGGAGAGGGGAGCTACTCCGACGTGATCGAGGGCATCCTCTGGGCCACGGACAACGGCGCCCATGTCATCAACCTGAGCCTGGGCGGCCCCTTCGACGATCCGGACCTGGAAGAGGCGGTCCGGTATGCGTTCCAGAACGGAGTCGTTGTGGTCGCCTCCAGCGGGAACGAGAGCGGCGAAGTCCTCTATCCCGCCGCGTATGACAACTATGTGCTGGCGGTAGCCTCTACAGACATGGACGACAAGCAGGCGCCCGAGTCCAACTTTGGGCCCGAGATCGACGTGGCGGCGCCGGGCGAGGCGGTCCTCACCACGGTTCCCGTCTGGTCCGTCCCTTCCAACTATTATCCCTACAGCTGGACCTGGGGAACCTCGTTTGCCGCACCACACGTATCCGGCATGGCGGCCCTGATCCTGAGCGCCAAACCCTGGATGGAGGTTGCAGATGTCATGAACGTCATCCGCTACACCGCCGACGACGTCAACACCGACGAATACCCCGGTCGGGATGACTACCTCGGTTACGGACGCATCAATCTGGATACCTGTCTGGTCCCGATCCCGATCAAAAAATAGGTACGATTACAGAGAGGGAAAGCCTCTCGGACAACGCATGCTGAAGTCCCTGCACATAAAGAACCTGGCTACCATCGAAGAGGTGGAACTGGGGCTGGAATCCGGTTTTTCTGTCCTGACCGGGGAGACCGGAGCG
>JAUWTO010000295.1 GCA_030614685.1 Candidatus Aminicenantota bacterium
CGTAGATCACAGCTGGAGGGCCGTTGCTGTTGTAGGCCCCTCCCAGGATACCCGCGATGAATCCGAAGGCGAAGGCCGATGTATCGTTCCGGATGACGGGGAGCCGCGGTTTGATCAGGCTGTACACTCCGAACCCGATCAGGACACCTGCCAGGATGATCCTGAGTACGTCTTCGTAAACCCCCCTGAGCAGCAGCAGGCCGATGGGGATTCCCACGGCGGCGGAGACGATCAGGCGCCAGGCACTCTTGACCTGGACCTTGCGCCAGTTGCGGACCAAGATGGTCAGCCCGATAGTGGAAGCGACCAGCGCCACCAGCGGGGTGGCCGCCTTCAGGCCGATCACCAGTGCCAGCAGGGGCATGGCCACCAGAGCGTCCCCGAATCCGAACGTCGAACGGATAAAGGAAGACCCGAACAGGATCAGGTAGACAAGGTAGCTGTGCTGCATGATTTTCCCGGATGTATGTAATGTCGCACGTGCGTACTGTGTATAACAGAGCCCCACGGGGCTGTCAATCGTGGGAGCGGCGCCTGTCTCAGAAGCGTATGGTGAACTGCGTGCCTTCCTCGGTTTTCACTCGGAGGATTCCATTGAGCTGCTGGACGAGGTCGCCGACGATCTGCATGCCGAGGGAGTCGGTGTTGCGGACATCGACCTCCGCCGGGAAACCCATGCCGTTATCCGCCACAGTCAGGGAGAGGCCTCCCTGTTTAAAACGAGCCATGCGGATGAAGATGTCGCCCTTGCTGCCCCCGGGGAAGGCGTGCTTGAGGGCATTGGTGACCAGTTCGTTGATGATGAGGCCGCAGGGGATGGCCCGGTTGATGTCGAGGGAGATGTCTTCGATCTCGACATGGAGGGATATCTGAGAGCGCGAATCGGCGTTTATGGAATAGAGATGGCCTGTCAGTTTCTTCACGTACTCGGCAAAGTCGATCTGGGAAAGGTCTGAAGATCGGTACAGCCCTTCGTGCACCAGTGCCATGGAGCGGATGCGGTCCTGGCTGATCTGCAGGGATTCGAGCGCGTCCGGGTCCGAAAGGTTGCTGGCCTGCAGGCGCAGGAGGCTGGAAATGATCTGCATGTTGTTCTTGACCCGGTGGTGGATCTCGCGCAGCAGGACCTCCTTTTCTTTGAGCGAGGCGGCGATCCGGTTTTCCGCCTTCCAGCGTTGGAGGGTCACGGAAGCCTGGTTGATGAAGGATTCGACCAGTTCCGGGTGCTCGAATGCGTCGCGGTCACGGAGCATGATCACTGCCGTTCCGTAGATCGTGCCCCTACGGATGAATCCAACCGAATAGACGGCCTGGATGTGACCCAGCCTCTCGAGAGCAGCACACACGGTTTTGGGCAGCTTTTTAAATATGACCTCATACAGTCCCCCGGGGATCTTCCTGAGCTGCTGCTTCTGAAGCCTTTCCCGGACAGCCTCCGGATCCGGCGTGAGCTTCATCCCGATGGGGTCGCGGCCCATGATCTTCAGGATATCCTTAAAGAGTTCCTTGTGGCCGACCACGGCCTTGACCTCGATGACACCCTCCTCGTCATCGTAGTCGCTGACTCCGATATAGCTGTCTCCGATCAGTCTGTGCAGCAGCTCGCCGATGATCTGGAAGATGTTGTCGTCCTTCGAAACCTCTCCCAGCTTCATCCCCACGTCGGAAAGCTGACGCAGGCTGTGGATCATCTCCTTTTCCTTCTCCTGGGCTTGGTTGTGGTGGGGGAGATTCACTGCGACTCCCAGGACTCGGGTTTTGCCCTCGATCTTGATGGGAATGTTGGATATCTCGACGTGGACCCTGCTCCCGTTCTTGTGTTTGAGCGCGATTTCATAGGGGCCGGTGATCTTTCCCAGGACCGACTGGGCCAGGATCTTGGCGGCTGTCGGGAGCTGGTCCAGGGGTATGAGATCGGTGCTGAGGTAGTTCTTGCCGATGAAGTCTGCTCTTTTGTAGCCGATCAAGGCTTCGGCTGCCAGGTTGCCGTCCAGGAAAGTGCCCTTGAGGTCGCTCAAATAGTAGGCCACGGGAGCGTACTCGAAGAGCGTTCGGAAGCGCTCCTCCGTGCTCTTGAGCCGGGTCTCGGTCTCCCGGATATCGGTGATATTCCGGATGATGGTGATGATCTCCACCACTCCTCTGTCATGGACCACGGGGATTTTCTGGGTCTGGACGAAGACGTCTCTCCCTGCCAGCTTGAGCCTCTCCTCTGTGACCAGGTCTCCGCCTCTGTCGAAGGCCTGCTGGTATTCCTTTCGGATGGTTTTGCCGAGGAAGGGAAAAATGTCGAACAGGTTCTTTCCCAGCGCGCTTTCGTCCAGGGTGTATCCAAGCCGATCGGCCCAGTTCTGGGCATAGGCATTATAATAGATGATCCGGTATCGCGCGTCGATGACATGGATCGCGACTTTTTGCAGCTCCAGGATGCGGCGGTAGCGGACCTGTGCCCCATTGGAGGACGGGACCTCATCCGGTTGAATTGACATGGCTTCCTCGGCGCCGACAGATGTGACCACTTGCGGCTCAGGTTGTTTAGTCGTGCGATCTCTCATTTTTGTCGTGCTGCCTCTGGGGCCTGCGGTTCTTTTGTATAAAGGAAGGCATTATACCATTATGTGTGGGGTATCTGAATGAAAGAATTTGCTTGACAAGCTGTGTGACAAACAGTATATTGTGATACACGGTAATGTGAGAAAAACAGTATGAGAGAAAATGATGCAGAGGAGGTCGATTCCAATGGATCCTGAGTTCGGCCATTTTGAAAGTGAGATGAACCGGGGCTTTCTGCAGTTGTTCGTACTGGGAATGCTGGATGCCCCAACATACGGGTACCGGATGCTCAAGACATGTGAGGAACTGGGCTACAGTGTCGAGGAAAACACCCTGTACCCTCTCCTGAGGCGTTTGGAGCGTATGGAACTGATCCAGGGCGAATGGAACGTGGCTGGCGGCCGTCCCCGCAAATTCTACGACATCACTCCTTTGGGGCGTGATGTGCGGGTGAGGCTGCTGGACATCCGGAGAGTCCAGAACAAGATTCTGGAAAA
>JAUWTO010000296.1 GCA_030614685.1 Candidatus Aminicenantota bacterium
GCGACTACCGCTCCCCCACCGGCAGGAACCTCACATTCTTTCCCGACCATGTCCGCTACGGCGGAACCTACCGGTCCTGGCTGGCGGAGAAGCGCGACTGGTGCATCAGCCGGCAGCTCTGGTGGGGACACCGCATCCCCATCTGGCACGGCAGCTTCGAGCGTGATGCCATTCCCAAGGTTGCTGCCGCTCTGCCGGAACTCACAAATGACGACCTCTGGACCTGGATAGCAGATTCGGAAGGGAATCTATACAGTCCTGACCGGATCTCAGAGCTCCCGCAGAAGGGCCTCTTTGATGTCCTGGTGTGTCCCCGTACGGAGGAGGCGCGAGATGCATACGCGACTGATCTGGAGGCGGCCGGCCTCACCCAGGATCCTGACGTGCTCGACACCTGGTTCAGCTCCGCGCTCTGGCCCTTCAGCACACTGGGCTGGCCCGATCCCGAGACCGCCAAGATCGACAAGGGCCAGCGGTGGCTGGGGTCCCAGCCCGGATCCCCTGACAGCCTGAGCTACTACTACCCCGGGTCCTGTCTGATCACAGGCCGTGACATCATCACCCTGTGGGTGGCTCGCATGCAGATCATGGGGCTCTACCTGCTGGGGGATGTGCCGTTTACTGACTGCTTCATCCACGCCACCATCCAGGACGGCAAGGGCGAACGCATGAGCAAGAGCAAGGGCAACGGCATCGACCCGGTGGACATCATCGAAAAATATGGGGCCGACGCCATGCGGTATGTGCTCTGCGACATGCAGACCGGGACCCAGGACATCAGGCTTCCGGTCCAGGCCGTCTCGCCCTTCACCGGCGAGCTGGTCGACCTGGCCACGGCCGAACACGGCAGCACCATCTTCACCTACATCTGCCCCCAGACCGGTAAAGAATTCGATGTCCTGGGCACCATGCCCAACCTGCCCATGGCCAAGATCATCAGCGAGCGCTTCGATGTGGGGCGCGCCTTCTGCACCAAGCTCTGGAACGCGGCCCGCTTCTCCCTCATGAACCTGGGGGAACACAAGTTCGCGCCTCTGACAGCGGATCAACTTGCGGATGAAGACCGCTGGATCCTGTCGCGCCTCTCCCACGTGGTGGGCCGAGTGACGGCACAGCTCAAGGAGTACAATCCCTCGGCCGCGATCGGGGCCGCACGGGAATTTTTCTGGTCCGAGCTGTGCGACTGGTATCTGGAATTCATCAAACCTCGCTTCTGGGACGAGGCCTCGGCTCCTGTTGCCCGCTCTGTGCTGGCTTATGCTCTGGACCAGGTCCTGCGCCTGTTCCATCCGTTTGTCCCTTTCATCACGGAAGTCCTATGGGAGGCGCTGGGCACCCAATGTGCGGTGCGCGGACTGGAGACTCCTATCGAAACCCCGAAGCAGCTTATTTCCGCTTCCTGGCCCGTGCCCATGAAAGACCAGGAAGACGAAGGGATCGAGAAAGACTTCCGCCTGATCGAGGATGTCATCCGGTCGATCCGCGAACTCCGGGCCCGCTACAACATCCCGCCCAAAACCAAACTGGGCGCCATGGTCAAATCAGACGCCGAAACAGCGGCGGTTATGAAGCGGCTGGAGCACCTCATCCTGCACATGGGGGGGCTCGAGACGCTGGAAGTCGCACCCGACATGGAGCGCCCCGCAGCCGCAGCCATGCAGGTAGTGGGAAGCGCCGAGATCTATCTAACGGGCCTCATCGATCCCGAAAAAGAAAGAGACCGGCTCCAAAAACAGCGAGACAAACTGCTCAAGGACATTCAAAAAGCCGAATCTAAACTCCAAAACGCCAACTTCATGGAGCGGGCACCGGCGCATGTGGTCGAGGAAGAAAAGAAGCGGCTGAGTGAGGCCAAAAACCAGGTCGAACTTATCGAAAACAACCTGGCTGTCTTAGACGCCAACTGAACCGCTATTAGAGCATCGTCCCCAGCATGAACCATACCGCCACAGCGGACTTGTAATACTGCAAATGGGCAGCAACGAAAACGACGCCGACACAGTGAGATCGGCTTGTGACCGATCCCGGTTGATTACTTTCGCATCCAGATGAAGGCTTTGACGATCTCCATGATGTCGTCGCTGCGATAGGTTAGCTCCCAGTCTCCTGTTCGTTTGGCGCCGGGATAGAACGCCCCATTATAGACCTGTTTCTCGGTTTTGAGTTTGAGCACCAGCGTGTAAGGCGGGCTGAACTTATAGGCTTTGTAGCGGTCGAGCTGCTTCAGGGCTTTCTCGACACCCTCACTGATCTTATCCTGAGCCTCCAAAGGATGAAGGCACACGGCCGCAGCTCCGATGGCGTCCTTGACCGCCACCGTCTCCACCTCGCCGAACATGTCCTTGGCCTGCTCGCAGATCGCCTTGTCCCCGGAGATGAACACCACAGGCACGTTGTAGTGCCCGGCAATCAGGGCGTTCCATCCGGCTTCGGGCAGGGATACGCCGTTAACAGCCGAGTCCGTGACCACACCGCTCATGGTGTGCTCGATGATGGCATCGGGCGTGCCGGCTCGGGCGTGATATCCGATAAACAACACGGCGTCGAAGGTCTCGTCGATCCCCTCCATCATCGATTTGTGGCCCCCGGACCAGTCCCTCACCAGGATGGCCCTTCGATCCAAAAGATCGGGCAGGATGTTGCGGGCCGAGCCATGGGAGTCGCGCACCCAGACTTCTGTGGCGCCGGCCTTGAAGGCACTCCGCACGGCCGCATTGGTATCCTCCGTCATGATGCGGCGGAAAAGATCATAGTCTTTCCCCGATCTGCTGCACTCCTCCGAGGTGACCACTCCCGAGATCCCCTCCATATCCACGGAAATAAAAACCTTAAGGCCGTCTGCCGGTTCGGCTTGCATAGCCAGGCAGAGGGCACAAAACAGAACTCCAAAAACCAGAGCCTTTTTCATCTTCTCCTCCTCATTGAGACGATTCCCTATTTACCTGAATAATAAAGAAAAAATGTCTATATCTCACATAATACATGTCGTTCATTATTCAGGTTTAAACACCCGATGATACAATATTCGATCGGGCAATAAGCCAA